>JAVBOE010000102.1:0-15066 GCA_031550925.1 Bacteroidales bacterium | reverse complement strand
ACACCCCTGTGTTTTATTTTATTATATAAAAGGAAACAACGTGGAGATCTACTAGAACCAGATATCAACGAACACGACTCTGTTACAAAGAGTAAGTTTGACAATCTGTATGGTTGTCGCGAGTCTTTGGCAGACGGTATTAAGCGTGCTACTGATGTTATGATTGCCGGTAAGGTAGTGGTTATCTGCGGTTATGGCGATGTTGGCAAGGGTTGTGCCAAATCTATGCGCTCGTATGGTGCAAGAGTTATTGTTACCGAGATAGACCCTATTTGCGCTCTGCAAGCGGCTATGGAAGGCTTTGAAGTTAAAACAGTAGAAGATACGCTGGGCGAAGGGAATATCTATGTTACTACAACTGGTAATAGAGATATTATCACACTTGAGCATATGAAAAAAATGCTCGATCAGTCTATCGTATGTAACATAGGGCACTTTGATAACGAGATACAGGTTGATGCTCTAGCATTTATGCCAGGTATCGAAAAAGAAACAATCAAGCCGCAAGTGGATAAGTTTACGTTTCCGGATGGACATGCAATCTTTTTGCTGGCAGAAGGTAGGTTAGTAAATCTTGGTTGTGCAACAGGGCATCCGTCATTTGTAATGAGCAATTCGTTCTCTAATCAAACGCTGGCTCAGCTAGAGCTTTGGCAAAAACCTTTAGAGGTTGGAGTATATTGTTTGCCTAAACATTTAGATGAAGAAGTTGCCCGTTTGCACCTAGAGCATTTGGGTGTTAAGCTTACAACGTTAGCTAAGCAACAGGCAGATTATATAGGAGTACCAATAGAAGGACCTTACAAGCCTGATTATTATCGATATTAATAGATAGAGATATAAAATTGATATAACATATTTATTTCACTAAAAACAAAATTGAGATGAAGAAATTACTGTTAGTTTTTGTACCTGCCGTGCTTTTACTAACCTCTTGTTTAAACAATGATACTCCTACTCAAGAACCGGATGAGGTAGTCTTTTATGATAACTTTATCCTTATGCATAATCATGGTAGAAGCATAGAGACTATACTTAATAAGCTTATTAAAACATATGAAGAGGCTGGAGAGATGACGGGAGTGACTGTTGATGAAAACAATGGAGTTGTTATATTTACAGCAAATCTTGATCGCATTAAAGAGACCAATGATACCTATAAGGCTTATGGAGGGACGCTAGTAGCTAGATTAGACGGAGCTACCTCGGCTTTATCAGAAGCTACAGCAAAAAATATTGATGTAAATGACCTAAAATATGCCGTAGAGGGTTATTCCTATGTTTTTGGCGGAACAATTAGTATTACGGACGAAGACTCAAACAGTCAAAATATTAGATTCTCAGATTTTTCGATGAGCTTCGCTAATAGTTCGACAATATTATGGTCGCTAAGTTATTCATATCTAGAGAGTTATACTCCTGAAACTAAGACGGCTTCTTGGTCTGAAGGTCTTGGATTAGGATCTATCACTAAATACGGATCGTTTAGTGTGGCGATTCTTGAAGATATTGTAAAAAATGAGGATTTGAAATTTGTTTCCGGTGGGTGTTATCAATTTAGAGTTCAGTACATAGGAAATGAAGCTCCTTTTACGGCGAGATATGGTACAGGAGGAGATGTTGGTACTATTACCATTACTTGTACAGATGGTACATTTCGTGAGTATAAACAATCATATTAAGCTATAGAGCGTATTAAGATAATCTCTTATAAACGAATAATACCCGCAAAACAAATATTTGCGGGTATTATTCGTTTATAAAGCGACTATTATAGTATGCTATAAGTCTTTTTTAAGCCTACTATTCTATTGTAGGCATTTTCTATGGTCTGTTTCTCAATCTTTCCTTCATCAACTAACCTGTAAATAATATCGATAGCCTTTTTTGCAACCTCAGGATCGTATTCTTTTCCGTTGTTAGATAAAATAAGGATATCAGCTCCGGCATTGATGGTTTTTTCCAAAGCTTCTTCAAAGCTATAGTGCTCAACAATTGCGCCCATTGCCATATCGTCTGTTACGATAACCCCATTATAACCCAGTTGCTCACGTAAAAGTCCTGTAAGAATAGCTTTCGACATAGTTGCAGGATAATCGGGATCCAGCTTAGAGTTGAAAACATGTGAGGTCATTACCATATCGCATAAACCTTCCGATATTAGTGTTTTGTATGGTATAAGCTCAGCTTCGGTCCAAGTATCTGTAACATCGGTAAGTCCTAGATGAGTGTCTGTCTTTGAGCTGCCATGCCCCGGAAAATGTTTCAACGAGCTGATAACACCACATTTTTTATGCTCATTAACCCATATACGAGCATTATCCGTAACAACTTGTGGGTCGTCAGAGAAGCTACGCTCTATCTTACCGATAACAGGGTTTTCGGGGTTTACGTTTATATCAACAGAAGGGGCAAAGTTTAAGTTAAAACCCATACGATGTAAGAGCTCTGCGGTACGATCCGCCCAAAGCGCTGTAGTATCAGGATTGTTGACCTCTCCCAGATATTGTGCGCTAACGGTTGGAGGGAATCCGTAGCTTTCTTTTAGGCGGTTTACCTTACCTCCTTCTTGATCAATTGAGATTAATAGCTTAGTATCGGCAATGGCTTGCATATCTGATACCAGCTTGGTTATTTGTGCTTCAGATTCTACGTTACGAGGACGGTTTTTGGTTGGAGCATCATACTCAAACAGAATAACACCGCCAATTTTAAGGTCTTTTATATCGCCATAGATGTGGCTATCTTGGGTGAGTTCCGTACCTCGGAAGCCAACCATAAGCATTTGAGCAATTTTGCCTCTAAGCTCTTGCTCTTCTTTACTTTGTTGTTGCCCGCATGCGCTTAGTAGCAGTAAAAATAAAGATGATAAAAGAATAAGTTTTTTCATATCTGATGTGTTAATTAATTATTCTTCAATTCTGTCCAGTAGCTGTTGTGGAATTGATTTGCTGGCTTTTGCTCCCAAGTCTTTTAAACGCTGTGTACGACCTATAATCGTATCTCCTTTTCGTGGTGAATCAAAGAGCTTCTTCATGGCTTCAACGTACTCTTTCTTAGCATCATCCAACCTTAAACCAACCTTTGTCAGGTCTTCCATAAAGCTTACAAATTTATCGTATAGAGCACCACCTTCTTTTGCTATTTCAATTACGTTTTTTCGCTGGTTTTCCTGCTTCCAAATAAATGATACAGTTCTTAGTGTTGCAAGAAGCGTAGAGGTAGAAACAAGTACAATATTGCGACTAAGCGCTTTATCCATCAGTCCTATATCTTCTTTAAGAGCAAGTGTTAATGCAGCTTCTAGCGGAACGAATAGTAATACATAGTCGGGTGGATTTACACCGTATAGGTTCTGATAATTTTTACTTCCTAGATCCTGAATATGACGGTTAAGGCTGCTTATATGTTCTGACAGATAGCGTACACGCTTAGCTTCATCTTCTTCGTTATAGTAATGCTCGTATGCGGTTAGCGATACTTTAGAGTCTATTATAAAGTTTTTTCCTTCTGGTAAGTTTATAACGCAGTCGGGACGTACATTTGTGTTGTCTTCGGTTTTATAGTTTTCTTGAATCAGGAAGTGCAGACCTTTTTGCAGTCCTGCTTTTTCGAGTATCAGCTCCAGCTGAATTTCTCCCCAATCGCCTTGTGTTTTAGAGTCGCCCTTTAGTGCCTTTGTCAGCTTATTGGTATCTTCGCTAACCTGCATATTCAGCTTCATCATTTGCTCAAGCTCTTTGCGCAGCGATGCTTTTTCGCGGGTTTCCTGGTTGTAGGTATCTTCTACCTTTTTCTCAAACAGCTGTATTTTTTCTTTTAAAGGTGAGAGAATATCTCCGATTTTCTTTTCGTTCAGCTCTGTAAATTTTTTACTCTTTTCCTCGAGCAGCTCATTTGCTAAGTTCTTGAATTCTAAGCGAAATGTTTCTTGTATTCCGGATAAGTCTTTTTCGAGGTTGGCTACTCTTTCTTCACTTTTAGCCAATTCTGTACTAACCGCCAGCAGCTGTTTGCCATACTGGTCTGTTTCAAACTTGGCTTCGTCGTAGAAAGTACGGGCAACGTAACGCTCTTCCAGCTCTGCCTGAGAAATGCCTTGATTTGCCGAATATCTTGATTTTGCAATCAGCCATGTAGCTATTGCCCCTACAAATAATCCAATAACCAGAAAAATAATGTCCATTTATTTTAATGTGTAAATTAACAAAGCCCCCTCCCTTGCCCTCCCCCAAAGGGTGAGGGAATACTCCCTCCCTTTGGGAGGGTTGGGGTGGGCTTTCTCTATCTCAGCCTGTTCAAAGCCTTTATCATTGCTTCGTCTTTACCAATGCCTCTAATGGCAAGATAGCTTAAAACAGCACTGATAATTGGGAATATAGCATTTATAGAATAGCTGATTTCTTGCGTCAAGCCTGATGTCTTAATAAGAAAATATACGATTACTGCTTGTAACATAACCAGTAATAGCCCGTTAAATATAGTTAGGCGAATTTGCGTTATGCGATGATGGTATAAAAATATAGCGATAAAAGCTAAAAGTGCCGTAGTTCCTATGAGTATAGCCATAGGCCACATATCGGCAATGCGTAGTGTTTCTTCTACTTCCGCAGAATTAATAAAAGTAGCTTGTTTTGAAAAGAACACAATAACCTGTAAGATTGTTACTATAAGTAGATAAAGAGATTGAATTCGTTGTATCATAATTTGCGTTTCATTTAGTGTGTATGCAAAGATATAGCTCTTTATTTAAAGAGCCGATAGAAATGAAAAGATTTTGGCTAACATTGTAGCTTGTTGGAAATAATAGCTACATTTGAAATTAAGAAAACCAAGTACCAGTAAAAGTATGAGAACAATACCCGAATCAGAATTGATTATAAATAGTGATGGAAGCGTTTTTCATCTTCATTTAAAACCTGAAGATTTAGCAGATACTGTAATATTAGTAGGAGACCCGGGAAGAGTGGAAATGGTTTCCGGCTACTTTGATAAGGTTGAGGTAACCAGGGCTAACAGAGAATTTGTCTCTAAAACAGGAATATACAATGGAAAGCGTTTTACCGTACTATCTACGGGTATTGGTACCGATAACATCGATATTGTTGTTACAGAGCTGGATGCTCTAGTAAATGTTGATTTTAATACCCGTACAGAAAAAGAGGATAGAACGGAGCTTACCATACTACGGCTAGGAACATCCGGAGCTATTCAGCCCGATATTCCTGTAGGCTCGTTTGTGATGTCCGATATATCTATCGGCTTTGATGGTTTGCTGAACTTCTACGAAGGGCGTGACGAAGTTTGCCTGCTTGATTACGAAGAAGCATTTGTTAAGCATATGAGCTGGCTAAAGCAGCTGCCTGCTCCATATTTCATAGAATCGTCACAGATGCTGATTGATTTATTTGGCAATGATGTAATACATGGCATGACTATCTCATCTCCGGGGTTTTACGGACCACAAGGTCGTGTGGTGCGAATTCCTTTAGCAGATACTAATCAGAACGAAAAAATAGAATCATTTTTATATAAAGGTAAGCGGATAACCAACTTTGAAATGGAAAGCTCCGCTTTAGCCGGATTGAGCAAGCTGCTGGGGCACGAAGCATCTACTATATGTACCATAATTGCAAACAGAGATAACAAAACAGCCAACAGCGACTACAAACCATATGTAAAACAAATGGTAGAAATGGCTTTAGATAAGCTGTTAGACATATAGATTGATACACTATAAGATAATGAAGGAATTTGATCTTGACAATATTGTAAACCTACTCGACGACCCCGATGTTGAGGTGTACAAGCTTATTGCGGCCGATATTATGTCGCAAGGAGTTAAGGTCGTTCCTATGTTGGAAAAAGCATGGTATCAAACAACAAACGTAGTAATACAGGAGCGTATAGAAGATATCTTACATGAGATACAGCACAAAGAGGCTATGCAAGGCTTCACAAGCTGGATAAATAATGGTGCCGGAGATCTTTTGGAGGGAGCATATTGGATAGCAAAGTTTCAGTACCCAAGTCTTCAGCTCTCTACGCTTGCAAAGGTTATTGAAGATATTAGAATAAGCGTATGGTTAAATTCTAATAACACTCCTAACCCCTTCGAAAGCCTGTCTTTTATTAATCAAGCGGTGTATAAGGTGTATGGGTTTAGCATAAAAAAGCATGAGGATGCTTTAAATCCTAAATTATGCTATATAAACTATTTGATAGACAATAAAGTAGGCAACTCTGTATCGATGGGTGTTCTTTATCTAGCAATAGCCCAACGTCTAAACCTTCCGGTATATGGAGTGTGTGTGCCCGGTAATTTTATTCTTTGCTATAAGGGCGAAAATGACGAGAATCCTGTTTTCTATATCAACACCAATAGCTATGGGCAGCTTGTTCGCGAAGATGATATTATTGATTATATATCGCATTTAGGTATTGAGTTTAGAAGAAGCCAGATAGCGGCATGCGATAATCAGAGGGTAGCGTTGCGCATTCTCGAAACGCTTATTTTTACGTATGGGCAGGCAGAGAATAACAAAAAAACAGCGCTCTACAGAGCTTTGCTTACAACCTTCGGGCAGGGTTATGAGCTGGAAATATAGCTACAGAAAGCTTTCCAAGTCTTTTAGCGATTTAATCTCGTAAGTTGGTTTTACATCATATACGGCATCTTTGTGGTTAAAGAAAACCTGATCGATATCAGAGTTTCTGGCACCAAGAATATCCGATTTAAAATCGTCGCCAATCATTATGCACTCTTCTTTCTTTGCGTTAAGCGAGCTTACTGCATGATGAAAGATACCGGGGTGCGGCTTATTGTAGCCAATAACATCCGATGTAAAAACGTTATCAAAATAGCGAATTAATCCGGTGTTGTTAAGCTTAACATACTGTATTTCCTTAAAGCCGTTGGTTATAATATGTAGTCGGTACTTCTTACTTAAGTATGTAAGAATTTCGTTGGCATACTCATATACAGTTGTTTTTTGAGGACTTTGTTCTACAAATTTTCTACCGAATTCGGCACCTAAAGCCATGTTGTCCACGCCAAAATCTTTTAGTGCAAAGTAAAAGCGCATATCGCGCAGGTACTCTTTTTTAATTTCTCCTTGTCCGTACAAATCCCATAAATGGATGTTATGCTTTTGGTAGTTTGGGTACCACACGTCAAAATCGCCGATAGAATTCTGAAAATCGTAGCTGTAGTAAATCTCGCGAATGGTGTCTTTTGTGTTAGTATCAAAGTCCCATAAGGTACGGTCAAGGTCAAAAAAGATGTGCTTGTACATGTAAAAATAACGGTTTGGATAACTTTAGAGCAATTAAACAAAATGCAAAGTTAGCATATATTGAGGAATTTACTGAATGCTTAATACTTATTGTAATTGTCTACGGGAATATATCCAGTTTCATGAATCCATTTGGCAATATAAGGATTATAGCCACACTCTTCAGCGTAAATCCAGCGAGAGTTTATTTTTATAGGATCTCTACTATCAATGCACATATACCTGTATTCACATTCTTTACATACATTAATTAAGTCTTTACATATAAACCACTTTTCTTGAAAAGTCTTTTGGTTTATTATTTCCACTAATGAATGCCTATCTAAATCCCATTTAATTCCATTATCATTAATTGAATTAGTTATATAACCTAAACTTGAAATGATAGTTTTTCTATTAAAAAAAAGATTGAATTTTTGAGCTTCTATAAAAGTTGAGATATCCACATAAAAATTACTTTCAGATATAGTATTAAAGGAGATAGATTGCTTTGATAAAAATCGAATTATTCCCATAGTTTTATTTGAGGTCGATATTTGTTTACTATAGGGTGAGTTATAAATTATAAATTGATGAATAACTACATTTTTTTTACAAATATTCTCAAAAATTATGGGATTAAAATTACAGTCGTATGGTAAGAGTATGTCAACTGATTTATATGGATATTCTTTGATTAGCTCTAAGATTAGTGACATATATTCTATATTAAAAGAATTTTTAAAGTATAGAAAAATATCTTTACATCCTAGTTTTGCCAATTCATGGAGAATACTACTTATATGAATTTTTATTTCGGAATTAATTTGTATGATAGAATTTGAAATAATAGCGGGATAGTCCCATCTCATATTTAATGCAGGGAAATTTTTTATTTGTCCAGCATTACACCAAAATATATAATTATTTTCTTGAAGAAAGTTGAAATATTCATCAATAATATCTTCATTTCCCTCAAATTGTTTTTTTATGGATTCAAGAGATTTACCTTGGTGGAAGTTTAGTATTTCATATAAAGCATTAGGTATGAATCGATAGTTATTTTGACCTAAGTCATATAGAATACTTCTTCTAAATCCTTTAACAGGTATACAATCTGAAAATAATTTAAAAACTATACTATTCATTTATATTCATTATTGATTTGTAAAATGGATATACTGAATAGTATTTTGTATTATGCCATTTACTTTCATTGAAAATAATAATTTCACCAGCACCTTCATAATGTACGCATATAGAATAAGAATAAAAAATTGGGAACTTTATTTTGTTAAACTTATTTATTAGAATTTTTCTATCTTTTTCAATCTTTTCATTTAATGTACACATAGATATTCTGCTATTTTTTTATGTAAAAAGTAATTACATGGATAAGAAATCATGCCATATTGTCCAACTGGATTAACTTCTAGAAAAATATAATCACCATTAATATCAATGACCATATCAATTGAACCAGAAGTTAATTTTTGGTATGTCATAAAAGATGTTAATTTATTCTCGATTTCTTTTGGTAATGAATATGGTATAAATCGATTAGGCTTATTTCTATCATAATTCCTGAAATCTACTTTTGTTTTTTTATTTTGTTGAGAAAATATTGCCATTGTATAAAAGGACTTGTCCAAGTAAAATATTCGAACTTCAAACTTTTTTTCGATTTTATTTTGTATAAGAGAAGGAAATATGAAATTATTATAATCATTAATCTCATTTGCTTTTACTTCATTTGTGTAGGCTTGAATTGCAATAGAGTTATCATAGTGGAGCATTATGGTTTCAGAAATTGCTTTAGTTATGATTTCTTTTTCAACTCCTAAAAAACTTTGAACTACTTCTTTTTTTGATGTAATAGTAGTATTTGGGATTTTGAGACCACATTTTTTTGCAATAGAAAGATTATGCAGTTTGTTTGTGTAATTATCAAAATAGCTACCTATATGTTTTTTCTTTTTCAACAAAAGATGAAGATATTCAACAAGCGTTGAAGTTTCTCTCATTAAGTTTTTTTTGATATCTTCGTAAAAAGGTATTTCTTGAATAGAACTGAGAATAGGGACCTTTATTTTAAAATTACCTCGTCTATACCAATAGGTTGATATGTCATTAAAATCTAAGGTGTAGCCATTTATATTCATAACAACCTTATCATTATAACAATCTATTTTAACTATTTCACAATTATCTGTATCGTTAATTCTTATATATTCTTGATTATAATGAGTAAGCCAATTTATTACTTCATTTGTACTTTGATCGTATTGCTCTGACAATATTAGTATCACTTGCCCTCTTATTAAATATTATATAATTTAGGAAATAGAGGTTATCTCCAAAAGGTAACCTCTATTTTGATAATAGTTACTATGTGTATTGCTGTACAGCATCGCAAGATTTTCCCCTATAGTCTTCTCCACAATTAACATAATCACCATTTAACATAACATATGTTTCATATCTTTGATATGTTATTTGTCCACCAAAGGTTCTTTTCATCTCTTCTCGATTAATTTTATGAGAAAACAACTTCTCGCTCAATTTTTCAAATTTTGTATTCATAATAATTATAATTATTTTGTATTGCCTACTCTTTTGAATTATTATACTTAATAAAGTTTTTCGGCATCCACTTTATATGAAGTTAGTTCTAATGAAAGTTTTGAACTATCTATATTGGTATAATCTAATATTATAAATCCATAATATTCATTAAAATAGCTAATTAATTTGGTTGTCCCATATTCATTTATAGCGATAGCTTCAGTAATATAACAATAAAGATTTCCAAAAGAAGTATTTAAAATAGTGTCGGCTACAATTTCATAGTGATACATATTCTCTAAATTACCTTTCCATTCTAGCCATCTAGCATCACTATATCGTTCACCAATTTCCAATTTCCAAGACCATTTATTTCCAATGACAAAAGGTTTTTTTATATATGGAAACGGATTTAATTCTAGTATTTTAAAAAAGAAGTCTCTTGGAGGATGTATCCATATCTGTTCATTATCTTCAATGATGGTTGCAGCTGTTCTACTTAGTAATGGTGGATATTGGTACTGCAAAAAAAGTTGATCTTCTGTTGCATCTTTATAGGTTACAACATTTATTTCAATATAATCTATTTGTTTTAAATCATCAGGTGAAATTTTTGTATCATTGTTTTTTTCTTTTGGTATAGGAAGTTGATATTGGTAGGAATAAATCCAACGATATCCCTCTTGATAAATTTTTTTGTTCGAGTCTAATAAAATGATAAAATAAGTACTAAAAAGGTCTTTTTTAGAGTTATCGGTGCCTTCAATCTTAATTTCATTTACAACCATATGATTTTCACAGAAGATAATATTTATGTAAATTATTAGTATAAATGCAATAAGTATATATTTCAATATCTTATGTATTAGTTATATTAACTACAATATTAATATATTTTTATTAAAATATCAAAATTTATTTTATTTTATATCCCTTAAGTACGATTAAGCCAGCTTAGCATCGTCAGGTCTTTTTCCTTCGTTGCTTTTTCCCTACATTTGTAGTTTGATTACTAAATCATTTACTTAGCTATATGACACGTGAAGAATTTCATTCTACCATACTTCGGGGAATTTCCGATACTTTACCTCAACCAAAGCAATATGATTCGTCAATAAATCATGCCCCTAAGCGTAAGGATATTCTTACAAAAGAAGAAGAGAAGCTGGCGTTAAAAAACGCGTTGAGATATTTTCCGGAGAAGCATCATAGCGTTTTAGCAAAAGAATTCTATAGCGAGCTAAAAACATACGGTCGCATATACATGTACCGTTTTCGTCCGGATTATAAGATTGAAGCGAGAAGCATTAACGATTATCCTCATCAGTCCAAACAGGCGGCGGCTATTATGCTAATGCTGAGCAATAACCTCGATTATGCCGTAGCACAACACCCGCACGAGCTAATCACCTACGGCGGTAACGGCGCAGTATTTCAGAATTGGGCTCAGTACCTGCTCACCATGCAGTACCTGGCTACTATGACCGATGAACAAACGCTGGTACTATATTCGGGTCATCCTATGGGGCTGTTCCCGTCACATAAAGGAGCCCCGAGAGTGGTTGTTACAAACGGAATGGTTATTCCTAACTACTCGTCTAAAGATGATTGGGAACGCTTTAACGCGCTGGGAGTATCTCAGTACGGACAAATGACAGCGGGTTCGTTTATGTACATCGGACCGCAAGGTATTGTGCACGGAACAACAATTACGGTACTAAACGCAGCAAGACGGGTAACAAAACAAGGCGAAGACAGAGGCGGAAAGCTGTTTGTGTCGTCCGGATTAGGAGGAATGTCGGGAGCTCAGCCTAAAGCAGCAGTTGTTGCAGGTATAGTTGGCGTTGTAGCAGAGATTAACCCTAAAGTTGTACAAACACGCTACTCTCAGGGTTGGGTTAACGAAGTATATACAGATTTAGATACGCTTATTCCTCGTATTCGTAAGGCTATGGAGGCTAAAGAGGCTATATCGTTGGCGTACCAAGGCAATGTGGTTGATTTATGGGAGCGTTTGGCTAAAGATAAAGTAAAGGTTAGCATAGGCTCAGATCAAACATCGTTGCATAATCCGTGGGCAGGAGGGTACTATCCTGTAGGATTGACACTGGAAGAGTCGAACCGCATGATGGCAGAAGAGCCCGATAAGTTTGAAGAAAAAGTGCAGGAATCGTTACGCCGTCAAGTTGTTGCCATTAACACGTTGGCTAACGATGGTATGTACTTCTTCGATTATGGAAATGCATTTTTACTGGAATCAAGCCGAGCAGGCGCAGATATACTGTTGCCAAACGGCGATTTTAAGTACCGTTCGTATGTTCAGGATATACTAGGGCCCAACTTCTTCGATTACGGATTTGGACCCTACCGTTGGGTATGTACGTCAAACGACCCGAAAGATTTGGCAGAAACAGATGCTATAGCGTTGAAAGTGCTGGAAGACATTCATAAAAACGCACCAGATGAGATTAAGAGCCAGCTGGAAGATAACATCCATTGGATACGCGAGGCAGGTAAAAACAACCTAGTCGTGGGTTCTCAGGCTCGTATTCTATACGCTGATAGCGAAGGTCGTATCCGCATTGCTGCCGAAATGAACAAGGCAATCAAAGAAGGACGGATTTCCGCACCTGTTGTGCTGGGCAGAGACCACCACGATGTATCCGGAACAGATTCTCCGTATCGGGAAACATCGAACATTTACGATGGTTCGAAGTTTACAGCAGATATGGCTGTTCAGAATGTTATTGGAGATTCGTTTCGTGGAGCAACATGGGTATCTATACACAACGGTGGTGGCGTAGGCTGGGGCGAAGTAATTAATGGCGGTTTCGGTATGGTAATTGACGGAACAGACGAGGCCGATAAGCGTTTACACATGATGCTGCATTGGGATGTAAATAACGGAATTGCCCGCCGTAGCTGGGCTCGTAATGAAGGAGCAATGTTTGCAATTAAGCGTGAAATGGAACGTACACCCGAGCTTAAAGTTACAATGCCAAACCTTGCGGATGATAGCTTAATAGATAACGTTGTAGGACAGTAAAATCTCTATAGTAATGAAAAAACTTGCTTCTTTTGTCCTCATTTTTATGGCCTGTACATTTTATTTACAGGCTCAAAGCGGTTCTATAGAGCTAGGCTCTGATTTCTCAGAACGAGAAATAATGATCCACACTTCTTCCGGCAATATATATGGAACACTCACAATTCCAATTAATAATGAGTTGGGTACTATAGCTTTAGTCATTCCTGATTTTGGCTTAACTGACAGAGACGGTAACAGCGTTCAAATAGAGCAGAGCAGTCCGCTTAAAATGCTTGCCGAAGATTTGGCAAAAGAAGGAGTTTCTACGTTGAGAATAGAGAAACGAGAAGTTACCGAAAACAAAAATTCTGCCATCGTTAAGTCCGGAGTTAGAATTGAAGATATGGTAGAAGATGCCGTTCGCTGGCTTCGCTTTCTTAAGGCAGATAAGCGTTTTAGTAAAATCGCGGTAATAGGGCATGGCGAAGGAGCGTTGGTTGGTATGCTGGCATCGGAGATTGCGGATATTAAATATTATGTATCTATCGCAGGACTTGGAAGCCCTGGTTATGAAACGGTTGAAGATAACTTGATGTCTCAGCTTACACTCGAGCAAATGGATATCGTGCAAACATATATCGAAGAAATGAGAAAGGGCAATATGCTGGAAGATGTTGAGCCTTCACTTGCGTCAATTTTTAACTCCAGCATTCAGCCGTATTTAATATCTTGGTTTAAGTACAATCCGGTTGATGAGATTGCCAACCTTAAAGCAAAAGTTTTGCTGATACAAGGAACTGATGATGCACAGGTAAATCAGGAAGAGCTGGCTAAGCTGGCAGCAGCATATCCCCAGGCAAAAGAAATATTGATTAGTGGCATGAATCATGCGATGCGGAGCGCGAAGAAAAAGGAAAAACAGCACGATAAAACTAACGAACAATGTTCTATGCCGCTTGCTACCGGTTTAGTTGACGGTATTGTGGAGTTTTTAAAATAATAGTATCACGATGCAAGTATCAAGTATCACGATAAAGATAGGGGATATGCGTGTTGTGATATGTGATATACAACAAAAAAAATGTGCTAATGTGTAAATACAACAATGATAGCACAGGTATAAAGTCCCCATTAGGGGATTTAGGGTAAACATTAAACACTAATAATTAAACATTAATAACAGCTGTTTGAAAACAATAGATAGACTTTTACTTAAATCATATTCAGGACCAATGTTCCTGACGTTCTTTATTGTAGTCTTTATCTTTGTTATGCAGTTTCTCTGGATATACATGGATGAAATTGTAGGCAAAGGGCTGGAGTGGTCTATAATTGCCGAGCTTTTATTTTGGATGGCGCTTACTACAATTCCAATGGCTCTTCCTCTTTCTACCCTTTTGGCTTCTATTATGACCATGGGAAATTTGGGCGAAAATAACGAGCTGTTGGCATTAAAATCTGCCGGTATTTCTTTACAGCGAATCATGCGCCCGCTTATGGTTTTGGTTTTCACAATAAGTATTCTAGCTTTTTATATATCCAATAATCTGCTGCCTTTGTCTAATCTGAAAGTGGATACCTTATTGCGAGATGTAAGAGCAAAAAACCCGGTATTTGCGCTGGATGTAGGCGTGTTTTCGAATAACCTGCCGGGCTTTGCCATTAAGATAGGAGATAAAGATTCTAAAACCAACTTGCTGCGCGAGGTTATGATATATAACCATAGCGCTCAAGCCGGAAATAACGAGGTTATTATTGCCGATTCCGGTTACATCAGTATGATGCAGAGCGGAGACTACTTATTAACGTTATATGATGGTAACTCTTATAAGGACGAAAGAAATAGAGATGATGTTATTACAGACAATCGTCCTTTCTCTCATAGCGAATTCGGACGAAAAGAGCTTTTGGTAAGGGCGGAGCAATGGACACGCACAGACGAGGAGCAGAATAAGGGAAAAATGCAAATGCTAAGCTTAGCGGATTTAACTGAAAGTATAGATTCTTTGAAAAAGCTTCAAGATATAGAAGCTTCAAGAGCGCTTGCTTTTTATGTATCATCTTCTAACTTCGCTAATTATGAAGAGTTTGATACAGTTCAAGCTTTTGTTGGCCGGCATGTTAAGCCGGTAAACATAGATTCCATATATGCATCTTATAACGACAAGCAAAAGTACGATGCCATTGGAACCGCGATAA
>JAVBOE010000017.1:0-86130 GCA_031550925.1 Bacteroidales bacterium | reverse complement strand
GTTTGTTAATTTCCGATTAAAAATCGTTTACCCCGATATGTGTTGATATTATTCAGTACTAGAAATTAAAAACGACAGCTACTATGCGAATATCGTTCGTTCAAGTCGTTTCGAAATGGCTTATAACCTCAGCAAGATAGACAAGCCGCTCGATCCAACTGAATGGGGTATGACTCCGCAAACGGTTAATGCCTACTACAACCCAACAACTAACGAGATTTGTTTCCCTGCAGGTATTCTTCAGCCTCCGTTTTTCAATGCTGCTGCCGATGATGCTGCTAACTACGGTGCAATTGGCGTGGTTATTGGTCACGAAATGACTCATGGCTTCGACGACCAAGGTCGCCAGTACGACAAAGAAGGTAACCTTAAAGATTGGTGGACAGAAGACGATGCTACAAAGTTTGATGCTCGCGCACAGGTACTGGTTGACTACTTCAATGGTATTGAAGTTGCCCCCACCGTATTTGCTGATGGTAAGTTTACGTTGGGCGAAAACATTGCCGATAACGGTGGTTTACAGGTATCGTGGGTTGCTATGCAGAAGGCAATTGCCGATGGAAAAATTGCAAACAAGCTTGATGACTTCACCGCTGCTCAACGTTTCTTTATTGCTTATGCAACTGTATGGGCAGGCAACATCCGCGACAAAGAAATACTACGCCGTACAAAAGAAGACCCACACTCGTTAAGTCGCTGGCGTGTAAATGCTACATTAAAACACATCAGCCAATTTGATGAAGCCTTTGGTGTAAAAGAAGGAGACGGCATGTACATAGCTCCCGAAGAACGCGCTTCTATTTGGTAGAATATTTCACGATATGTGATATGAGTATTGCGATAAAAGATTATTTCATATCGAGTGTAAGCTAAAGACTGAAAGACAAAAGAGCAAAAACCCAAATAAGGATTTTTGCTCTTTTGTCTTTTTCGCATATCACTATACGCAATACGCATATCGTACTTTTTTGCTACATCACAATATTTACAATCTTTCCAACTACAACAACTATCTTTTTGGGTGTTTTACCCTCAAGCCAACGTGCTGTATTTTCATCTGTCATTACCTCTTTCTCCACCTCGGCAGAGGTAAGCGATAACGGAAGGGCTTTTTTAAACCTCATTTTACCGTTGAATGATACCGGATACTCAAACGTATCTTCTACCAGATAGTTCTCGTTTAGCTCGGGGAATTGCGCCTTAGTTATGCTTGTTTTATGTCCTAGCATCTCCCACAACTCCTCGCAGATGTGAGGTGCAAAAGAAGAAAGCAGTATAGTTAGCGGTTCAAGAATTTCGCGCTTGTTACACTTCAGGTCTCCCAACTCGTTTACGCAAATCATAAATGCGCTGACGGCAGTATTGAACGAGAAGGTTTCAATGTCTTGCTGTACCTTCTTTATCGTCTTATGAAGAACTTTCAGCTCTTTGTCTGTTGCTTTGTCTTCAGATACATTCAATACATTTTTATCATCGTGGAACAAGCGCCAAAACTTACGCAAGAAACGATGTACGCCATCTATACCCTTAGTGTCCCAAGGTTTTGATTGCTCTAATGGCCCCAAGAACATTTCGTACATGCGTAATGTATCTGCACCATAACGCTCAACCATAACATCGGGGTTAACCACGTTGTAGTATGATTTCGACATCTTCTCAACCGCCCAACCACAAACGTACTTACCGTTTTCTAGTATCAGCTCGGCATCCTTATATTCGGGCGACCATTCACGCCATTTCTCTATATCAAGTATGTCGTTTTCTACAATATTTACATCAACATGAATCTCTGTAGTATCATACTGGTCTTTCAATCCATGCGATACGTACTTATTCGTACCCTTTATACGGTACACAAAGTTAGACCGACCCTGTATCATTCCTTGGTTAACCAGCTTTTTAAATGGTTCGTCTTTGCAAGCGATACCAAGGTCGAACAGAAACTTATTCCAGAAACGGCTATACACCAAGTGGCCCGTAGCATGCTCTGTGCCTCCAATGTAAAGGTCAACATCCTGCCAGTATTCATCGGCTTGTTTAGAAACCAACTCCTTACTGTTATGCGGATCCATATAACGCAGATAGTATGCCGACGAGCCTGCAAAACCCGGCATGGTACTTAACTCCAGCGGATAGCCTTTGTAGGTCCAGTCCTTTGCACGACCCAATGGCGGTTCGCCCGTTTCAGTAGGCAAAAACTTATCCACTTCGGGAAGCTGTATGGGTAAATCTTTCTCATCCACCATGTAAGGAATTCCATCCTTATAGTACACCGGAAATGGTTCTCCCCAATAGCGTTGACGACTGAAGATAGCATCGCGCAAACGGTAGTTTACCTTAACCCGACCCAACTCATTTTCGGCAATATACTGCTTTGTCTTTTCTATGGCTTCCTTTACTGTTAGGCCATTCAAGAAGCCCGAATTCATCATAATACCTTCTTTGGCATCGAAGCTTTCTTCAGATATATCACACCCTTCAATCAGCGGAATAATAGGCAGGTTAAAGTGTTTAGCAAAGGCATAGTCGCGGCTATCGTGACCTGGAACAGCCATAATAGCACCTGTTCCATAGCCTGCCAATACATAATCCGAAATCCAAATCGGAATCTCTTCGTTACTCAATGGGTTGATAGCGTATGAACCCGTGAATACACCTGTTACTTTTCTGTCTGCAATACGCTCGCGCTCGGTACGGCGTTTAACAGCCTCAAGGTATTTATCTACCTCTGTTTTTTGCTCTGTAGTTACTAGTTGAGAAACATATTCGCTCTCGGGTGCAAGTACCATAAAGGTTACGCCGAAGATGGTATCGGGACGGGTGGTGAAAACTACCACCTCCCCCCTGCCCCATCCTTGGGAGGGGGCAGGGGGGAGGTGTATCTCAGCTCCCTCACTTCTCCCAATCCAGTTGCGCTGCGTTTCCTTTAGCGCATCTGTCCAATCAATGGTATCAAGACCTTCAAGCAATCGTTGAGCGTATGCCGATACACGCAAGCACCATTGGCTCATCATCTTTTGCTCCACAGGATAACCGCCGCGAATAGACAAGCCTTCGCTTACTTCATCGTTAGCCAGCACGGTTCCCAAGGCAGAACACCAGTTCACCATTGTATTTCCCTTGTAGGCTATACGATAGTTCAACAGAATTTCTTGTTGCTCTTTTTCGCTTTTCGCTTTCCACTCATCGGCTGTAAAGTATAGTTCCTCGGTATGTGCAATATTGAGGTCTTTCGTTCCCTGCTGCTCAAACACACTGATAAGTTCGGCTATAGGCCTTGCCTGCTGTTCATCATAACAGTAGTAAGAGTTGAACATTTGAATAAACGCCCACTGTGTCCAATGGTAGTATGAGGGGTCGCAAGTACGGAGTTCGCGGCTCCAATCGTAGGAGAAGCCCAGCTTATCCATTTGCTCACGATAGCGCTGTATATTTTTTTCGGTAGTGATTGCCGGATGTTGTCCCGTTTGAATGGCGTACTGTTCTGCCGGAAGTCCGAAAGCATCGTATCCCATAGGATGAAGCACGTTGAACCCCTTGAGATGTTTATACCGGCTGTATATATCCGATGCGATATATCCCAGCGGATGCCCTACATGCAAGCCTGCTCCTGATGGATAAGGGAACATATCGAGCACATAATATTTCGGTTTTGATGTATCTTCGGTAACCTTATAGGTCTTATCGGCAATCCAACGCAGCTGCCATTTTTTCTCAATTTCGGGAAAATTGTATTCCATGCCTTCTTATACTTAAAAAATGAATGCGAAGATAGTGAATTTGGGTGGAAGGACAAAGGGACCTCCCTCTAGCTCCCTCCAAAGGAGGGAGGACAGGCTACGACAACACCTCACCCCTAACCCCTCTCCCAAGGAGAGGGGAACAGGCTTGGAAGGTAAACGCACACCGTTTTAACTGTGTATTCGTCCCCTCTCCTTGGGAGAGGGGAATGAGGGGTGAGGTGGAATGATGTAGAAAAAACTATTCCCAAAAATTCCTTACCTTGCTCTCAATTTGAACGCATAACTAATGTATCCCAAGCAAAAAATCATCAACGACCCAGTTCATGGGTTTATTAACATACCGGCAAATATGGCTTATGAGCTGATTGCTCATCCATATATGCAACGTTTGCGTAACATAAAACAAACCGGACTGACTTACCTAGTATATCCGGGCGCGTGCCATAACCGCTTTCAACATGCGTTAGGCGCAATGCATTTAATGACACAAGCTATAGAAGCTCTACAATCCAAGGGGCACATAATTACTGACGAAGAAAAAGAGGCGGCTCAATGTGCCATTCTGCTACATGACATTGGGCACGGGCCTTTCAGCCATACGCTGGAATACAGCATTGTTGAAAATATAGACCATGAAGAGCTGTCGCTACTACTAATGAACGAGCTGAACAGGCAGCTCAACGGACGACTGGATATGGCTTTGCAGATTTTTAACGGCTCATATTACAAACGGTTTTTACATCAGCTAGTATCTAGCCAACTTGATGTTGACAGGCTTGACTACCTGAGTCGCGACAGCTTTTTCTCCGGTGTTGCAGAGGGTATGATTGGGCTCGAACGTATAATAAAAATGCTGAACGTGAGCGATGGCGAGTTGGTTGTGGAAGCAAAAGCCATCTACTCTATCGAGAAGTTTCTCATTTCGCGCCACCTCATGTATTGGCAGGTTTACCTTCATAAAACCGTAATAGCGGCAGAACAGCTGCTCATAAAAATACTGCAACGAGCTAAAGAGCTGGTTCGTGAAGGAGAGCAACTTTTCGCGTCGCCTTCGCTGGATTTCTTTTTACATAATGCCTTTACTATTGAAGAATTTCGCTGTATAGATAATTCTCCAGATTGTCCACTAAAACACTTTGCACAGCTTACCGATGCCGATGTTGATTGCGCCATATCGGTTTGGGCAAATCATCATGACAAGGTGCTATCAGACCTTTGTCAATCCTTGCTTTCGCGAAAGCTATTCAGAGTTGAAATGAGCAACGAACCATTCAGCGAGAAAAGGGTAAACGAAGAAAAGCAAAAAGTACAGAAGCGGCTGTCCATATCAGAAAACAACATCAGCTACTTTGTAACACACACCGATGTTAGCAATAAGGCATACGCAAAAAGCGACAATCCCATAAAAATTCTATTCAACAACGGAGAGCTGAAAGACGTTACAGAAGTTTCGGATATCTTAGAAGCTGTTGCTTTTTCAAAGGTAACCCGCAAGTATATTTTGTGTTATCCGAAAGCCTCTCCCCAACCCTCTCCAAAAGAGAGGGAGCTCTAATCGACGAAAAAACCAATCCCCTCCCTCCGGGAGGGTTAGGGTGGGCTTTTTTTCTGTACCTTTGCCCCCCGAAACGTAAAAACATAAGTAAGCTATGGCACTTCAGTGCGGTATTGTAGGACTTCCAAACGTGGGCAAGTCAACCTTATTCAACTGCTTGTCTAATGCGAGAGCACAGGCGGCAAATTTTCCATTTTGTACTATCGAACCTAACGTTGGCGTTATCACCGTTCCCGATGAACGGTTGACTATACTTGCCGAACTGGTAAAGCCTCAACGTATTGTTCCCACATCGGTAGAGATAGTTGACATTGCCGGACTGGTAAAAGGTGCAAGTAAAGGCGAAGGTTTAGGAAATAAGTTTCTTGCCAACATTCGTGAAACAGATGCTATTCTGCACGTTCTTCGCTGCTTTGATGACGAAAACGTAACCCACGTAGACGGCTCGGTTAACCCTGTTCGTGATAAGGAAATTATAGATACCGAACTTCAGCTAAAAGATTTGGAAACGGTTGAAGCTCGCATATCAAAAGTACAAAAGCAGGCACAAACAGGCGGAGATAAGATGGCTAAACGCCTTTATGATATTCTTGTTCAGTATAAGTCTGCATTAGAACAAGGCAAGTCTGCGCGCACTATTAAGCTGGATAATAAAGAAGACCAAAAGCTGGCAAATGATTTATTTCTGCTTACCGATAAACCTGTGCTTTACGTCTGTAACGTAGATGAGGCAAGCGCCGTAAGCGGAAACAAGTATGTAGAAATGGTTCGTGAAGCAATAAAAAATGAAGGCGCAGACATACTTGTTGTTGCTGCAAAAACAGAATCTGAAATTGCGGAGCTGGAGACCTACGAGGAACGCCAGATGTTTTTAGAGGAAGTAGGCTTAAAAGAATCAGGTGTATCTCGTCTTATAAAAGCGGCATACGCATTGTTAGATCTTGAAACGTACTTTACAGCAGGAGTTCAAGAGGTTCGCGCATGGACATACCCTAAAGGAACTAAAGCACCGCAAGCAGCTGCTGTTATTCATACCGACTTTGAAAAAGGTTTCATCCGTGCCGAAGTAATAAAGTACAACGATTACATTGAGCTAGGTTCTGAAGCCGCCGTAAAAGAAGCGGGAAAAATGGCTGTAGAGGGTAAAGAATATGTAGTGCAAGACGGAGACATTATGCATTTCCGTTTTAATGTGTAATAGAGACAGAGCAAAGAACAAGGATAAAAGAACAAGGACATAGCGTCATTTCTCGCTTCGCTCGAAATGACAAGAGTTTACTCTTTTGCCGGTTCGGGTAACTCTATTTCTATTGTTGGGAAAATAGGATGAGTAAATGTTTCTTTATCCTTAAAGTCTATTTCTCTATTTAATCTAGTTGTCCATACATTTACCAAAGAATCGTAAGCAGCCCTATTTTCTTCTTTTACCGGCTCTACCGGCGGGGATTCCATAGTTAACGGATTAATAGGCGATCCACCCTTCCACACTCTGAAATCGAGGTGTGGTCCTGTTGAAAGGCCTGTGCTACCAACATATCCGATTACCTGCCCCTGACTTACACGGCTACCAACCGCTATTCCTTTTCCATATCCTTGTAAATGCAAGTATGCCGAAGTATAGATGCTATTATGCTTAATCTTTACCGTATTGCCACCGCCGCTTGTGTATCGCTTTTCAACAACCGTACCGTCTCCGATAGACATTACAGGTGTTCCGGCAGGTGCAGCATAGTCAACCCCTGTATGGGGTCGAACAATTTTTAGAATAGGATGCTTGCGCGCATACGTAAAATGCGAGGATATACGAGAGAACTTTAAAGGTGCTTTCAGAAACGCTTTCTTAAGGCTATTACCTTGCTCATCGAAATAGCTGCCAATGCTGTCTTGCACAAAATAAAATGCGTAATAATCTTTTTTTGCATGGTTAAAACGGGCGGCATATATATGGTCTATGCCCATAGTAACCGTGTCGTTAACGAATCGTTCGTCGTAAATGGCTGTAAAGTTGTCTCCTTTTTGAAGTCCGAAAAAATCTATAGACCAGGCATAGACATCCGATAAATCTAACGATAACGTGCGATTGATACCGCTATCGGCAACAGCATTCCACAACGAGGTATTGATGGTTGCCTCGCTCAGCTTACGTTCTACCGTAAGCGGCTTTTCTCCATATTCTATCTTAAATGTATCTCTTAAATGAAAGATGGCATACTTTACCGGAGATTGTTCATAAACAAAATAGCATAATGTTTGGGTAGAATCGGGTAAGCAAAAAACCTTATAGCCATTACCAGCCCTTATTGTACGAAAATCGAAGTCTTCTCTCGTCAGCAACGATAGCTGCGAGATATTAGAAGCAGTTGCTCCATGAGACGCGAATATCTGAGAAAGAACCTGCCCTTGCTTTATAACTCCATCCGTAATATCAAACGAATCAATAGGAATTCCATATTCTAAGATTATCGGTTCTTCGATAATAACAATGGGTTCTACAACTTCTTCTTTTGGCGTATTAAAACAAAGCTGCCATACTGCAACTCCTGCTACAATAGCTACTATAGCCGCTGCAAGTAGTATTATACTTTTTTTCTTCATCTTCGATATTATTTACAAATCAGAACTTCTTTTTCTTCTTTGCTATTTTCATTTGTTCAAACCCTTTACCATAAACGCCCATAACCGAACCCACAGAAATAAAGGCCTCCTTATCTATACTTTTAATAATACGGTATATATTATTTGCTTCGTACTTACGGGCAAGTATCATCAGTACTTTATTGTCTTCTTTGGTAAACCATCCGGTTGCGTTAAGCACCGAAACACCTCTATGCGCCTCTGTTGTAATTTTATCGGCAATTTCATCATACTTCTTCGAAAAAATAAAAATCTGTACCGATTGTTTTGAACCCGATAAAATCCAATCGAGCGCAAAGCTCATCACCCCTAACTGCACATATCCGTATATAACCTTAGTGATATCCTGAAAAAGGAGAAACGAGCTACCTATAATAATAAAGTCAATATAGGCAATAACCTTTCCGGGACTCACGTTGTAGCGTTTATTAACCATCAACGCAACAATGTCCGTTCCACCGGTACTACCGCCTTGCATAAAGCTAATGCCTACACCTGTTCCCGATACTATCCCTCCAAATATGGCTAATGTCAACGGTCCATTTTCAGATAGGTTAGGAATAAAATTGGGGTCTATACTATTAAAAATTCCGGGTAAGTATTGAAAGCCAAGCGTAGCAATAATAATAGAAAAAACTGTTTTTATACCAAAATCTCTACCAAGACTTTTCATCCCGAATAGAACAAGGATTGCATTAACGATAAAAAACGTATAGCTCACCGGAAAGCCTTCGCCTGTACCAAAGTAGATTAATGATGCGATACCACTTACCCCACCCCCAACAATCTTATTGGGAATAAGAAAGACTGTCCATGCCGACACATAAATGAGACAACCAAGGGTTATCAAAAAATATGTTTTTATTGTAGAAAAAACGGACTTCATATTATTGTATAAGCTCCAAGATTAAAGATTCTAAGACTTTTATTGAAAATCAACATACAGTCTTATTTATAAATACAGCTATTTGTCGAACTTTATATAATCCTATCAAATAATGCTACTAAGCTATAAAAAAAGCGCTAGCAAGGGCTAACGCTTAACAATATATCATCACCCCTAGTAAGGTTTAGCATAAGTAATCATCAGCTTAAGAGGTTTTGTAGCATGTGTAGTTCCTCCTACTATTGCTTTATATGCTTTAAGCTGGTTTGGGTCTAACGCATATAAAAGTGTATTATATGCGGGATCTTTGGAGTTAGACGTATAAGGGGCCAAATAAAACTCCAAATCAGTCTTCTTTCGTAGCTGCTCTAATACCTCATGCGTTATGTTAAACGAGTATTTTTTTAGAGACGTATTAAGACCTCCATCAAACGAGCTTAAGGCATAGTAAAAAGACCTAAGATATCCCGAGTGGTACATATTTCCATAATAAGCGCTATAAGTAACTAATGGATTCAACAATGTCATTCCTCCCAACGCGCTGGGATATTTGGTAATATCAAAATCGCTAAACTCGTCATCCAGCTCCATTACCAGCTCTGCCCTAACGATTGAAGCCTGAGAAACATTAAGCTGTACGCTATCCAACCAATGGTTTAACTTTTCAGCTTTTATTTTTATATACGGTGTTGATCCAAAGAAACCCTGAATGTATAGTTTGTCGTTAAGTCCGTTAGCCGTAGTATCGTTTAGCTTTATAGACGGAATACTATCCGGACTAGTTGCCAATGAGTATTTTCGGTCAACAGTATTAAATTGCGCATAGTAGTACATATTTCCATAGGAATCGTAGGAATATACATTGTTATATACTCTGGTAACATTGGCTGTATCTACGTTACTATAAGTTAAGAAGAGCTCTGCCGATGGGGAAAAATAATTCATTCGCCCGGTGCTCCCTGTAATAGGCTCTGCTACAATATAAAAACCTTTCATGTAGTCAAAGAATGGCGAGTTATATGTGGTATCTTTATTGTAAGCCATTGCACTCGCCGGAGCATTTAGTAGCTTATTCGCAAACGTTGCTCCTAGCTCTATGTTAAGCGTATCTTCTCCATTGTATGTAGTAGAGGCAATAGCAACAGGATTCTCTCCTATCATTGGAGGCGTACAAGCAAAATACGCAGAATCATAATAAATACGTTCCGTTAATTCATATACAGATATTTTCTGAGCAATATTTTCATCTCCTAAAGGAGAGTTATTCAAAGTCAGCCGAAGAATAAGAGACTCGTATGTAGGATTGGTACCAAAGCTCATTGAATCATAAGAAGGCAATACTTGGAATACGCTTCCTGATGTTACCTGCCCAAATATAGGATCGAAATAAGACCCAACCATAAACGTAGTGGCCGTAGATGTATAAACAGAATCCATCGTTACCATATATGCATCCGGATAAATAGTAACTGTATCAAACTTACGTTGCTCACCATCCGGTATAAAGCCTACACCAAGAGTTTTATCTACATCGGTGCAAGAAAAAAACATAGTAGAGCTGGCTATTAAGCTAACAAAAAGCAGGGAGAGTCGTTTGGTAGATTTATTCATTGGCTAAAATCTTATTGTAGAATTTTGCATACTCTTGTATGTACTGTTCGGGTGATTGGTATTTAAGAACCGGTTTCTTAAGTGTTTTTGCATATTTCAAGGCTGTTTCATTCACCGATTCTGCTCCTGCGATTACCCCATCAGAATAGCTAATTGCCAGCTTTGCCAAGTTGGTATAGCTTGGTGTTGAAAGCGGATCTACATCTTTCGACTTAATCCCTTCCATCAACGTTTTTTTCTTCATCGCGGGGTTTAGGTCTTCAGAAAACTCATCATCGTATAACGAAATCACCACTTTTGTAGAGGCAAATAACGGATCGTCTTGATAAACCTTCTTCAAGTATAAAGGTGCCATATACGAAAACCAGCCATGACAGTGTATAATATCAGGCGACCACCGCAACTTCTTTACTGTTTCCAGCACCCCTCTCGCAAAGAATATGATACGCTCATCGTTATCCGCAAAAAATTCTCCGCTTTCGCTACGAACCATTGCTTTACGATGAAAATAATCCTCATTATCAATAAAATACACCTGCATCCGTGCCGAAGTAATTGACGCAACCTTAATGATAAGAGGATGATCGGTATCATCTATAATCATATTCATCCCCGACAAACGAATAACCTCATGTAGCTGATTTCTGCGTTCGTTTATGCAACCATAGCGGGGCATAAAAACACGTACTTCGCTACCTAGCTCTTGTATTCCCTGAGGAAGCTGCCTGTTTATTTTTGACATTTCATTTTCGGGAACATACGGCATTAGCTCCGAAGAAATGAAAAGCACTCTTGGGTTTTGCATTAGAAATCCTGCTTACTGTAAGTGAAAAATACGTGCAAAGATATTAATTTTTTACAGACGAGGCAACTGAAACCACATCAATACGTTGTGATTACGTTAAAGTGTAAAAAAATGAGCTAGCAGATGCTGCTTGTTTGTACAATTTTATTGCCGGATAAAGCCTGCCTGCTTCAAAAACCGGAATAACGATACACGAATCAAGGATATTATTATCTTTGTACGTTATAAAATACGCTATGGCAAAAAAAGAACAAAAGCAAGCCCTTAAACGGCTCCGCAGCTCATACCTGTCGTCTGTTATTAGTACCTCATTAGTATTGTTTTTGCTGGGTGTTGTAGGGCTATTTATCCTTAATGCCAAACAAATATCCGATTTTTATAAAGAGAGCGTAGGGCTAACTATTTACCTAAATAGCAACACTAAAGAAGCCGATGTTATTCAGTTCCAGAAAGGGCTGGATGCTTCTCCCTATATACGCGAAACAAGATTTATTTCGAAAGAAGAAGCTGCTAAAGAAATGGAAGAAGAGCTGGGCAAGGATTTTCTATCTTTTCTTTCTTACAATCCGCTACCTGAACTTATAGATGTTAAAATGCAGCCGGATTATGCTAACTCCGACAGCCTAGCTGCCGTACAAACCATACTGGAAAAAAGTCCTTTGGTAGAAAAAGCCGACTATCAAAAGAATTTGCTGGATTTGATGAATCATAACATAGAGCGGTTAAGCCTTATAATGCTACTTTTTTCGGCACTTCTGCTATTCGTTTCAATGGTATTGATAAATAACACTATTCGTCTGTCAATTTACTCTAAGCGCTTTATTATTAATACCATGAAGTTAATCGGTGCTACGCGCTCATTCATCTCGCGACCGTTCCTTACTAAAAGCCTTTTGCAAGGATTTTTCTCCGGCGCTTTAGCGGTATGCTTACTTAGCGGACTTATCTACATTCTATACAACGAGTTTGGCGACATTCTTAACTTTGCGGATATTAATATTCTGCTAATTGTATTCGTTGCGATTATTATTTTAGGAATGCTTATTACGCTGCTGGCCACCTACTTCTCTGTACGTCGTTATGTGCGATTGGGCTCAGACGATTTATATTACTAAACGATTTTAAATAAACACATATATGGCTAAGAAAAACGAGGTAAAGAAAGCTGAAAAAACAGGCTTTGCCATTCCGAGAGAAAACTATAAGCTGCTTATTATAGGCTTTGCAATTATTGTAGTAGGCTTTGCTCTTATGGCAGGAGGTAAGAATACCGATCCTAACGTATTTAACGAAGATATGTTTAGCTTCCGCCGACTTACCTTAGCCCCAATTATAGTTCTTTTTGGGTTTGCATTCGAAGTGTATGCTATTATGCGTAAACCTAAACAAAAGGATTAATGGATTGGATTGAAGCTATTATCTTAGGGTTGGTACAAGGGTTAACAGAATTTTTACCTGTTAGCAGTAGCGGTCATATTGCCATTGGCAGCGAACTATTTGGTGTAGATCCCTCGCAAAATCTAACTTTTACCGTTGTAGTACATGCGGCCACAGTACTTAGCACATTGGTTGTATTATGGCACGAGGTTTCGTTACTATTCAGGGGATTCTTTCAGTTTAAGTGGAACGATGAAACGCAGTATCTGACAAAAATCCTTATTTCAATAATTCCTGTTGCTATTGTCGGTTTCTTCTTTAAAGACTATGTAGAGCAGCTATTTGGGAGTGGAATATTGCTTGTTGGCTGCATGCTGCTTGTTACTGCTGCTTTGCTCATTTTTTCGTACTACGCCAAGCCCAAGCAAAAAGAAAAAATATCGTATAGGGATGCTTTTATAGTGGGTGTATCACAGGCCTGCGCCGTACTACCAGGTTTATCTCGCTCCGGCACTACTATTGCAACCGGACTGCTTCTAGGAAATAAAAAAGAGAATATGGCTAAGTTCTCTTTTCTTATGGTAATTATTCCTATTCTTGGCGAATCTTTGCTAGATTTACTTAAGGGCGGATTTTCGACTTCGGCTTCAGGCATATCCACATCCGTATTGGTTTGCGGGTTCTTAACGGCATTCATAGCAGGCTTAGTAGCATGTAAGTGGATGATTAACCTGGTAAAAAAAGGTAAGCTGGTTTACTTTGCATACTACTGTATTGCGATGGGGCTTTTTGCCATTATCTACTCACAGCTAGTCGCATAAAGTTGGTTGATAAATATACTAAGCAAGGGCAGCTTGAAGTTCACGTTGCCCTTGCTTTTTTATGTCACTCCGAACGAAGAAGCCCCTGTTAAACTATGGCAATTTAGCATTCTAAGTTGCCCCTAAATCCCCTAAAGGGGACTTAAACCTGCACTTCCAAAAGTCCCCTTTAGGGGATTTAGGGGCAAACATGCAGACTTTTCGCTTTGCTCGATATGTTATTCTATAGTTCTACATATCGTAATACGTGATACATGTGTCGTGCTACTTTGAAGCTACATCTTAGCCATTTCTATAAGCTTATCGCCGGTAACCCGATAAACAGTCCAACCATCCATTGGTCTGGCGCCCATCGATAGGTAGAATTCTATGCTGGGTTTGTTCCAATCTAAGCACGACCACTCAAACCTACCGCATTCTCTTTCTACGGCAACTTTTGCCAGCCTTACCAATAGTGCTTTACCAAACCCTTTTCCCCTATATTCGGGCTTTACAAATAAATCTTCCAAATATATCCCTGCCCGTCCAAGGAAGGTAGAAAAGTTATGAAAAAACAGCACAAAGCCAACAGGTATGCCATTATACTCCCCTATTAAAACTTCGGCTTTCTTTTTTTCGAACAGCCATTCTTGCAACAGCTCTTCTGTTGCAACAACTTCGTTAGAGAGCTTTTCATAGTCTGCTAATCCTTTAATAAGCTCCAGAATTGCGGGAACATCTGCCTTCTGCGCTTCGCGAATTGTAAAGTTTTCAATATTCATAATAAATTTTTTTGCGTCTGAAATGCTAAGATAATAAAAAGGCTACTCAATGTTTGAGTAGCCTTCGCTTATTTTGTATCATCGACTATTCTGTCGCAATTTTAGCATAATCGTCTGCAGACATCAAACCGTCCACCTCTGATGGGTTGCTCATTTTTACTTTTATCATCCAACCTTCTCCATAAGGATCTTTGTTTACCTTATCCGGAGCACCTTCTATAGTAGGGTTTACCTCTACTATCTCTCCCGAAACCGGCATAAGCGCGTCTGATACTGTTTTTACAGCCTCAATAGCACCAAACACCTCTCCTTGAGCAAGCGTTTCTCCTTCGGTTTGAATGTCAACAAAAACGCTATCGCCAAGCTGGCCTTGAGCAAAATCGGTAATACCTATTACCGCAACATCTCCTTCTACGCGAACCCACTCGTGGTCCTTTGAATACTTAAGATTTGATGGCAAGTTCATACTATTGTCTTTTTATTTTTGTTTGTATTAAAATTATTCTTTGCAATTTCATACAAACCTACATGTTTTTTAGAGATTGTACAAATTTAGTGTTGTACAAAACAAGGTTTTCTATTGTGTAAATAGTACTCGTACGCTAAAACCGGCATTTGTAGTAGTGGTTTTAATAGACGATACATATGGCTCTGTTAACATACGATTAAAGAAAAATCCCATATTTACTCTATCGCTTACCCTATAGTCTGCTCTAAAGCCCAGGCTCATTACCTCGCGCCCGTCTGATAGCTGGTTATAAATATCATCACCCTGGTTATCAGCCTGATCTAACCTTCTAATAATGGTTAGATTGTCAGAGTATTGAAAGTCTAAACGCAATGTTAACGTTGATACATTTGGTTTTCCTCTTCCTCTTTCAAAGTTAAACAGGATGGGAACGTTTTCGAATAAATATCCCGCGCCTATAACATACTCTTTAGTTCTACCTTCTGTAATCTGGTTGTTAGCCAAGCTCAACGCCACCTGCCTTCTGCGATTAGTGGCAAACTCTAAAAGCAAGTTATTCTGAAAACCTAAGTCCACCTGTAATAAAGGTGTCAACGATTCGCTTATAGCGATATTGGCCATATCTCGATAAGGAACAAAGTCGTTCAGCGCGTTTCTTACCGCACTAAGTCCATCTTGCATTGTTTCTCCAAAAGTGCTATTCAGCGAGAATGAGTTTATAGAGTATCTAGATGTATATGAATGTCGAAGTGTAGTGCTACGCAGTATAGGTTTTAAGGCTTCTATGCGCGACAAACCTGTATAAGCAACATCCCAGTTAGGCATCGGGAACGATATAAAATCGTTAAACATCTTACTATTAATAGACTTGCCAGCATACGCAGACAAAAACGAGTTAACAAGTACCTGTTGGTTAAACTGCCCATAACCATCAGGATATTCATCTACGTTTGGATTACCGGGATTATAAGTTGGAGATTGTGCAGCACGGTCACGAGCAAATAACCATGCTATGCTTTGACGATTGGCAAGGAACTTATCATAAGAACTTGATTTGTAATTGTTAGTCGATTTCGGATTTTCAAACGCAGATCCAATGCTGACTACAGAAATACTGAAACGTCCCCATGCCTGCATCGCACCCGATGGGTCAATCACATTATATCGAGTCTCTGTATTATTATAAGCCCTGTATGCCGAAAGTGTAATCTTGAAATCTCTTATAGGTTCTACGTTTACCCTCGCATTAATCGTTCTGTCCTCAGTCATTATGTATGGAGCAATAAAGGTCGGATCGGTAGTTAACCATCCTTTAGTTCTTGCCCTATCTACAAAAGAAGCATCCTGCTTACCTAGTACAAAGCCCCAACCAGGCGCCCATCCGTTACTTTGATTTGATTGCCCAAAGATAGTGCTGCCGGGCTCAAATCCGGGTAAGGTTGAAGTGTTGGTTTCGTTATAGGTAATGCTTGCCGATCTTACCGACATTCCGATACGAAGTAACAGCTCTCCTGCAAACTGAAGCGGGTTCTGCGATTTGGGAACAAGTCCCACTATAGCAACTCTGGCATTACGCACATCTTCGGTAAAGACTACCTCTATATTATTCTTATCTATGGCTCGTGCTACTACTCCCTTAATCTCATTACCATCCGAATCGTATATTGTAGTGGTAACAGTTGTTGTTCCAAGGTTGTGCTTTATTACACGCCTGCGGTTAGCAAAGAAGTTAACCTTGGGCTCTTGGTGACGAACCTCTTTATAACCATAATCTTTCTTTGGTCCTACTCCATTAAACTTATTATTGATAGAGCGTAGATAGCTGGATTTATTATATAACGTCTCGAAGTTTAGATTAGCGTTTAAAATAATATTCTGCATATTACTTATGGTGTTCCCCTCGTCATATGAAGAGCCGGTTGCTAATATTGGTGCAGCTACCCACTCGTATCTCGCATTGTAAGTTGCGCTACTTGATATCCAGCTCAATGGTTTTATTTTACCAAAAGGAAGCTGCCACGAAAGGCTTAGATCTTGATTATACTGAATATTACGTCCAAAACCTCGAATGCTCTCCCATACCTCGCTTCGCCATTGCTTGTATCCATCAGGGTCTTTACTCTTATTAACAATACCCTCCGGCTCATCAATGCGGGCAATATTTGTAGCAGAGAACGTCAGGCTTAACGATCTTGCCAAATCGTATATCAGCATATAGCTTCTGTTCCAAGTAAAGTCTTTGGCATAAGTAGCCGGAATTTCTATATTGGGATAATATACATTACGGTTTTGCATCTCGCTATAGTAGCGGCTTATATCCGTATTAAAGCTGAACCGTTTAGGGTACAGCCCTATATTAAAATCGCGAACAAAGGCAAGAGCATTACCCTTTACCTTCTTAAAAGGTTGCCAGAATTTCGGTTGCACATCATAGTTATACCCCAACGCCCCGTTGAAATTCTTCTGTGTATTACCTTGAATAGTCGAACTCCTCGAATACGTTTCGTTGAAAGCATAGCCTGCCGAGATGTTTGAAACAGAAAACACATGAGGTATACTGCCATCGGGCACCACTCTAATATTACTCAAGCTAAATGCTTTACGCCGCGTAAGAGTTTGTACCATTCGCCTGAGCGAGTCGCGCTCTCTCTTTGTTTCATAGCTATCAAGTACATCTTTAAGCCTCACATCCTGATCGTAAGGATTGTAGTATGGCGTTTCGTAGTACTCTGAAAAACCAAAGAACATTGGAATCTTAACGCCAAATCTATCGGGGAAGAATTTACCCAGCTCGAAATTAGTAACAATATCGTACTGATAAGTGTCATTCATTAAGCGCTCGTTAATTCTCGTTTCCAAACCGCCAAATCCTGCTGTTTTTATATTTCCGGAAACCGAAATCGAGCCAAAGTCCGCCAACGTGGTCGAGAATCGAGCGTTAGCAGCCCATCCACCCTTATTATTCACATCGGTAAGGCGTAGCTCGTTAACCCATACAATTGCAGATTTATCAAGCCCATCATCGCTACCCAATGCTGTCTTTTTGGGGTTACGGATACCAATCATAATGTTCCGTACTGTTCCTAAAGATGGATTACCTAAGATGCGAAGCTTTTTACCATCTGATGTTGTCTTTTCATAAAGTATTCCGGTAGATCCTCCGCTGTACTTAACGAATTGATTGCGCTCTATCTTCAGGTCGGTTAGCAGCTGCAGCTCTAAATCTATAAAATTCTCCTGGGGCCAAACATCCAGCTGCTCATTATGTCCATCAAGAGTAATCTTTAGCGGAATCTCATATTCATAGTAGTTATTGCGATAGTCGCTACCCATACGAATAAACAACGATACATCAGAATAGTCTTTAAGCTTTGGCTGACCTACCACCGATTCGGCATGTATATCCATTTGCATGCGGCGGAATTTTCGGAAGTCAAAAAGCGAAGATTTATAGGCTGCTCTAGCCTCTCCGTCTCCCAAATTCAGCACCTTCAGCTGCATTGATTGCTCATTCAGCTGATTTTCCTGATATGTACTCGGATCAATTTCACGAACGGTACCCGGAGGCATTACGTAGTTAATAGGAGACCTCGTACCGTTTTCCTCAATATTAACAACAGATATATCAAACTGCCCATTGCCGCTTTCGGGTTGAGCCAATCCCTCTTGTCCTTCTATTAATGAGTAGCCGTATCTTCTCCACTCGCTACGTACCAAATCAAAGCTTCCAAAGCGCAAGTATGTCGTATCGGCAAAATTAGTTAGGAATACTCGCATAAAACGAATTGACTTAAAGTCGCCTATATCTCCTACCGCTTTCTCATATTCGGCAATCGGAACCTTAAACTGGTACCAGTCAACCGTTACACCCCCATCTTTATCGTAAGCTTCGCTGGTTACTTTATCTTCTATAAAGTTTTGTCCAACCACAAGGTCATTACGTGTAAGTCTAATACGATACTGATAGTAGCTCTCTGTTTCATTCATCGTATTATCCTTATTAAAATCTTCGGCATCAGGATTAGGCGTGGACATTTCTCCTGTATTTCTTGAGTTTCCATCCGGTCCATTGAAATCCGCGTAGGCATCAAGTACGGAAAAATTTGAGTTTTCCTGTGCCATCGTCTCGTAGTAGCTGTCAAAGTAGTAACGATAGTTATCGCTAGATGGGTCATCCTCAATTTTCTTTCTGGGATCAGGGTCGAGGAAGCTGAGATCTGAAATGAAGCTACCGAAGAAAACTCGTTCGGTTGAATCATTCAATCCATCAAAACCAACATCCTGCCAAGATCTGGCCGCAAAATTATTATCAAATGCATAAGTAACAGAAGCCGCTTTTGGCACATATCCCCATGCTGTTTTTACGACCTTATCAATATCAAATGGGTAAGGAAGCCCGTTTTCATACTGCTTATGCCCATCTTTTAAGATATCTTCCGAAATGTTTCCAAGGTTAATGTATAAATCTCCGCCCTTACCATTTTCATTGTACACAAAAGGATCCATCAGCCAAAACTCGATATACTCATAGTTAGCAGTCTCAAAATCCGTTTCGGTAAGAGGTCTCATCATACCTCCCCACTGTTCCACAGGATTTGAGAACGTTCCATCTGATTTAACCTTACTTGAGCTTGCCTGATAGTTATATGGCCCTCTTATCGTTGGGTAGTACGCTAAGCTAAGCGTGGTAAGGTAGGGAGACGTTCCGGCAATAATATCTCTGTTAGGGTAAATTTCTTGAATTGGTATTTCACGTACATAGTGATTTCCTAAATATTTAGTTCTATCATTACGGACGTATGAGGGTGTTGACGAAGTATTGCGGGTAAAATCTGTTGATATGGTGTACCATGCCAGCTTAGACCTGCGGTATCCGTATTCCAGATTATCACTAAGCGTAGATTCAGGAAAAGTGCTTGGAGTGCTGGATAAGGACCATGCAAGGTAGCTGCGCAAATCCATTGCTGTTTGCGTTCCATCAAAGTCATCAATAAATGTTTTTCCGTCGGCAGAGCTGGATTGCCCCGGAAGCAGCTGAGCAAATTCGGCATCAACATTAATGTACGAAGGAGCCCGGGTATTAATGAATGGTATTTTATTTACCATTTTAGTCAAAAAGTTCGATTCTGTTCTGTATGATAAGTTCAACCCCCACATAATATTCGAGATAGGATCGTCTCCATATGTCAGCTTTTGAGTAAGCGGCCGTTCATGCAAACCTAAAACTGTTGCTCCTACGTTAAAGTCTTTGTTGATCTCATAGTTTAGGTGCGCCCCGTACATGGTCTTTCTCATTACATTAAACAGACCATTGTCTTCTACCGAAACCTTAATAGGAGCGCCAGATTCTAAATAAAATGAATTAATAATCTGCACCGTTCCCATTGTGTAGTTCACCAAATAGTCAACGTTTTCAACAAGGCGAGTACTACCGGCTGTAACAATAACAGAGCCTTCGGGTATATTGGTAGCATTAAGGTATATCTCTGAGGCAACCTCCGATTGGTAGCTACCTATCAGCGTAAACTTATTTTTCTCGGCCAGCTCTCGTGCCTTAGTAAGCGTAGAGTCGTACAACTCCTTATAAGTATATTTATCCGCGATAGACTGGTTATTAATCTTTTTCTCCAGATATCTTCCGAAAGGTTCTTTTACCGGGAAGATTATTTTCCCTTGGCTGGCAATAACCGTAACACCTTCAACAAAGTCGAACACACCATCGGGATAAGCATCATTTTGTGAGTTTAGGTTATCTAAATGCAGCGCTCTAATAAGAGGTTGATTTGCTATGCTGCCCTCGGTAAGGTATGGTAAGTTTGTTCCTGCTTGACTGTCCTGATAGTAAATATCCATCAAGAAGTTCTCTTTACTAACCTGATATGCGTCTAAGTTATAAACGTTCTTCATCATCAGCTTCCAGTTCGGGAACTTCGGGATAAAGTTTGTTCCTTTTAGCAGCTTTACAATAAGCGCTTTAGGAGAAATAATTCCATCGGTAGAAAGTTCTCCGACTTTAAGGGCCTTTCCGTTATATGTATATTCGTATGCAACAGCCAATACCTCGTCTGAGTTAAGCGCGGTAGTAAGCGATATATAACCTAGCTCTGCATTCAGTATGTAGTCTGAGCCTTGAGTCAGCTTACGCGCATTTTCAAGCTTCTCGTAGTTCGATCCGCCTGTATATCCAACACCTGTAAGATAACTTGTAACATCACTGACAGTACGAAGATTATCTCTATTAACTTTTGATGTGAACAGCTTATTTGCATCATCATATGGATACGTGCTAGCCGGTGGGCTTGAAGACAACGAGGCATCATACAGCGTAAAAGGTTCTGCCAAATCCATGAAAGCTACAACACTACGGGCATTATCAAACTGGCTGGTTTTATTAGTAACCCAAACCTCTATTTTAGTAATGTTTATACCCGAACGAATAAGCGGTAGCTGCTCTAAAGCTTTATCGTAGTTATCGTAAAAAACTTGCGATAAAAAGAAATGACGATTGGCATCGTACTCATCAATGGCGATTTCAAATGTGCGATTCTGTGCTCCTCCCTGAATAATAACTTCTTTAGACTCCGACCTTTGCTGCGACACAATTCCGGTAAACGTTAGCTTTCCAAACTTCAGCTCTGTTTTTATACCAAATAAGCTTTGGCTTCCTGTTATCAACGATCCCGAAAGAGGCAGGCTAACATTTCCCGCTTCCAACTTTTGCAAAATATCATCTTCCTGACCAACATACTGCAGCTTTATTTCCTGATCGAAATCAAATGTTGCTTGGGTATCATAGTTAAAGTTCAGCTTTAAACGCTCTCCGATATTTCCCGAAATATTAAACTGAAGGTTAGTATCAAAATCAAACGATGTACTCCCTCTATACTGACTGGGAATCATCGGGTTGTCGTTCTTAGTATGAGTTATACCAAAGATTGCCTCGACACTTCCCTGTGGCGTGATCGTAATATCATTACCTCCGAATATATCTCCAAATAAATCGCTGTTAACCCTTACCGAAGGAATTAATCCACCCCGAGTGCCTCTGGAAACACCTTGGTTTGATGTATTTCGTTGCGCAATCCATTCTTCGCGCATGGCGTTTTCCTGCTGAAATTTACTGAATTCTTCGGTCGAAAGTATTTTATACGGGATTGATTTTTTGCCCCCTTCCAGCTTATAGAAGTAGTAGCTACCGGTATTAGGGTTATACTCTATAACCTCTTCTTGTAGAGGGTTGTACCATTGATCAGCAGACGATAATGTCTGTGCCAAACCCTTTGTTGAGCAAAATACAAAAATGATGAAAAGTAAAAGAGCGCCCTTTTTCAGCATATCTCTGTGTATATTTTTGAAGACTTTTGTCTATTTGTCTTTAAGTCTTAATGTCTTTACATCTACTATAATCGTTTAAGCGATTGTTTAATCAGCTCTTCCACCGAACTTCCCAAACCTTCACTTACTAAAGAATCTAAAACTTTCTCAACAGCAGTCCGCGAGAAACCCAACGTAATTAAAGCCGACATTGCTTCTTCTCTTGCCTTTCCGGCAGGAGTACTCGGCAGCTTTCCGGCTAACGTTGCTTCATGTACCTTCCCTTTCAAATCAACTATAATGCGTTGAGCCGTCTTTAAGCCAATACCTTTTACGCCTTTCAGCTTCGAAACATCTTCTTTCTCAATTGCAGCAGCAATATCCAATGAAGATAAGGACGAAAGTATCATGCGTGCCGTATTTACACCAACACCTGTAACACTAATGAGCTGACGGAAAATCACCCTCTCTTCTTCATCAAAAAAGCCAAAAAGCAGCTGAGCATCTTCTCGAACCACATGATGGAGCAGCAAACAAACCTTTCGCTCTTGGCCTATCTTAGTATATGTTTGCAGTGATATGTTAATAAAATATCCTATGCCGCCCGTTTCTACAATAGCTGTAGCCGGTGTTAAACTCTGAACTTCTCCTCTAATGAATTCGTACATTCAGCAATATATTTAACAAACACTTTTAACTTACAAAAGTACGATTATTTATTTACGAAATAATAGCTATTACTCAAATATCGGTAGTTTAGTGTTAATGTGTCTCAAATTTTTTACGTTAATTTTTACCCACAAGGCTCAACATATTGTTTTTGTGAACTTTAACAGTTATACTGCTAAAGAATCTATTTTTTACTACTTTTGTTTTCTTCAAAACATAAAGTGTTTATGAGCAAACAACATATTTTAGGCTCTGAAATAATGAGCTTTGAGCTGATCTCAACCCTACTAAACGAAGGCTATACGCTGGTGCTTGGCGAGGAGTCGAAAGCTGCGATTCAGAAATGTCGAGATTATCTCGACAACAAAATGAAGTCGCAGGAAAAGCCCATTTATGGTGTTACAACAGGCTTTGGCTCACTCTGCAATAAATCTATATCTATAGAAGAGCTGGGACAGCTACAAAAAAACCTTGTAATGTCTCATGCTTGCAGCATGGGTGATGAAGTTCAGCCCGGAATCGTTAAGCTGATGCTGTTACTAAAAGCCTATGCCCTATCGCTTGGATATAGCGGAGTACAGGTAGTAACGGTACAACGAATTATAGACTTTTACAACAACGATGTATTACCAATCGTATATGACCGTGGATCACTAGGCGCTTCAGGCGATTTAGCTCCTTTGTCGAACCTGTTTTTACCTCTTATCGGTTTAGGTGAAGTTCGCTATAAGGGAGAAAAAAGAGCCGCAGCAGAAGTGCTGGCAGAATTCGGATGGGAGCCTATTGAGCTACAATCTAAAGAAGGACTTGCCCTACTTAACGGCACCCAATTTATGAGTGCGCATGGCGTTTATGCTCTTCTTAAAGCATTTAAGCTAGCTAAGCTGGCCGATGTAATCGGCGCATTATCTATTGATGCATACGATGGTATTATCGAACCGTTCAACGCATTGCTGCACAACATTCGCCCGCATAGCGGACAGATAGAAACTGCACTTAATATTCGCAATATTTTAAAAGGGAGTGAGCTAATTGCACGTAAAAAAACACATGTGCAAGACCCCTACTCGTTCCGCTGTATGCCGCAAGTACATGGTGCTTCAAAAGATGCTATCAGCTATGTGGCGGGAGTGCTTACAACAGAAATAAATTCGGTTACCGATAATCCAACTGTATTCCCCGATGAAGATGCAGTGCTATCAGGAGGGAACTTCCACGGACAGCCTTTAGCATTAGCATTAGACTTTTTGGCGATGGCATTAGCGGAGCTGGGTAATATTTCGGAACGCCGTACAGCGCAGCTGATACTAGGTTTACGCGGACTACCGGAATTTTTGGTTGCAAAGCCGGGGTTAAACTCAGGATTCATGATTCCTCAATACGCAGCTGCATCAATGGTTAGCCAGAATAAGATACTTTGTCATCCGGCATCGGTAGATTCTATTGTTTCATCTAATGGACAGGAAGACCACGTGAGTATGGGTGCAAATGCTGCAACTAAGCTACTTCGTGTTGTAGATAACATTGAAAGAGTTTTGGCAATAGAGCTGATGGATGCGGCACAGGCAATAGAGTTCCGCCGTCCTGCAAAAACATCGCCATACCTAGAAGAGCTGCTTGCCAGCTATAGAGAAGTCGTTCCGTTTATTACGGTTGACAAGGTAATGTACTCTGAAATTGAAAAAACTGTTGAATTTATACGTGAAGGAGATTTTGAAACTCCACAGAAATAATATTAATAAAAACAAAGAACCCCCCTCCCTTTGGGAGGGTTGGGGTGGACTCCTAAATAACTACAAACTATGCACATGCAAACACCCGGGCGCGAGAAGATAGCAGCCCTTTTACAGTCGAAAGAAATAGGTCGTGATGTTACCGTTAAAGGTTGGGTACGAACAAAGCGTGGTAATAAGAGTATTGCCTTTATTGCGCTTAACGATGGTTCGACTATAAATAATATGCAGCTTGTAGTTGATGTTGCCAACTTTGACGAAGACTTATTGAAATTGGTAACTACAGGTGCTGCAATCTGTGCAAAAGGTAAGCTGGTTGAATCTACCGGAAGCGGTCAGCCTGTAGAAATACAAATTGCAAGCATAGAGGTATATGGTACCGCTGATCCTGAGACGTATCCTTTACAAAAGAAAGGACACTCGTTAGAGTTTTTACGCGAGATTGCCCACTTACGCCCTCGTACCAATACGTTTGGTGCAGTGCTACGCATACGTCACGCAATGGCATTTGCCATACATAAATATTTTAACGATAAAGGATTTGTATATGTACATACACCCATCGTTACAGGCTCTGATGCAGAAGGTGCAGGCGCCATGTTTACCGTTACTACGCTTGATATGGAGAACCCTCCGCGCAAGGATGATAAAAGCGTAAACTTTGCAGAAGATTTCTTTGGAAAGCACACTAACCTTACTGTTTCGGGGCAGCTGGAAGGTGAGCTTGTGGCAACCTCTTTATCAGAAATATATACTTTCGGTCCTACTTTCCGTGCCGAAAACTCTAACACACCTCGCCACCTTGCAGAGTTCTGGATGATAGAGCCCGAAATGGCGTTCTATGAGATTAAGGAGAACATGGATTTGGCAGAAGATTTTATCAAATACCTTGTTCGTTACGCTATAGAAAATTGCGCTGATGATCTGAAATTCTTAAATGACATGTGGGATAAGGAGCTGCTAGAACGCTTACAGAGCGTGGTGACTACTGAATTTGTCCGCTTGGATTATACAGAAGGTGTTGAAATACTGATGAAGGCTGAGCAAAAGTTTGAATATCCCGTTAGCTGGGGAGTAGATTTGCAATCGGAGCATGAGCGTTATTTAGTAGAGAAGCATTTTAAGAAGCCGGTAATTCTTACCAACTACCCAAAAGAGATAAAGGCTTTCTACATGAAGCAAAACGAGGATGGCAAAACCGTTCGTGCTATGGATGTGCTTTTCCCGAAAATTGGAGAAATTATTGGTGGTTCGCAGCGTGAAGAGAACTATGATAAGCTGATGGCACGTATCGAAGAGCTGCAAATCCCGTTAAAAGATATGTGGTGGTACCTTGATACGCGCCGTTTTGGTACCGTTCCTCACAGCGGTTTTGGTTTAGGCTTTGAGCGTTTATTGCTATTTGTTACAGGTATGGCAAACATCCGCGATGTTATTCCATTTCCACGTACACCTAAGAATGCAGAGTTTTAAAGAGGCTAGTATCACGATGCACGATACAAGTATTACGAAAAGAAGATTTAGATTTTTGTTTTTAATTTCTTGAATGTATTGGATCTATTTACGATTAACGCTTTACCATTAACGTATAATGCTTAAACAATCTCTCCAGCAAAAAATGTTGCAAAAGCTCTCGCCGCTGCAAATCCAGACGATAAAAATGCTGGAGTTGCCGACTATGCAGCTTGAGCAACGCATAAAAAAAGAACTGGAAGAGAACCCTGCATTGGAAGAAGGACACGAGATTGATGAAAATTCTTCTGATACAGAAAACGAGCAAACGCAGGATGAGTTTACGCTAGAAGATTACCTGAACGAAGAAGACGACACACCATCATATAAGCTGCAGGTAAATAACCAATCGAAGGATGAGAAGAAGGAGTATTCCACTTTGTCCACCTCAGAAAGTTTACAGCAGTATTTAGATAGCCAGCTGGGTTTTCGTCAGCTAAGTCCTAGGCAATATAGCATCGGAAAATTTCTTGTAGGGAGTATAGATGATGATGGTTATTTGCGTCGTGATTTGGAGTCAATCTCGGACGATTTGGCGTTTAAGCAAAACATGGAGGTCAGCGTTGCAGAACTACAAGAAGTGCTTGCTATTATTCAGGACTTCGATCCTCCCGGTATAGGAGCAAGAGATTTGCAAGAGTGTTTACTACTTCAGCTAAAAGCAAAAACACAAACTTCAACAGTAGAGCTGGCAGAAGAGGTTATCGCTAATAGCTTTGAAGCATTTACCAAGAAGCATTACGATAAGATTATTGCAAAGCTTGACATAGACGAAGAGCAGCTGAAAGATGCCATTGCCGAAATTGTAAAGCTGAACCCCAGGCCAGGCGGTAATTTTACAGATGCATACAGTAGTCAAGCGCAACAAGTAATACCCGATTTTATTCTTGAGCTGAAAGATGGGGATTTGCAGCTAAGCCTTAACTCTTACAACGTCCCCGAGCTACGTGTAAGTAAAGGCTATTCGGAGCTGCTACAAGATTACTCCGACAAAAACAGCTCTTATAACGAGCAAGAAAAAGAAGCGGTAAACTTTATTAAGCAAAAAATAGATTCGGCTAAATGGTTTATCGAATCAATAAAGCAGCGCCAAAATACGCTGACGAATACGATGCAAACCATTATAGATTTTCAGCACGATTATTTTATCGATGGCGACGAATCTAAGCTGAAACCTATGATACTAAAAGATATTGCGGAGCGCACAGGTTTGGATATCTCAACAATATCAAGAGTTGTAAACAGCAAGTATATTCAAACACACTTTGGTATTTTCCCGCTCAAGCACTTTTTCTCTGAAGGTATGCTTACCGATTCGGGCGAAGAAGTTTCTACCCGCGAAGTAAAAAATATTCTATCGGAGTGCGTTGCCAATGAGGATAAGCGTAACCCCGTTACCGACGAACAGCTAACAGCTATACTCAACGAAAAAGGCTACCGCATTGCAAGGCGCACAGTAGCCAAATATCGTGAGCAGCTGAATATTCCTGTTGCACGCTTGCGGAAAGAACTGTAAAAGGGAATAGATGCACGATACAAGTATCATGTATCACGACAAAAACAGCGTCATTTCGAGCAAAGTTACACAGGCTCTCCCATTAACGTAGCCGAAGTGCAATCGGTAACCTTTACTGTCACATAATCTCCAATGTTGTACTTTCCCTTTGGAAATACTACCACTTTATTTTGAGATGTACGCCCCGATAGAAAATCATCAGATCGTTTAGAGCACCCTTCTACCAATACCTCAAATGTTTTACCAACATCTTTTTTATTGCTTAGCTCCGACAGCTTATTTTGCAATGCAATGATTTCGTTTAACCTCTCGGTCTTTATATCATCTGTTACATCATCTTGCATATGGCGCGCAGCCTTTGTATTAGGTCGCTCGGAGTACTTAAACATATATGCAAATTCGTAGCCTACCTCTTGCATAAGCGACAGTGTTTGCTTATGATCGTCTTCTGTTTCGGTACAGAATCCGGCAATAACATCGGTTGTAATTGCGCAATCGGGAATGATTTCACGAATTTTTTTGATGCGCTCCATATACTCTTCTCTACTATATTTACGATTCATCAAATCGAGCATACGTGTGCTCCCGGATTGAACGGGCAGATGAATGCAGTTACATATATTATTGTACATTGCCATGGTGTAAAGCACACCGTTACTCATATCCTTTGGATGCGATGTCGCAAAGCGTACACGTAGCTTCGGACTGAGCAAAGCAACCATCTCTAACAGCTGAGCAAAATTTACCGATTGTGTTGGATTTTTTGGGTCAACCCATTTGTATGAATCTACATTTTGTCCTAATAACGTAACCTCTTTATATCCATTATCCAGCAATACTTTTGCTTCATTTACAATTGTTTCAGGGTCACGACTACGCTCTCCACCTCTGGTATAAGGTACAACACAGTATGAGCAAACGTTATTGCATCCACGCATAATGGAAATAAACGCTGAAACACCCACGCTATCAAGCCTTATAGGGCTTATATCAGCATAAGTCTCCTCGCGCGATAGCAATACATTTATTCCCTTCTGCCCAGACTCTACCTGTGCTACAAGTGCCGGTAAATCTCGGTATGCATCAGGACCGACAACAAGGTCAACTGTTTTTTCTTTCTCTATCAGCTCTTCTTTTAAGCGCTCGGCCATACAACCAATAACACCAACAATAACGTTAGGCCGTTTTTTCTTTTGTTGCTTAAACTCGCTCAAGCGTCCCCAAATACGCTGTTCGGCATTATCTCTAATAGAGCAGGTATTTACAAGAATAATATCGGCATTATCAATACTGTTGGTAACCGAATAGCCGTGCTGCTGCATAATGGCAACAACAACCTCACTATCGTTTACGTTCATTTGGCAACCGTAAGTTTCGATATACAGCTTGGGCTGATTCTCGTTAAAAACGGGTCGTATATTCTGCGGATTAATATTTTGATTTACTGACTGTTTCTTTCCTATTTGCATCTCAACTAATTTTGTGCAAATATAACAAGATGATTTAGCACTTTACATAGACTCCAAGATTTAAAGACTATAAGACTTAAAGATTTTTATTGAGAATCAAAATATTATCTCACTTATAAATGTATTTATTTATCAGACTTTACATTAAAGTACCGAGTTCACATCGCATACAATATTCTAAAAATAAATGTTTTACACTAAAACGTCAATTTAAGTAAGATTTATCGGATTTCATTTTAACTTTGCATTATCATTTTCACTAAACTATATTATTAATGATGAAAAGAACTACCATTTTTTCAATAGTTGCCATGCTATTCATGACAATTATGGGCTGCTCTACCATGACCAATGTTGCAAACGTTTTAGGCAGCATTAATCCCACAGATGTTTCTACCGACAAAGATTTGGGAACCCAAATGTATGCGCAAATTGCTTCAGACCCGACTAATTATCCCCTTTTAGACGAAACCAAGTACGCCACGGCTTATACCCACATCAAGCGTATTACTAATACCATCCTTAATTCGGGAGTAGTTGCTAATCGTGATGTTTTTGATTGGTCTGTAATGATTATTGATGCTGATGATGTACAAAATGCTTTTGCATGTCCGGGTGGTAAGCTATATGTTTACACCGGTCTTATTAAGTATCTTGATAACGAAGCTCAGCTGGCAGGAGTTATGGCGCATGAGATTGCACACGCTGCTACTCGCCACTCTAGCCGTCAGATATTTCAGAATAACAGTGTTGCGTATGTTTCGGGCTTATTGCTAGGACAAAACCCCAGCGAAATGGCTACAATGGTTGCGCAAATAGCAGGTAATATGGGCGGTCTTGCTTTCAGCAGAAAAGACGAAAGCGAAGCTGACAACTTAGCCGTGTATTATTTAAGCAATACCGACTACAACCCGCTTGGTGTTGCCGGCTTTTTTGAAAAGCTGCAAAAAGACGGAGCTGGTAGCGAAGGTGGATTAGCAACTTATTTTAGCACTCACCCTGCATCGGCCGATAGAGTACAGCAAATATCTGCCGCATGGCACGCATACGGTTCTAAGAACGGAAACGACTATGCCGATCGCTATCAGCAAATAAAAAACAGCATTAAAAAGAAGTAGGAACATCAAGTAAAAAACGATAAAAAAGGCTTTTACTCTTGAAGGTAAAAGCCTTTTTACTTGCAGCTAACAATCAATTTACGTTGTCATCTTACAGAAGAGATCCCACAAAACAACACCTATGCTTACCGATACGTTAAGCGAATGCTTGGTTCCTTCTTGAGGTATCTCTATACAAAAATCGCACATATCTATTAGAGATTGAGCAACACCTTTTACCTCATTTCCAAAAATAAGAGCATACTTTTTTTCTTTTTCTACAGTAAACTTATTTAGAGGGATACTATTTTCAACCTGCTCTATCCCTACAATTGTGTAGCCAGCTTCTTTTAACCTATATATAGCATCAGCAGCATCTTTACAGTATTCCCATTCTACCGAATCCTCAGCACCTAAAGCAGATTTGTGAATCTCTGCATTAGGCGGTGTACCACAAATTCCGCATAAATAGACCTTCTCTATACGAAAAGCATCTCCGGTACGAAAAGCTGCTCCTATATTATGTTGACTACGAATATTATCCAGTACCAAAACAATGGGATGCTTGCGCGCTGTTTTATATTCTTCGATTTTAAGGCGATTCAATTCGCTATTTGCCAGCTTTTTGCTCATTCTTATTATTTTTCGAAAGCAAATATCACACTAAAATTCAAAACCAAAAAATAACCGCACCCATCTTGACAATAAAATATGATTAAAAACAGGCTAGTAATAGTGCAAAAGAATACTATACAATACAAATCTTGTATTGTTGTATTATAATTTATCGCTACATTTGCCTATAGAGATGTAACCTAACTACAAATATTTAATCCCCCTTTCTCATGAAAAAGCTTTTTATCCTACTAAGCCTTTGTGTGGTTTTATTTTACTCTTGCGGAACGAACTCTAGCAAGGAAGATAAGCTATACCCAGAACTACAGACTATCCTTGATAATGTTAAGGAAAAGTATATCCCCGATTGGAGAGATAACGTTTTTGATATTAAAATTATTGATGTAAACGGAACACCTGTTATTAAGGGTAGCACAAATATGCCCGAAGCTCGACAGGAGTTAATTGATCTTGCTACTAAACAAAACGCTAAGCTGGCTGATAGCATTAAGCTGCTACCTGATGAGCAAGGCTTGGAAGGAAAAACATACGGTGTTATCAACCTCTCAGTTGCAAACATTAGAATGACGCCTGCATATTCAAGCGAGATGGCAACCCAGCTATTACTTGGCACTCCTATTCGGGTACTAGAAAAAGGCGGCTGGTATAGGGTTATGGGTCCCGAAGGATATCACAGCTGGACAAGCTCCGCTTCTTTCCATCCAATGACCAAAGAAGAGTTTAACGCTTGGACTGTTGCACCAAAAATAGTATTTACCGACTACTACGGTTTTGCATACGAAAAAACAGACGAAAAAAGTCAAAGAGTATCTGACCTGGTTATGTGCAATATGCTAAAGTATGAAGGCGATGCCGGACGTTTCTATAAAGTTGCATACCCTGACGGTCGTATAGGGTACGTTCTTAAAAGCCAGAGTCAGCCTTTTGAGCAATGGCTTTCATCTATTAAGCTGACCGAAGAAAGTATTATAGAAAAAGCGTACATGTCGATGGGTATTCCTTATCTATGGGCCGGAACATCTGTAAAAGGAATGGACTGCAGCGGATTTACCAAAACAACTATGTTTATGCACGGTATCATACTAAAACGCGATGCTTCGCAGCAAGTTCATACCGGTACACCTGTTGATATTACTCAAGGTTATGACAATCTTCGCCCCGGAGATTTAATGTTCTTTGGAAAAGAAGCTGAAGGTGATAAAAAAATGCGTATCGGACACGTAGGTTTCTATGTTGGTAACAAGGTGTTTATACATGCAGCCGGACGTGTAAAAGTTAACAGCCTTGATCCTAATGCTCCTAACTACGACGAGTACAACACAAAGAGATTCATCCGTGCCTCTCGCGTTATTGGAGCCGTTGATACCGAAGGTGTTTGGTCTATCAAGAACAATCCATTGTACCAAGTACAAGAGTAAACTTTCGCCAACTTTCAAAATGAACCTAAAATAGCTTTACTATGACACAAAGCAGACGAAACTTTTTAAAAACGGCAACAATGGCCGCTATTGGTACAGGTTTAGCCGTAAGTAATCCTGTAAAACTTTTCTCTCAAAATAAAAAAACATCGCCGGGTAGCGGTAAGATGAAGCTTACCTTCAAGCCTTACGACTTGCAGCTAAAGCATGTTTTTACCGTTGCACAAAACTCCAGAACCTTTACTCCTCTTGTTCTTGTAGAAATTGAATATGATGGGGTAGTTGGATACGGCGAAGCCTCTATGCCTCCATACTTAGGCGAAACACAAGAGTCTGTAATGGCTTTCTTAAAAAGGGTAAATCTTGAACAGTTCTCCAGCCCATTTTTATTGGATGATATTCTTACTTACGTTGACGGTATTACAATCTACAATAGTGCCGCTAAAGCTTCTATTGATATCGCGCTGCACGACTTAGTTGGTAAGCTTATCGGGCAACCTTGGTATAAGATTTGGGGATACGATCCGGCTAAGGCCATTTCTACAACGTACACCATTGGTATTGATACTGCTGATGTTGTAAGAAAGAAAACCGAAGAAGTAGCCGGTCAGTTCAACATTTTAAAGGTAAAGCTGGGACGTAATAACGACAAAGAAATGATCGAAACTATCCGCCAGGTAACAAATACGCCTATATTGGCAGATGCTAACCAAGGATGGAAAGATAAACATCAAGCTCTTGAGATGGCTTACTGGCTTAAAGAGCGCGGTATTGTTATGATTGAGCAACCTTTTACTAAAAATGATATTGAAAATTCGGCTTGGCTTACAGAACGTAGTCCGCTACCTATATACGCCGACGAGGCTTTCCAACGTTTAAGCGATGTGTCTAGGTTTAAGGGTGTATTCTCCGGCGTAAACATTAAGCTGCAGAAATGTACAGGTATGCGCGAAGCTCATAAGATTCTTGATGTGGCACGCACCTTAAACATGAACGTGATGATAGGTTGTATGGTAGAATCGGGTTGTGCTGTTACAGCTGCTGCCCATTTCTCGCCTATGGTAGATTTTGCCGACCTTGACGGTCCTCTTCTTTCGTCTAACGATCCTTTTAAAGGAATTGAGTACAATAAAGGAGTGATTGTTATTCCCGACAAGCCGGGTCTTGGTGTTGAAAAGATAAAGTAAAACACATTTATCGTTATTTCGAGCGAAGCGAGAAATATCCTCAATAGTAGTAGTACGTTGAATTAAGTATAGTCTAACGTTTTTTCATGATACTTGTATCGTGCTTCTATTAAGGATATTTCTCGCTTTGCTCAAAATAACAAATACATAACCTAATAAACCTACATTATGAAACACCTAATAATCATCCTATCTCTGCTGTTTACTATTGCATGCTCCTCTAATCAGCAAAAGGCTGTAACAATGGAGCAGATTAATGCAGAGGAGGCTGCCGGAGATTTTGCTAAGGCAAAAAAATCAATTGATTTATACATTGCGCAAAACGATTTGAGTGCTGAAGAAATTTACGATCTTAACTTCCGTAAAGATGTAATGAGTAGAATTGCTATCGACTTCAGTCGCGACAAAGATTACGTTGTAGAATACATCAAGAAATACTACCCTGATGTAAACGACGAAATGCTGGCTAAGTGGGAAGAAGATAAATCGCTAGAGTCAATGATAATCGATGGACAGAAGAAATATTTTGGTAGAGGAGCTCGCAACTTTTTCTTAATTAATAAAGAGGCTATAGCAAAAAAAGAAGAGGCTGACGGTCCTGCCCCCGAAGGAACTGACGCATCGCTTAAAACCCATATCCCCCAAGTAATTACCGAACTTAAGAAAAGCGGCAAAACACAGGCAAAACCTGTAAAAATGAAGGTTAGCTACAAAGTTGTTCTCAAAGAAAACGCTGTTCCCGCCGGCGAGGTTGTTCGCTGCTGGCTACCCTATCCGCGCGAAGATAACCGCAGGCAAACCAACGTTAAGCTGCTAGCTGTAAATAGCGAGAGCTATATTATTACCCCGTCATTAGCTGCATACCCTCACCGTACATTGTATATGGAAAAGACTGCTGAAAAAGATAAACCCCTAGAATTCTCTATGGAGTTTACCTACTCATCGGCTGCCGAGTGGTTTAACCTAGAAGGTAAGCAGCTTAAGCCTTACGACAAAAATAGCGAGCTGTACAAAACATACACAGCCGAACGCGAATCGCACGTTATATTTACCGATAAGATAAAAGAACTCTCTAAGCAAATTGTTGGAGACGAAACTAACCCATACTTGGTTACAAAGAAAATATTTGACTGGATAAACGACAGCTACCCATGGGCAGGAGCTAGAGAATACTCTACATTGACTAACATACCCGAATATGTTATAGCCAACAACCACGGAGATTGTGGTCAGGTAAGCTTACTATTTATAACCCTTGCGCGCTATAATGGTATTCCGGCTAAGTGGCAGAGCGGCTTTATGATGCATCCTAAAGCCCTTAATATGCACGATTGGGCAGAGGTTTACTACGAAGGTATAGGCTGGGTTCCGGTAGATCAGTCATTCGGACGTAAAGATATCTTCGATGGCAATGATGAGAAGTATATTTACTCTAACGGCATAGATGCCTACCGCTGGATTGTTAATGATGATTATTCTCGCCCATTATTCCCGCTTAAAATATATCCCCGCAGCGAGACAGTGGACTTCCAACGCGGAGAGCTGGAATGGCGTGGCGGAAACATCTACTTTAACCAATGGAGCTGGGATTTTGATGTTGAATACTTAGACTAGGAGACTTATAGGCTTTAAGGCAAAAGACTTAAAGATTAAAAGAACAAGGGCAGCATCCAAATTAGATGCTGCCCTTGTTCTTTATATGTTATTATTCCCTTTTCTTTTTGCTCTATACTCTTTTCTCTCTCTTCTTTTGTCTATTAGTCTTCCAGTCTTAAAGTCCATTTGTCTCTTAGTCTATCTTCTCTTTCTTACCAATAAGGCAATGACCGTTAATACGAGCACCTGACTCAACAAGCAGCTTACCGGCAAATACATTGCCATCAATAGCTGCAGAAGACTTCATCATAACAACATCCGTTACAACAACATTGCCGTCTATATAGCCCATCATATCTAATGTACCAGCTGTTAAATCTCCTTTGATGTACCCTGTATTACCAACAACTACTTTTCCTGTCGTATTAATGGTACCCTCTACTCTTCCATCTATACGTAGATCGCCCTTTGCGATAACGCTGCCAACAATCGTAGTCCCCTCAGAAATGCGGTTAATATTCAGATTGGTTGGTTCTATATAAGTATTTTCCTTTGCCATATCTGTCGGTATTAATGTATTTACAAATATATAATTTAAAAGATTATAGAACAAGGATGAAAGAGCAAAGACTTCTCTATACTACCTATTTATTTCAACTCTTTTTGCCCCTTGTCCTTTGTCTGTGTTCATTGCTCTATCTTCTATTTAGCCGAAAGTATTTCGCTATACTTAGCGGGAGCAAGCAAATATTCTTCCGCCTTTTTAAGCTGGCTATCATCTTTAAGTAACGCCCTAACCCTACCCTCCTGGTAGTAGTAGCAAACAGCTATTTCTTCTTCTATCAGCTGCTTTATTTCGGGCTTAAATACTTCCAAATCTTTCTTCTTATCGTGAGCCAATTTTTCTTCCAATACAGCTATTTCTTTTTCTACCACATCATCATACTTTTCTTTTTCTACTGCGGTTTTAAGCTGTTTTAGCAAAGACTCCGAGCGAGTTTGATAGTCGTACTCTTTACCCTCTAAAAAGCTCACAAAATCGGCATAATCGGCATCGCTTAGCGTAAACGTTTCAGGTGCAGCAACGCTTGCATGCTCGCAGTAATATTTTACCGAATAATCGGATATCAACCCTCTCAATAACAAGCTGACAGAAATATTGCTATATGTTTCGATAGAGTCTTGCACATCGGGAAGAATACCGCCGCCGTCATATACAACCCGTCCGGCTTTAGTATGGTACATTGTTTTCAGCGAATCGGGAATGAATGAAACGCTACCATCGGTATTACGCTTAGAGAAGTTATGCGCCTGCACACACCTTCCGCTCGGCGTATAGTATTTAGCTGTAGTAATTTTTACCTTGGCGTTGTAGCTAAGCGGTCTTACAGCCTGTATCAAACCCTTTCCGAACGTTCTAGTACCAACAACAATCCCCCTGTCTAAATCTTGTATTGCGCCCGCAACAATCTCTGATGATGATGCCGTTCCGCTATTAACCAAGACGGCAATAGGAACGGCAGTGTCTATAGGTTCTTCTTCGGCTTTATATACATTGTCAAACTCTGTGATACGTCCTTTAGAGCGTACAACCTCTGTTCCTTTAGGAACGAACAGGTTAACAATCTTTACGGCTTCGTCCAATGCACCTCCACCGTTTCCTCTCAGGTCGATAACAAGAGAGCTCATCTTTCCTGTATTTTTGAGGTCGAGAAAAGCATTGCGAAAATCTTTGCTACACCCCTGCGTAAAGGAAGAAAGGCGTATGTAACCTACACCATTAGGAAAAACGTTGTGGTATGTAATTCCTGAAATATGGATTCTTTCTCTTGTAAGCTTTATGCTTACAGTATCTTTTGTTTTTACTTTAGCAACCTTCATCTTAAAGCTGGTACCTTTCTGCCCCTTAAGCATACTGCTAACCTCTTCTGTCGATTTACCTTTCAGCGATACCCCATCAATTTCCAGCATCAAATCACCCGCTATCAATCCAGCCTTATCGGCAGGAAAACCCTTATATACTTCCGATATTTTAGTATAGTCTCCCGATTTCTGAATTAACGAACCTATACCGCCATACTCTCCGGTTGTTGCCACATCAAAATCTTTAGCCTCCTCCTCGGTCATATATTCAGTATAAGGATCCAGCTCGCTTAGCATTCCCTCTATACCATCCGTTATAATCTTGTCAGAATTAATATCATCAACATAGAAAAGCTTTAGCTCACGAAAAACCGAAAAGAACAAATCCAGATTTTTTACAACCTTAAAATCCTCATCGGGAGGGGCTGCAGCCAAAGAACCAATACCTACACAGAAAAATACAGCCATACCAATGGCCAAATGCTTTGCTTTACTAAAAGAGCTCATCATTTACTTTCAAAAGTTTACAAGTGTACAAACCTACACTATTCTAGGCAAAATCGCAAATATGCCGCCGACTTCGTATATACCCGGAATTAACAGACCTATTGCATTTTATGATTTTATTATACCATTTCGGTATATTAATGCCAGATTTTAACAGAAATCCATAAACAAAAAATATGTACTTTTGTTATCAATATAATGATCACATAATAACCAGATAAAATTTTAACTATGGCATTAGAAATAACTACAGCAAACTTTGCAGAATTAGTAGAAAAGGCCGGCAAGCCTGTTGTTCTTGATTTTTGGGCGGAATGGTGCGGACCATGCCGTATGGTTGCTCCTATTATTGATGAGATGGCAACCGAATTTGAAGGACAAGCTGTTATTGGCAAGGTAGATGTTGATTCTAACAACGAAATATCGGTAAAGTTTGGTATCCGTAACATACCCACCGTACTTTTCTTTAAAGATGGTAAGGTTGTTGACAAACAGGTTGGCTCGGCTGCCAAAAGCGTATATGTTGAAAAGCTGAAAGCACTTCTATAAAGCGTTGCTTACCTAGGATAAAAGAGAGCTACAATGGTTGATTGCAGCTCTCTTTTCTTTTTAGCAAGGCTGAATAGTATCAAAACACAAGTATCAAGTATCACGAAAAAGGGGGCGCAGCGTATTGCGATATGTGTACAGCGAAAACATAGGCCATGTTGAACGTAGTGAGACATCTCCTGAATGTATGTAAGATGTTGAATTTAGCACTTTGTAATTGCCCCTAAATCCCCTAAAGGGGACTTTAAACCAGTACCTCCGGAAAAAGTCCCCTTTAGGGGATTTAGGGGCATCATGCTGGGCTTTTTGGAGTAATATCAACCCATGAACTGGATTTTTCATTCTCACATTTTCATATTAGCACATTAACATATTGTCTTTTCTTCCTGTCAAAACCATGTCAAAAACCTATGCTCTATTTACATGGTTAAACCTCTCTTTTAGCCTATATTTGCTTAGCATGTACGATTACTAAATCAGGCTGCTAACCGGCTAAACAACAGCTCTTTTTAAAGCGAGTAAGCCTAACAAATCAACACATACTACCGGTACTATTAGGTATAAGTAGCCGAACGATTTGAATAAGAGAGCATAGCTGTATAATCCGCACGAATATCAGGCTAACAGCTGTAGATTTTTGTAACCGATTATATTAAAAAGCCGGATTAACAGTCAAAGTATGTTACTCTAGGTAACATACTTGGTAACATAGATGGTTACATACAAGGTAACATGTAGGGTAACATGCTTGGTAACCCTATATAGAATAAACTAAACAAAAACTAAACAAAACAAGGGTAGGTAAACGCACCCACCCTTGATAAATTTAGTCTGATTGTATCGTTCTTTGAAAAGATTATATAAAGCCTAACACATAGCTGCAGCTACAAGAAAGACAATATTTTGATTATCAATAAAAAGTCTTTAAGTCTTGAAATCCTTAAGTCTTAAAATCTATATAACGCTACTCAAAGTCCTCGTATAGCAGGTATTTCTTACGCATTTGCTTATATGCCACAAGGTCGTCTTTCCAGCTATCACGGATTTGTTCTTCCGTCCATCCGGCTTTAATTTGCTCTTGCAGCTGATCTGTTCCGGCAAGCTGATCGAAGCGTTTAGCACGAGAAAAGAACTCGAATTTACCTTGTGATTTTTGGTAAAAGTCGAGGATATACTTAAGCGAGAACTTTACGCTATCGGCATTTATGTTGCGTAAGTCTATGCCATAGCAAAGCTTTCCGTTCTGTAAGGGAGTAGTCATCCCTTCTCTAGATTCGGGTGTAAACGTAAATTCGCCCATTGTTTCATCGGGATATCCTATTGCCTGAAACGGGAAATCCGTACCACGCGCAACGCTTACAGGTGTCGCCTCAAACAAACATAGCGACGGATATAGACGAATCGACAAGTGGTTGGGCAAGCTGGGCGATGGAATTGTTGGTATCTCATACATAGACTTATGCGTGTAGTTCTTCACCTTAACAACATGAAGCTTGCAGGGAGTACCATTGTTCAGCCAACCCTCGCCGTTAATCATTTGTGCCAGCTCTCCAACGGTTAATCCATGCACCATTGCGATCTTGTGGTAGCTGACATCCGACTTAAAGTCATCGCTTTTACGAACAGGTCCGTCCACCTGATCACCGTTGGGGTTAGGGCGATCCAGTATCATCAGCTGCGTATTATTATCGGCACATAGCTGCATAAGCTGATGCAACGATGTAATGTAGGTGTAAAAGCGCGCACCCACGTCCTGCAAATCAAACAGCATTACATCTACCGAAGCAACTAGGGAGTCGGTTGTAGCATTTTTAGCATCAGCTGCATGCGTTCCGTACACTGAATAAATGGGTAATCCTGTTTTTTCGTCCAGCTCATTGTTAATCTCAATACCGCCGGTAACAGAGCCTCTAAAGCCATGCTCGGGGGCAAAGACAAACTTAATATCTACGCCTTTCTCTAGCAATACATCTACCAAATGTTGATCGCCAACAACAGATGTCTGGTTACCCAGAACACCTACCGTCTTGCCTTCCAGCAAAGGCAGATATTCGTCCAGCTGCTCGGCACCTGTCATAATTGCGGGTGCGGCTACTTCGGTTTTCTTTTCTTTGCAACCTGTAACAAAGAAAAGCAGCACTAATGCTATTGGTATAAGCTTTTTCATCTGTTTATTTTTTTACTCTAACATAAATATGTCTTATCTGACCACCTCCGCCGGTATCCCTTTCGTCTATTTCAAAATCTTTTTTCAGGGATTTAAACAACGGTGTAAGCTTAGGGAAGCCATAGTTACGCGAATCAAAGTCGGGTTTCTTTTTGCTGATAAGGTTACCAACATCTCCAAGAAAAGCCCAACCATTATCGTCGGCTAAATCTTCGACCGAGGTTTTTAGCAATTTAATGAGCTTCTTGTCTATCTTCTCGAAATGTACGGTTGGGCCTTCTTTTGATTTTGTATCAGTCGAACGAACACTTTTATCAGCATCTTCTGCATCATCAGCCCTTCCTATTATCTCGAGGTAAATAAACTTATCGCAAGCAACAATAAACGGTTGAGGTGTTTTTCTTTCGCCGATACCAATTACCAGCATGCCTGCCTCCCTCAGCCTAATAGCTAAGCGGGTAAAATCGCTGTCGCTGGAAACTAAGCAAAAGCCATCTACCTGCCGACTATGCAGAATATCCATGGCATCAATAATCATGGCAGAATCTGTTGCGTTTTTCCCGGTAGTGTAGCTGTACTGTTGAATAGGAGTTATTGCATTCTCCAACAAAGGCTGCTTCCAGCCCGAAACCGCTGGCTTAGTCCAATCTCCGTAGATTCTCTTTATTGTCGGGTTTCCTATTTTCGCAATCTCCTCCAGCATACCTTTGATGTTAGAGTAGGTTACGTTATCCGCATCAATAAGTACAGCCAGCTGCATGTCTTCACGTCCCTTCATTTCTCAGCGATGTATTAAACAAAAGTTTGAACTAATTTAAAGATATAAGTAATTCAAAAATTTGAACCATCAAATTACTTACTTCTTTTCAGCTAACGATTAACCATTAACACGTAATCTTTGTTCTATTCAAAATCTTCGTACAACAAATATTTTTTACGCATAGCCTTGTACTCGGTAAGCTCTTCTTTCCAGCTGTCGCGAATCTGTTCTTCTGTCAGACCTGCAATCATCTGCTCGCGCAGCTTATCTGTACCGGCAAGCTTATCAAAGAACTCGGGACGAGAAAAGAAATCATTGGGAACTTTGTGGTATGCATCAAGCACATACTTCAATGTAAATTTTGCTTCTGCTGGATTTAAACCACGTAAATCCACACCATAGCATAGCTTACCTTGTTGTGTAACATGTGCGCTTACGCCAGGACGACCTCCGGGTGTAAACGTGAAATCACCAAACGAAGGATCGGGATATCCATATACTTCAAATGGGAAGTCGGTTCCGCGACCTTCGTTAATGGTTGTTCCCTCAAATAGGCAAAGCGACATGTATAAGCGAATTGATAGCTGAGTTGGTAAGCTGGGCGAAGGAACAACCGGTAGCTTGTACTGCATTTTATGCGTATAATTTTTAACAGGAATAATGGTTATATCGCATTGTGCGCCATTATCAAGCCAGCCTTCTCCGTTAATCATTTGAGCCAATTCTCCGGTAGTTAATCCGTGAATCATGGCAACCTTATGATAGCTAATGCCCGACTTGAACTTATCGTCTTTACGAACAGGTCCGTCCACCTGATCGCCGTTGGGGTTAGGACGATCGAGTATTATTAACGGCTTGTTGGTATTGGCGCAAAGCTGCATTAAACGGTGCATTGAGGCAGTATATGTATAAAAGCGGGCACCTACATCTTGTATATCAAAAATCATAATATCAACTGATGCTACAATCGAATCGGGGTTATTGCCATGCTTTCCATACAAAGAATAAAGCGGAAGACCTGTTTGCTTATCGAAATCGTTATCTACTTTCTCTCCTCTTTCAATATCGCCACGGAAACCATGCTCCGGAGCAAAGGCAAACTTTAAATCAACACCTTTCTCCAAAAGGACATCAACCAAATGCTTACCATCAATTTCTGAGGTTTGGTTGCCCATCATACCAACCTTTTTACCTTCGAGTAAAGGCAGATATTGGTCTAGCTGCTCAGCACCCGTAATAATTTTAGTGGACTCATCGGTTGCAGCGTTCGGGGTTTTTCCTTTGCAGCTCATACCCACAACGCAACCTAACATGGTTAACCCAAGTAAAAATTTTTTCATAGCAGTATAGTTATTAGTGAAACATTCCTCTTATTGTAAAAACAAAGATAGCGAAAAAGAGAGTACAGCGACTTAGGGTATTTCCTCATTCAGCGTACTGCATGTTACCCCTAAATCCCCTAAAGGGGACTTTCCGGAGGCGCTGGTTTAAAGTCCCCTTTAGGGGATTTAGGGGCAACATGCAGAAACATTTTTCTCTGTGTCATACTACCCGCTAGTGCATCTTTTCATTCTCACCTTCTCATATTAGCACATTAACACATTGTAATTAAGGTGTCTTTTCTATAAACATCCGGCTGCCAATAAAGCATGAGAGGCACTTTTGCTTATCGCAGTAAGATTGTTTTAGCTGCAACAAAGCTTGACTAAAGAATGCATTTTCTGCCTTAATTCCGGCAGCTGCCCATTCTTCAATAATCGCATTGCTCTCGGGAGTTAATGACTCTAATAGTGTCAATGCTTTATCTTGCAGCTCTTCATTAGCTCTCATCCTCCCGTATGTAAAGATGAAAGGAACTACTGCGTTAGAAATAATTCGTTCTATAGATTGCTTTCCCAGCTGCTTTACCTTTTGCTTAGACTCTACGCCAAAACCGTAGTGTGTTTCCCAATACTCCGAAGTCTTTATATCAAACAGGTTGAAGTAATCGTCGATATTTTTATACGAGATTATGCTATCTACTATATGGCTTGAATAGTGCATCAAATATGCCAGCTGAGCTATACGAATGGTAGGAAAATTACTTGGACGGAGACGCAGAAATTTCCACAAATGTTTTTCTATTGGCTTCAGCTTAAACTTATTCTGAAGAAAGGCGTATTCTTCTTTCAGCTTGGCGTGATAATCATCTACGGGCTTTGTATCTAAGAAACCTGCCTGCCCAAACAGCAAAGCCTCCAGCTGAACTAATGAACTACGATGCTTGGCAATACTCAGCAAGGGTGTTTGCTGCGCAAGCATTTCGAACGGAATAGCATTTATGCTAAACCCAAACGAACGAAACAGCGTGCGATAAAAAACCTCTGTCCAATCGTTATTTGTTTGGTTGAGTATGGCTACCAAACGCTCAGATTTCATCTCCAACCGTTCTACCAATACCCTGCTCAAAAAACTTTTAAGCGGAAACGGCTCGATTGATGAGATGAATGGACGACATGCTGTTATTGGCTTTGAGCCAACCAACTCTATATACTTCTGCTCTAAACTTAGAGAATATGGCAGCTCAACTATTGGAACAATAGCACCATTCTCTTGTATGGTAGGTGTATCATACCGCCCAACAACGTGAAGTATTACATTGTTATAGGCCTTATCGGAGCTGTGCTTATGCTTGTTCCAATCAGAAGATTGCTTGTGTACCTCAACATTTCCTGCCCACAAGGTATCGTCAATTTTTAGCCTTGTATTCAAAAAATCAGGACCTGCATCGCTGTTGTGTATGCCTAGGGAGACAACCTCTACTTTTCGTCCATCAACGGTAAAAAGATTTTCCTTATCAAAAAGGCCAAACTTCCAGATAAACTGCAAAAACTCTTCGCTAGGCATAAGTAAAAGATTTTAACCGCAAGGTATAAAATTTATAGGGAGAGGTTGTCTAAAAAATTTAACCTCTTCACTATAAAAAAAATTCCGCTGGAAAAAGCCGTTAAACACGTAGGATATTTTTAATTGTATCTAAAGTGTATCTTGGCAAAAAAACAACAAGATAACTTTCTGAGAATCTGTCGTTCAGAATATTAGTCGGGGTGAAAGGACTCGAACCTTCGGCCTCCACGTCCCGAACGTGGCGCGCTAGCCAACTGCGCTACACCCCGATTAATTTTGAACAGCAAAGGTAAAAATAAATCATAATCACAACAATTTGTCCGTGTACAAAAATTACCGAACTTTGTCGCAAACTTTAAAAGCCTAGTAATATGAATCTTTTGAAAAAAGTATTTTTGGTTGCTGCTTCTTCGCTTGCTATTATAAGCGCCAACAATGCTCAAAATATCGCATCGTACAATGCTCCAGAAAAAATTCTTTTTCCATCAAAAAGTAACGAGCTTTTAGAGGCACATGGCGATACGCTAATGTTAATTAGCTCTCAAACAAGCAGAAAAGAACTTTGGTTGTACAGAGCATCTATCGATAGCATTGAGAAGTATAAACCCGAAATTTTTTATAAGCCTCATCTTTTTAACTTTGCAGGCCATAGCTTAGCGTTTTATGATGTTTTGATGAATCGCTTCGTTTTCTCTAAGCTACAAGATGGTGTAATAACAGATTTTATGGGCGATAAGCTGAAGGGCATGGGCGAAGAGTCTATAGGTTTATCGCTGCCTCATTTTCACTTCTTTAATAACCATTGGCTCATACTATCGTTAGCCGGATATGCCTATATGGACAATAAGCTGTTTTACGGCTACCTTACAGACAAGGGCGTGTGGGCAATCCCTCCAATCTCTTTATTTGAGTACCCCGAAGGTTTAGCTCAAAATTTTGGTTTAGTAAAGGCTTATACCGCTACAGCTTTCAACGGCAAGCAAATAGTATGTACTGAGGTATCCGGCACGCACCCTATTGCAAAAGAAAATAACGAAGCTAACGGGCTATTTATTCTAACAGAGTTCAACGGAAATTTTACCGTAAACAGGCATATACCTATTATAAATCAAGGAGACGGCTCTTTACTAAGCAAGGATATTCCCAACTCAATTGAGCTGCTGGATATAGACAACAGGCTGGCCTTGATTATAAAAAACGAGAATACTTTTTGCGTAAAAATTCTCGACGCGGACTACAAGCAAATTAAACAGCTACCTATAGCAGAAGATTTGGCTGTATATAAGCATACTAGCATACCTATTGCTAAAGGATTTATCTCTACGTTTAGCTCCGGCGAAAGCTTATTTGTAGCCTACGTAACCAGAGATGGTATTGTTCGTAAGCGGTGGAAAATTCATACCGCGAATATCAGCTATATCGATTTTTACTGCATGAGCGATAAAGAAAATTTCTACGTGATAATCAATGATAAACAGGCAAATGAGGTGATTCGGAAAACAATTCCCATATCCGATTTAGAAAAATAGCTTGGTATATCCGGATTTTTTATACCTTTGCTCCTCGAAAATGGAAAGCCTACCATTTTTACGATTATCGGGGTGTGGCGCAGTTGGCTAGCGCACCTGCTTTGGGAGCAGGGGGTCCCAGGTTCGAGTCCTGGTACCCCGACAAAAGAGAAGTGATTACAAGGTTTTGTAATCGCTTCTCTTTTTCTATCTATTGCTTAATGAGTAAGGCTTCTCATCATCAGCAAATGTCCGTTTTTTATTAGGCTTGTCAGACATCTCGAAGAACAGCTCTCCTCCGTTCATAATATCGGCATGTGTTATGTATGCTTTGGTGTAGTCCGCACCATTCAGCTTAACCGATTTTACATATACGTTTTTATTGGTAAGCTTTGGTGCCAATATTTTAAATGTTTTGCCATTTTCAAGATTTATAACAGCTTCTTGTGAATTGGGAGACCCCAATACGTATTGATCCGTCCCCGGACAAACAGGGTAAAAACCCATTGACGAAAAGATATACCATGCCGACATCTGCCCACAATCATCGTTACCACAAAGTCCATCGGGTTTGTTTTTATACATCTTGCTCATTATCTCATGTAAGCGGTATTGCGCTTTCCAAGGCTCGTCTGTCCATGCATAAAGATAGGCAACATGATGGCTGGGTTCGTTACCATGCACATAGTTACCCATAATGCCTTCCTCGTTAATATCTTCGGTGTTTTCGAAATATTTGGCAGGAAGTGTCATTGTGAATAGCGAATCCAACCGCTGCACAAAACGTTCTTTACCGCCCATCAATGCTATTAAACCATTAACATCATGTGGTACATAGAATGAGTAGTTCCACGAGTTGCCCTCAATAAATCCTTGGTTATGCGTATCCAACACATCAAAAGGCTCTTTAAACTCTCCTGTCTTATCTTTAGGACGTGCAAACTGAATGCTCGGATCAAAAATATTTTTATAGCTATATGCTCGTTTGCTGTATTCATCTGTTACCGATGCTTTTCCCATACGTTGAGCCAAGGCTGCAATTGTCCAATCATCATACGCATACTCTAACGTTATTGATGCTGACGAACTATTGAATTCCATTGGCAAATAGCCATACTCCTTATACTCTTTTATACCATCGTAGTATGAAACGTTAGCGCTGCTAATACATGCTTTTAACGCCAGCTCTTTGTCGATATCAATGCCTTTAGCAATAGCATCAGAAATGACTGAAACCGAATGGTATCCTATCATACACCAATTTTCATTTCCCATGTGCGCCCATACCGGAAGCGCGCCATGCGGACTCTGTTTATAATGGTTTAGCATTGAATTGACAAACTGTTTGCTATAGTCTCTTTTTATGACATTCATTAGCGGATGCTGTGCCCGATAGGTATCCCAAACTGAAAAGATAGTGTAGTTTATGCTTCCTTTATCGGCTTGATGTATGCTGTGGTCAATCCCTCTATAACGTCCGTCAACATCCTGATAAACGGATGGATTTATCATAGTGCGATACAACGCAGTATAGAAAACTTTTTTGCGTTCCTCATCTGCTTTTATACGAATTACGCTCAGTTCCTTCTCCCACTTGTTTTGTGCATCTTGCTTTATCTGGTCGAAGTTTTTACCGGATGTTTCAACCTCCATATTATTCAGCGCGCTTAAAGCATCAACAGGCGATAAAGCCACTTTAACCTCAAGAGGTTGTCCATCTTCAAAATCAAAAGTGAAAAAGGCTGTAAGCTTCTTGCCAAACATTTCCGGAAAGCTATTCTGTATATCAAACTTTCTCCACCACCCGATATACTTTGGTTTATCGTCATTCTCGCAACCATAATTCTTAATCGGTTTTGAAAATTTAATAGCGAAATGAACGTAATTCATACGCGACCACCCCTGTGTTATACGATATCCTGTAAGCGTATATTCATCCTCAACACGTAAGTTTGCCATCAACACCTTTCCGTCATAGCTATAAATTCCATACGCCAAATCAAGAATAATATGCCCCTCTCCTTTTGGGTATGTATAACGATGTACACCTGTACGCTCGGTAGCCGTGAGCTCAGCCTTAATATTATAATCATCTAAAAGAACAGAATAGTAACCTAACTCTGCATGCTCGTTATCATGGTTAAAACGAGAACGATAGCCGTTTTCAGGATTTTCTACCGTACCCATTTTCAGCTGAACTTCGCCTGTTGTCGGAACCATCAAAATATCGCCTAAATCGGAGTGACCCGTACCGTTGAAATGAGTGTGGCTAAAGCCAACTATCGTTTTGTCACCATACTGATATCCGGCACAATACCTATAAGCCTCAGGCTGATATTTTCCATCAATATTATGTGGTATCATTTCGGTATCGGGGCTCAGCTGCACCAACCCAAAAGGCGAACAAGCACCCGGAAACGTGTGCCCCATACTTTTAGTGCCAACCATTGGGTTTACATAATCAATAAGCCTTTCTTGCGCCACAGCATTTACACCATAGCCCATACACAAAATAAACGTGATAAAACGAGCAATCTTTAACATAACATTTGCTTTTTACTAATCTGTATCAAACAAATTTAGATAAATCTTTTTGTTTCTGTAACCACAACTATATTTACACTTTTTGATTTGATATGCAATAGAGCTTGTGTTTGTATATCCTCCAGAACTTTACAAGCCTATATCTACAGATGTTCAAAAATTCTCGAATTAAGCCAATATGCGATTCCATTACTCTACTCAATTCAACAAGTTAAATCACTTTAAAAGCCTCATTTTTAAACAAATCAGATATAAATTGCTCGAAACAGAGTATTGGAAAATTTAGCATTTTTTAAGTACTTATTTTTCACTGTAAGTCAACTAGATAAATAAATCGGATTGCTAGTACTCATATCTCAAGCTTAAATTTAAAGCTTTTGCAAATAAAATAGTACTTTTACAGTTTGGAATAATCCGATTTTCTACATGGAACAAAACGCGTTGATAGACCTAGAGTCGATAAAAAATATAGTATTTGATAAGCAACCGATAGCTATCCTGAAAGAAACCATGGCCGAAGTGCAAAGAAGCTTCGACTTTTTGGAAGATTTCTCTGCTAATAAAGTTATCTACGGTATTAATACAGGCTTTGGGCCAATGGCTCAATACAGAATAGACGACAAAGCCCTAACAGAGCTACAGTATAACATAATTCGCAGCCACTCGGTTGGAGCGGGAAAACCACTAGAGCCCATTTATGTGAGGGCTGCAATGCTCGCACGTCTTTATACTTTTCTACAAGGAAAATCGGGAGTACACCCTGAACTGGTTAACCTTATTGTAAACTTTATCAATAAAGAGATATATCCATTCGTTCCCGAGCATGGAAGCGTTGGAGCTAGCGGTGATTTGGTACAGCTTGCACACCTTGCGTTAACATTTATTGGCGAAGGAGAGGTTTACTACAATGGTCAGCTTCAAAACTGTTCCGATGTAATGAAACAGCTAGGATTGAAACCTTTTGCAATGCGTATTCGCGAAGGATTATCAGTAACCAATGGTACTTCTGTTATGACAGGCATCGGGCTTGTTAATCTGATATATGCCCGTAAGCTGCTACAATGGTCAATTATAGCATCGGTTATGGTGAATGAAGTCGTTTCATCATACGATGACTTTATGGCGAAAGAGCTTAACGATACCAAACGACACAAAGGACAAAGCAAGATTGCCGAAATTATGACTAAGCTGATAGAAGACAGTCAATGTGTTCGTAAACGAGAGATTGAGCTATATAGCCATAAGCACGAAGAGCGTATTTTTGCACATAAAGTACAGCCATACTATTCTCTTCGTTGCGTGCCACAAGTGCTAGGACCTATATATGATGAGCTGAAAAATGCGGAAAAGGTTTTGGTTAACGAAATCAACTCGGCATGTGATAATCCGATTGTTGACCCCGATTCGCAAAATATATACCATGGCGGAAACTTTCATGGCGATTATGTTTCATACGAAATGGATAAGCTGAAGATTGCGATTACAAAGCTAACCATGCTTGCCGAGCGACAGCTTAACTATATCTTCCATGATAAGATTAACGAAATTCTTCCACCTTTCGGAAATCTTGGTACGCTTGGTCTTAACTACGGTTTACAAGCTGCACAGTTTACGGCAACATCAACCACCGCCGAGTGCCAAACGTTGTCGAACCCGATGTATGTGCATAGCATCCCGAATAACAACGACAATCAAGATATCGTAAGCATGGGCACTAACTCGGCGCTAATTGCGAAAACAGTTATAGAGAATTCATTTCAGGTATTGTCAATTCAATTTATGGCAATAGCACAAGCCATAGATTACCTGAAAATTCAATCAAAGCTATCTCCAAAAACAGCAAAGATATATGCCGAAGTACGAGATATCTTCCCTGTGTTTGTTGAAGATAAGCCAATGTATAAGGATATAGAAAAACTTGTTGAGTATTTGAAGAATCACAAATTGTCGGAAGTCGAGCTATAGCGAAAATGAAAAGAGTTGTAATAACGGGTATGGGGATATACTCATGTATAGGCAAAAATCTCAATGAGGTAAAGGATTCGCTATATCATGGAAAATCAGGCATTGGCATTGACCCCGAACGTAAAGAGCTGGGGTTTATTTCTCCCTTAACAGGCATTATTGAGCGTCCGGATTTAAAACCTTTGCTTGACAGGCGTCAACGTAACTACCTTGCCGAACAAGGTGAATATGCCTACATGGCAACAGCAGAAGCATTTCGGAATGCAGGCATCGACAGCGCGTTTTTAGAGGCTAATGATGTAGGAATTTTATATGGAAATGACAGCAGTGCTGTTCCCATTATTACAGCGTGTGATACTGTTAGGACAAAGAGAAATACAGCACTTGTAGGGGCCGGTTCCGTTTTTCAGGCGCTAAACTCGACTGTAACGATGAACCTCTCCATTATTTTTAAGCTCAAAGGTATCAGCTTTACCATATCCGGGGCATGCGCCAGTGGTTCTCACTCTATTGGTATGGCCTACATTTTAATTGGGAATGGATTTCAAAATTGCATACTTTGCGGTGGCGCACAAGAAGTAAATCCTTTTGGGGTTAGCAGCTTCGATGGGTTAGGAACCTTCTCTACCCGCATAGATGAGCCTCACAAAGCATCACGTCCATTCGACAAAAACCGCGATGGATTAGTTCCGAGCGGAGGTGCTGCAAGTCTGGTAATCGAGAGCTACGAATCAGCGAAGAAACGCGGAGCACCTATTCTTGCCGAAATTATGGGTTACGGATTTTCTTCAAACGGAGATCACATGTCTGTGCCTAACATCAACGGTTCTAAAAAATCGCTGCAGATGGCTATTGAATCTTCGGGCGTAAAACTTTCTGATATAAAATACATCAACGCTCACGCAACGTCAACGCCTATCGGCGATTTAAATGAAGCACAAGCTATTATTGATGTTTTTGGAGAATACCGTCCGCTGGTTACGTCAACTAAATCAATGACCGGACACGAAATGTGGATGGCAGGTGCAAGCGAAATTGTTTACTCAACCCTAATGATGCAGAATAATTTTGTTGCTCCTAATATCAACTTCGAAGAATCTGACGAGACTTCTTCCTTGCTCAATATTCCTTCAAAGCGTGTAGATATTGAGTTTGACACCTTCCTATCCAACTCATTTGGCTTTGGAGGAACCAACTCAACCTTAATTATTAAAAAATTTAAAGAGTAAACTTAATATTACCAATATTAAGCAGAAACCATGAGAATTGTAGAAATTACCGAAAAGATTAGAGCAACTTTAGCAGACGAATTTGAAACGGATATTGAATTAATTCAACCGGATGCCAATTTGATGAAAGTATTGCGGCTAGACAGCTTAGATATGGTAGATATGGTTGTTTTAGTTGAGCAAAATTTTGGATTTTCTGTAACCAGTAAAGATTTTATTGGAGTACAAACAGTTCAGGATTTTTACAACTTCGTTATTTCGCGTATGAATGTTGAGGAATAATGGCTACAGAGTGGGAAGGCAAAACACGAGGTGGAAAATTCGGATACCTGTTCTTTATCTATTTGATAAAGCATCTTGGAGTTAATGTTGCATATACATTCCTTGCCTTTATTGTTATCCATTTTATACCTTTTGCACCAAGGGCTACAGCCAGTTCGTGGTTTTACTCCCGAAAAATCCTAAAACGAAACGTATTTAAATCCATAGGCTTTTTATTTAAGAACTACTATCGTTTCGGACAGATACTAATAGATAAGGTTGCCATTGGTTGCGGGCTTACAAAGAAGTTCAAGTTTAAGTTTGAGAATTACGAAAAATTTCTTGAAATACTGAACGATGATAAAGGAGCCATAATAATAGGGGCGCATGTAGGCAGCTGGGAAATAGGGACTCCGTTCTTTGAGGGTTATGGAAAAAAAATAAACATAGTGCTTTACGATGCCGAGCACAGGCGCATTAAAGAAGTGTTAGAAAAAAATAAGGCTTTTGCCGATTATAAAATAGTTGCGGTTAACAACGATAATTTAGAGCACGTTTTTGCTATTAAAACAGCGTTAGACAACAAAGAGTACGTTTGTTTTCAGGGAGACCGTTATGTGAAAGAAGATAAGCTGCTGACCTGTTTTTTTATGGGAAAAGAAGCAAAATTTCCGGGTGGTCCGTTTTTGCTGGCATCACGACTAAAAGTCCCGGTAGTTTTTTACTTTGCAATGAGGGAGCCGCATAAAACATATCGCTTTCATTTTTGCATAGCACAACCAACAGCTAGAAAAGTTGGAGATAAACCTGAACAAGAGCAGCTAAAACAATACGTGCAAACGCTTGAAAGCATACTAAAAGAATATCCCGAACAATGGTTTAACTACTATAAATTTTGGGGGTAACATGATACCGATTACCATGAATATATCTGACGAACTTAAAAAACGATATTCAAAAGAACCTCATACAGCCCTAGAGGCACAACGGTTGGCGCAAGAAATTGCTTTTGCTCCGGTAGTGTTTCAAGTATCCCGCCTAATGATAAAATTCGGCATTCTTGATTTACTTGCCGAGAATCGTGACGGGTTAACCATAGATGAAATCATCGAGCACACTAAGCTATCTCCATACGCAACCCAAGTTCTTCTGGAATCATCGCTTACAATAAAAACGGTTTTACTTAACGATAATCGTTTCGTTTTGTCAAAAACAGGATGGTTTTTGCTAAACGATAAAATGGCTCGTGTAAACCTGGATTTTAACCATGATGTAAACTACCTCGGGCTATTCAATCTTGAAGAAGCGTTGCTAAATGGTAAGCCGGAAGGGCTAAAAGTTTTTGGCGATTGGCCTACAATATATGAAGGTTTATCAAGCCTACCAGAGCATGTGCAAAAGAGCTGGTTCGGTTTTGACCACTACTATTCTGATTGTTCTTTTGAAGAAGCGCTTAAGATAGTATTCGGCAATAACCCTTCTACCCTACTTGATGTTGGCGGTAACACCGGTCGTTGGGCGCTTAAGTGTGTTGAGTATAATCCGACAGTTAACGTTACCATCATGGATTTACCTCAGCAGCTGGAGCTAATGAAACAATTCACAGCAGGTAAAACCGGAGCGGAACGCATTCATGGTCATGGCGTAAATTTATTGGATAAGAACGTTCCTTTCCCAAAAGGTTATGACGCCATATGGATGAGCCAGTTCCTCGACTGCTTCTCGGAAGAAGAAGTGGTTAGCATACTTCAGCGTGCAGCTGTTTCTATGAGCAGCAATGCTCGTCTTTACATCATGGAAACTTTTTGGGATAGGCAAAGATTTGAAACAGCATCATACTGCTTGGCGCAAACCAGTATATACTTTACAGCAATGGCAAACGGCAATAGTAAAATGTATTATTCTGAAGATATGATACGCTGCATAAGCGATGCCGGACTTGCTGTTGAAGTAATTCACGATAACCTAGGAATGGGGCATAGCATTGTTCAGTGTAAGAAAAAAGATTAAACATGCGAGAAGCTATTTTACAAGGAGAAGAAATACTGCAGCTAATACCGCAACGTGCACCCATTGTCATGGTTGATAAATTCTACGGAATTGATGGTAATTCTTCATATTCGGGCTTAACAATTCAAGCCGATAATATTTTCTGCCAATCAGATCATTTTGCAGAAGTCGGATTAATTGAGCACATTGCACAATCGGCTGCGGCACGCATGGGCTATATATCTACGCAAAAAGGAGAGCCTGTCTCCCTTGGCTTTATTGGTTCTGTTGACAAGTTTAAGCTACATAATTTACCACAAATCGGTAGTGAATTATATACCGAGATTCAGGTGATGCAAGAGTTAGGAGATATTACATTAATCTCAGCAAAAACAAGTGCTGCAGACGAACTAATGGCTGAATGCAGAATGAAGATTTTTTTGAAAAAAGAAGAGTAAATAAATGTCGAAAAGAAAAATTACACCAAATATTGCAGCATTAACCGATACTACAACAATTCGCGTTCGTTTTAGTGAGGTAGATTTCATGCAGATTGTATGGCATGGTCAGTATATACGTTACTTCGAAGATGGTCGCGAATCATTTGGCAACCACTACGGCATAAGCTATATGGACGTGCACAGAAATGGCTTTATGACTCCTATTGTCAGCTTAGATTGCCAGTATAAAAAACCGCTTAGCGTAGGAGACGAAGCAATTATCGAAACCCGATACATCAACACCGATGCTGCAAAAATTCTTTTCGAATATACCATATACAAAGCCGATGACCATTCGGTTGTAGCAACAGGAAGTTCAATACAGGTTTTTCTAAACCTAAATCGTGAGCTTGAACTGGTTAATCCTGAATTCTACTTGGATTGGAAGAAAAAATGGGGAATAATCTAAACATATACATTGCAGCAGATAATATCATCAGCTCGTTGGGATTTACTACCCAACAGAATTTTGATGCTATTCTTGCATACAAGAGTGGCGTTAAACTGGATAAAAGTGGTACTATTTCAAACCAACCCATTCAGGCTGCAAAAATATGTTCTGAAATTTTAAACCAACAAGTAAACAAATATAACCTTAGTGCATACACTAAAGCAGAGCAGTTGATTATTTTATCTGTAAATGAGCTGTTGCAACAGCACAAAGCAGACTTAAGTTCATCTGATACAGCCCTTATTATATCTACAACAAAGGGCAATATAGATATGCTACAAAATGCAACAGAAAACATCAGCGAATCGGCTTTTTTGTGGAGCATTGCAGATAAAATTTCGGCATACTACAATTTAGGTGATAGAGTATCGGTTGTATCAAACGCTTGCATTTCGGGTATATCAGCATTAATCATCGCTAAGCGTTTGCTACAAGCCAACATTTATCAGAATGTTGTAGTTGTTGGTGTTGATGTGCTTTCACATTTTATCACAAGCGGTTTTGTATCTTTTAAATCTGTCAGTCCGAACATTTGTCGCCCATATGACGAAAAACGTGACGGGTTAAACCTTGGAGAAGCCTGTGCCAGCATACTGTTAACCACAGCTTATTGCCCCAATGCAGCAACCCTATGCGGCGGAGCAATCAGTAACGATGCTAACCACATATCAGGTCCTTCACGCACCGGAGATGGTTTATTCTATGCCATACAAGGTGCGTTAGATGATGCCGGGCTTACTAAAGATGATATAGGATACATCAACCTGCACGGCACAGCAACTGTTTTTAACGACGAAATGGAAGCGAAAGCCGTTCATTGGGCACAGCTACAAAACACAATGGTAAACAGCCTCAAACCATACTTAGGACATACATTGGGAGCATCGGGAGTGGTTGAATCAATTTTAAGCATACAACAGCTGAGAAATGAAGTTGTCTTTGGTACACTTGGATACGAAAATAACGGCGTATCTCAACCTTTAGCGATTAGCAACAAACATCATAAAACGACTGCAAAATCGTGTATAAAAACAGGCTCCGGATTCGGGGGGTGTAATGCTGCTATTGTTTTATCCATAGAAAATAAAATACAAAAAAATACAAGTAAACAAAAAATAAGTTGCAATTCTGTAAAGCGTTGTATCGTTGAAAATAATATAGTTACTATTAACAATAAGGTTGTTTTCAAATCAGAAGCACCAGACTTCTCTTCCTTTATCCGTGAGGCATACAAAAAATTCAACGAAAGCAATATGAAGTTTTACAAGATGGACGACTTGTCAAAGTTGGGCTATATTGCTGCTGCTTATTTGCTGAAAGATGAAGAAAAAACAGAGCCTACAAAAATTGGCATTATACTATCAAACTCAGCAGCATCGCTAGATACAGATAAGAAGCATCAGCAGCTGATAGACGATGGAGGAGATGTGGCAGCTAGCCCTGCTGTATTTGTATATACGTTGCCAAATGTGGTGGCAGGAGAAATTTGCATACATCATAAAATACAAGGAGAGAACACCTTTTTTATTGAAAAAAATTACTCTCCCGAGACCATAAAAAGATATGTACAGCTGGCCATGCAAGACAGCGGTTTATCATTTTGTATATGTGGTTGGTGCGAATTTTTAGATGGAAATTACAAAGCAGAATTTGAACTAATAAAAACAAAATAACCATGGAAGAGCTAATTGAAAAATTAAAACAACAGATTATCCAAGAGCTAAACCTCGAAGAAATTACACCTGCAGATATTGATGCTGATGCTCCTCTTTTTGGCGAAGGGCTTGGACTTGATTCAATTGATGCCCTAGAGATTATGCTAATTCTTGAGCGTAGCTATGGAATAAAAATTCAGAACCCATCGGAAGGGAAAGAGATATTTCACTCAATCCGCACATTGGCAGACTACATACAAGCAAACCGGAAGTAATGAAAATATACGTAACAGGCATAGGAGCAATATCGGGTATAGGCACAAATGTTCGTGAGCATTTGGATGCTCTGTCATCCGTTAAGCATGGTATGGGACCTGTTACGCTATTCCCTACAACCCTTAATGCAACTGTTAGCGAAGTAAAGCGGAGCAATAGCCTGCTAAAAGAAATGCTCGGCTTGCCTGCAGCAAAAACATATAGTCGCACTACATTGCTTGGTATGGTTGCAGCAAAAGAGGCACTGCAAACTTCCGGAATTAATAATGTAAAAGCATTTCGTACCGGATTTATCTCTTCAACCTCAGTAGGCGGAATGGATTTGAGCGAACAGGCTTACGCTGGTTTTAAGGATAACCCTCAGCAAGCAGATGTACAGCTATTCGCTCAACACGATTGTGGATATAGCACACAGCAAATTGCCGAATATTTAGGCATTACAGAGTTTGTTACAACCATAAGTACTGCTTGTTCTTCTGCCGCAAATGCAATTATTATGGGTGCCCGAATGATAAAAAACGGCCTGCTGGATGCTGTAATTGTAGGTGGTGTAGATTCTCTTTGTAAGTTTACACTCAACGGTTTCAACTCATTGATGATATTGGATAGTGAGCATTGCAGGCCATTTGATGCTTCACGAGCAGGGCTCAACATCGGAGAAGGCGCAGGCTATATTGTTTTGCAAAATGATTATTCTCTATACTCAGATCCATATTGCCTGCTCACAGGATATGCCAATGCCAACGATGCATACCACCAAACGGCAACTTCACCGGATGGAGACGGGCCATACGAGTGTATGCGCCAAAGCATAGAAATGGCAGGCATAAAACCTTCGGAAGTAGGATATATAAACGTTCATGGAACAGGAACACCAAATAATGATTTGTCTGAAGCAAGAGCAATTGAAAGGCTATTCGGAGATAGTATTCCTCTTTTCAGCTCTGTAAAAGCCTTTATTGGTCACACATTGGGAGCGGCAGAGGGCATAGAGGCTGTGCTATCGGTTCTTTCTGTGGCAATGGGTATTATATATCCTAATCTTAACTTTAAAAATCCGATAGAAGGTACAAGACTTAGTCCTGTTTTGGGATATAGACAGCTCCTACCGATAGAGCATGTTTTGTCTAACTCATTCGGATTCGGGGGGAATGATTCGTCATTACTCTTTTCTTCAATAAGCTGACGGCATGAAAAAAAGAGTTTACATAAACGCAGCAACAGCAATTAGTCCTGATGGTATGATAGGTGAAGGCGGTATTCTACATGCCATAGAGCCGGACTATAAAGACGTTATTACCAATGCCAACCTGCGTCGGCGCATGAGCCATATTGTAAAAATGGGAGTTGCATGTGGCTTGCTTTGTTTACAAAAGAACAACAATAAACCTGTTGATTCTATAATAACAGCAACGGGTTTAGGATGCCTTGAGGATACCGAAAAGTTTTTGAATTTGATTATCGAAAATGACGAACGATTGTTGAATCCCACAGCATTTACTCAATCAACATTCAATGTAATTGGTTCGCAGATTGCATTGCTTACCAACAACCATGCATATAACAACACGTTTGTTCATCGTGGAATAAGCTTTGAGAGTGCGTTAATAGATGCAATGATGCGCATTAACGAAGGCGATAAAAATGTTCTTGTCGGGGCTATTGATGAAGTAACCCATACCGCTCAGGCAATCATAGAAAAGTTGGGATGCCTTAAAAACACGACATTAGGAGAGGGAGCACACTTTTTTATTCTAAGCGATAAACCTTCAAATACATACATAGAACTTAAGGGAGTTAAGGCATTATCAGGCAAAATGAATTCTGCTGAAATATCATCATATATTCAAGCCCTATTGAAAAGTGTAGGCATAGAGACTAGCAATATTGATGCAATAATCACAGGGGAAAACGGAAATATAGAGCAAGACAAAATATATACAGATGTAGTAAATAGTATATCTAATTCAGCAACCCATCATACATTTAAAGATGCTTGTGGCGAATATCATACGGCTTCATCACATGCTTTTTACATAGCGGTTGATAGCTTAATAACTAATGCCGAGATACAAAATATATTGATTTATAACCATTACAATGGCGAAAATCATTCAATAATGCTGCTAGGGAAATGAGTACGTTGATTGTGGTTGGCATACTAATTGTTGTGATGCTTTTCTTTTTTTATGCATCATACAGTATAAGATCGCGAGTGTATCTTAATGCCTTATGCCGCAATCCTAAAGCAGGAAAAGTTGTAGCACTGACATTTGATGATGGTCCAGACTCTACACAAACGCCTAAAGTGTTAGATATTTTAAAAAAGTACAATATCAAAGCCTGTTTCTTTTGCATTGGCAGCAAAATTGCAGGAAACGAAAATATAATACAACGAATTAAAAACGAAGGGCATTTATTGGGAAATCACAGCCACAACCATTCCGGTAAATTTCCCTTATATTCAGCTAAAAGAATGGCAAGTGAAGCATCGGAATGCTCTAAAAAGATAGAAGATATTACGGGAGAAAAAACGCAGCTATTTCGTCCTCCTTTTGGTGTAACAAATCCAACCATTGCGCGAATGGTAAAGAAGCATAGGTACATCACGATAGGCTGGAATATTCGCACTTTAGATACCTGCAAAAGTAGCAGTAAGGTATTAAAACGAGTAGAAAAAAAGCTGTCTTTCGGATCTGTAATTTTACTGCATGATGACCTGAAAACCAGTGATGACACATTAGAGCGTGTTATCAAATTAATTAGCAACAAAGGATATAAATTTGTTAGAGTTGACGAATTATTTAACTTGAATTTTGAAGCATGAAATATATTATAGCCACACTTTTTACTCTGACAATATTTGTCGTATCGCTATCTGCTCAAATGAAGAAGATAGAAGATAAGCAAGCATTTGAACAAAAATTAGGGCAATCAACCAAAGCGGTAAAAAGCATTGAAAGCAGCTTTACTCAGATAAAACATCTTGATGTTTTTGATAGCGATATCACGCTAAAAGGTAAGTTCTACTACAAGCATAGCAATAAGATTTGCCTTGATTATACCGGCTCTTTGAACTACATAATTGTGATAAATGGAGACAAACTGAAGATTACAGATAATGGTAAAAAATCTATTGTAAATCTCGCCTCTAACAAGACAATGAAAGAGATGCAAGGAATGCTCACAGCGTGTATGTCCGGAGATATTTCTTTACTGTCATCAGATTATGAGCTGGAGTACTTCGAAGATTCAAAAAACTTTTTGGTTATCGTAAAGCCGAAAAGTAAGGTTGTTCAGAAATACATAAAAGATTTTCATATCTATTTTGACAAAAAGGATATGTCGGTAGATAAGCTAAGAATATCAGAGAATGCAACAGATTACACCGATTACATTTTCAGCAATAAGAAATTCAACTCTTTGCAAAATGACGAAAAGTTTTCGGTTAGCTAGTTTATGTATTCTTTTGCTACTTGTTCTGTCGTCATGTTCAAGTAAGATAATGCCTGTAGAAGCGGGCAATCCTCCCTTATTGAACGTTGATAGCGAGATGCAAAAGTTCAATATGCAGCTTAGCTTTAAAAAGCAAAGCTTTAGCGGAATGCTTATTGTACAACGTAAAGCTAATGATGAAATTCGTATTGTAGCATCAACTTTTTTTGGCCCTACTCTATTTGATTTTGGATTGAAAGATGAACAATTTACAGTTTACAGCTGCGTAGAACCATTGCGAAACAAAAGAGTGATTATGCTGTTTGAAAACGATTTTAAGAAGCTGTTTTTAGCCAATCAAAAGTTTAGGAAGACAAAATCAAACGAAATATATGTCGAGAAAATATCAGGAAGAAACTTTGGCAAGAGTGTTTTTCAGAAATATAAATCGCAAGATAACGACTTTGAAAAGCTGACCATCAATCATTCTTGGATTGGTGTATCTATTAACCTTGAAAGATTATAGAAATATTTTATCGCATGTTGCTTAAAGATTTTTATACAATTATTGCTATTCAAGAAAGCGCGGGAAATTACACCATTAAAGTGGAGCTAAACGCGAATCACGAAATATATAAAGGGCATTTTCCTGAACAGCCCATTGTTCCAGGTGTATGCACAATGCAAATGGTAAAGGAATGGGTAGAGAAAATTAAAAACACCGACCTCTGCTATAGTCAAATGCAGTCATGCAAGTTTTTATCTGTCATAAACCCTAAGACCGACAACATGATTGAAATAATAATGGTACTGACAGAAGGAGAAGATAGCAGCATAAACGTACAGGCAGATATTCTGCAAAAAGAACAGACGGTAACTAAGCTGAAAGCCGTTCTAAAAAAGCGATGAGATGAATAGTATTTCTTGGCATAGTAAGCTGAAAGAACTTGGGATTGTCGTTATTATTCCTACATACAATAACGACAAAACTTTAGCATCTGTTATTGAAGGTGTAAGCGAATACTGCCAGGATATTATAGTGGTAAATGATGGCTCTACAGACAATACAGCCAATGTTATACAAGGCTTTGAGAGCATACAGATAATTACCCATCCAAAGAATAAAGGTAAAGGACGTGCACTAAAAAACGGATTACTTGCTGCAAAAGAACAAGGTTTCCGCTATGCAATCACAATAGATTCTGACGGACAACACTACCCATCTGATATACCAACATTTGCAGAGGAAATAGAACAACATCCCGATTCGCTACTTATTGGAGCAAGAAATCTTACTGCCAATAATATGCCCGGTAAAAATACTTTTGCCAATAAGTTCTCAAACTTTTGGTATCATGTTGAAACAGGCAAAAAGCTAACAGATACACAATCGGGCTATAGGTTATACCCTTTACATAAAATAGGTAGTATGAAAGGCTACACAGCCAAGTATGAGTTTGAGCTGGAGATTATTGTCTTCTCTGCCTGGAAAGGTATTCCTGTTAAGAATATTCCTGTTAAGGTTTACTATCCGCCCGAAGGAGAACGGGTATCACATTTTCGTCCGTTACGAGATTTTTTTCGTATCAGCGTTGTAAATACTGTTTTGGTTCTTATTGCGTTCTTTTGGGCATATCCAAAGCGTTTCTTTAAAGCGCTGACATGGACTAATATCAAGAAGTTTACACACAATCACATTACCCACTCTCCCGATTCTAATAGGCACATCACTCTGTCTGTAATGCTAGGAGTATTTATGGGTATCGTTCCGGTTTGGGGATACCAAATGATTTTAGCATTAGTACTTGCTCAATTTTTGAGACTGAATAAAGTGATAGCTCTGGTTGCCTCAAACATAAGCATACCGCCAATGATACCGTTTTTGCTATATGGCAGCTACGTTACCGGATGCTTGGCTTTAGGTCAACCTGTAAGTTTAGCATTTACGGATTTATCTTTAGAGAGCGCATGGAATGTCCTTACGCAATATATTGTAGGCAGCTTTATTTTTGCAGCAATATGTAGCATTACAATAGGATTACTTACATTTGGATTACTTACAGCTTTTAGAAAACGTTCGCAAAACATAGCCGACTAATTATTACAATGGGGTCTTTTTTTGTCAGCATATATAATTTTTTTCAACGCCGCAAAGTGTTGCTATACCTGTCGCTCATTATTTTTACTACAGGCATGGCATACGCTGCATTTCAAATAAAGTTAGACGAGAATATTACCCATTTTTTCCCAAAAACAAAAGACACAAAAAATATATCCAAAGTATTCGATAACCTTAAGATTAAGGATAAGATTATTGTTATGTTTTCTACTAAAGATTACGGAGTAGAAACAGACAGCCTAATCGCGGCAGCAGAACAGCTTAATGAAACGTTACAACAACAGGTTGACGAATACATCGAAGATATTCTGCTCAAAGTAGGTAACGATACAAGGTCTCAGGTAAGCGATTTTATTTATGACAACCTTCCGCTTTTCTTATCGGACAATGATTATCAATATATAGACTCGCTACTATCTAACAACCGGATTGAGGATATAATGCGTAGAAATTACGCTAATCTTATATCTCCAAGCGGTATGGTAATGAAAGAGTATATCATGCGCGACCCCTTGGGCATTGCGGGATCTACCTTAAAAGGCTTACAGGATTTTCAAATTGAATCTACCTATCAGTATAACGATGGCTATATTTTTTCTGAAGATGGCAGCACTCTTTTAATGTTTATCACACCTATGTATAGCACGGGCAACACAGCAAAAAATGATGTGCTGATTACCGCATTAGAAAAAGAAATAGAGTTGCTTGAAAATAATAACTTAAACCTGGATATAGAATACTTCGGAGGCCCATCTGTTGCGGTATATAACGCCCGGCAAGTTAAAACCGATACCATGCTTACGGTTATTGCATCGCTATTGGTTATTGTTGTTTTTATGTCGCTTGTATTCAAACGTAAGATTGACATAGTTCTGATTATTACTCCGGTTTTATTTGGTGCTTTATTTTCACTTTGCTTTATTTCGTTGATTCAAGGAAGCGTTTCTGCCATTGCCGTTGGTGCAGGCGCCGTTGTGCTGGGCATTGCACTCAGCTACTCTATTCACATGATAGCGCACCAAAATCATGTAAAATCTCCACAGCAGCTGGTTAAAGAAATAGCCTATCCCTTAACAGTCGGCAGTTTTACAACAATAGGTGCTTTTCTGGGTTTGCTATTTACAAACTCCGCCCTACTACAAAATATCGGACTGTTTGCCGCATTAGCCCTGATTGGCACAACCTTATTCTGCTTAATATATTTACCGCATTTTTTAAGCGGACAAGCTCATCAGAAGCAAGGCAAAGTGCTACGCGCCATTGAGCGCTTTAACGCATATCATTTTGAAAAAAACAAATGGTTAGTCGGAGGTATTATAGTCATTACCGTCATCTGTTTTTTCACGTCAAAGTATGTGGGTTTTGATAGCGACATGACAAACCTTAGCTATGAACCTAAGCATCTAAAACAAACTGAACAAAAGCTAAATCAGCTATTCAACAATGATAACAAAAAGAATGTTATGTTCGTTTCTGTTGGAAATGATTTAGATGAAGCAACAAAAAATTATCGTGCAGCTAATAAGAAACTCTCTGCTCTAAAAGAAGACAGCCTGATTGTTGAATACGCCTCTGCCGAACGTTTTTTTATTACCAAAGAAGAACAGCAAAAGCACATACAAAAATGGAACAGCTTCTGGACTAAAGATAGAAAGGATTTTGTAAAAGCAGCCATACAAACAGAAAGTAGTAAACTTGGTTTTCGAGCCACTGCTTTCAACGATTTCTACACTTGGATAGATTCTTCTTTCGAAATAGCAGACCTGAACAAAGGCAACAGCTTTTTCGGTAAAAGGTTAAATGATTGGTATGGAGAAGCTGACGGACTAACCATGCTTATAAGCATAGTGAAGCTGAACGACAACAATAAAGAGCAGGTATATAAAGCATTTGAAGGACATGATGACGTAGTAATATTCGACCGTGCCTACTTTACATCCAAATGGGTATCGGTTGTTAACGATGACTTTTATTTGGTTCTTTACATCTCCTCATTCCTTATCTTTTTCGCGCTTCTTATTTCATACGGCCGTATCGAGTTAACATTAATCAGCTTCTTGCCAATGATAATAAGCTGGATAATTATTATTGGTATAATGGGGTTATTCGGCATACAATTCAACATTATCAGCATTATTCTATCAACGTTCATTTTTGGTATTGGCGACGATTTCAGCATATTCATCATGGACGGTTTGCAGAACAAATACCGAACAGGTAAAGCAGTTCTAAACTCTCACAAAACCGCTATATTTTTCTCTGCCTTTACAATTATAGTTGGAATGGGAGCAATGATACTGGCTAAACATCCGGCACTACACTCAATATCATACATGTCAATACTGGGAATGGTTGCAGTAGTATTAGTAGCATATACTTTAGAGCCTGTAATTTTTAACTTCTTTATTGCCAATCCGGCAGCAAAAGGAAGACAGCCATACACTGTAATGGGCATACTGCAAACAATATATGCATTTACAATATTTCTTGTAGGGTGCCTTACTTTCCACGCTTTTCTTATAACACTCTTATTTACACCAATAAAGACTCAGCGAAAAAAGCTATGGATGTGCTATCTTATAATGTATTGTTGCCGTTTTATTTCATGGACTTGCTTCTTTATAAAAAAGAATACAATTAATACGACCAACGAAACATTTAAAGTTCCATCCATAATAGTTGCAAACCATCAATCATTAACTGATATACTTCGCCTGCTATCATTAAGTCCTAGAATATTAATGGTAACCAACAAATGGGTTCATAACTCACCGGTTTTCGGATTAATAATCCGATTTGTTGGTTATTTTTATATAGGAGAAGGGTATGAAAGCTACCTCGACCGGATGCGCAAAAAGATTAACGAGGGCTACTCAATCGCAATATTTCCAGAAGGTACACGCTCATACGATGGGAAGATACAACGATATCATAAAGGCGCATTTTATCTAGCAGAAGAGCTGAAGCTGGAAGTTACGCCGATACTATTTTACGGAAACGGGATGATACTATCAAAGGCTCAACCCCTCTACTTAAAATGCGGAGTAATTGCCACAAAAATACTACCAAGAATAAAGGTTGAAGACTTTGGCAACGACCTTCGTTCTTGTACAAAAAACATAACAGCATACATACGCAAAGAATACGATTTGCTTTGCAAAGAATTTAATACGCCAGATAATAAATATTTCTATAACACCTTAATCAAGAACTATATTTATAAAGGACCTGTAGAAGAGTGGTATGCTCGCATAAAAGTGAGCATGGAGAAAAGCTACCGTTTATTCGACAGTCTTATACCTTACAACGCTCAAATTACCGATATTGGCTGCGGCTACGGTATGATGGGGTATATGCTCACCATGCTATCTCCCGAAAGAAAGTTTATCGGTATAGATTATGATGAAGACAAGATCGCTGTTGCAAACCATGGTTATCTGAAAAATAATCGTATTGATTTTATTCATGCAGACGTTACCAACCATACATTTGCCAATAGCGATGTATTTGTGATGAATGATGTATTGCACTATATGAATTACGATGCTCAACATGCGTTAATCATAAAATGTATCACACACCTTAATTCTGATGGTGTGATAATTATACGCGATGGAAACAGTAGCGATAACAAAAAACAAAAGGTAACACGTTTTACCGAAGTGCTTTCAACAAAAATATTCCGATTCAACAAAACGCTGAATGAGCTGCACTTTACATCAACAGAGCAAATGCAGACCATTGCAGACGAGCAAGCAATGAGCCTCGAAATAATTAAGAACGATAAATATACATCAAATACTATTTATATCTTTAGGAGAAAGAACAGCTAATGCGTAAGTTTTTTAAAATATTAAAAATAACTCTGCTATCGGTTTTGGCATTTATCGTGCTTTTTATAGCATGGCTAAGCTATCTGTACTTTACAGCAGACATGAAGCAGCCTAAAGGCGGAACAGTACCGGATTGGCAGGTAGTAGATAACGGCCAATATCGCCAGTGGGGAGATAGCCACTTACGACAAAGCGAAAGTGGATTGTGGGAGCTGAAAATTTCCGGCACACCCTTTGATCGTGGTGTTGCTATAGGGAAGCTGACCGATAGCCTTCTCTATTTTCAGGAAAAGGTTTTTGTAGATCAAATACGCGAAATGATTCCATCAGACGGGTATCTGAAGCTGCTCCGCTTCTTCATCATTATATTCAACCGTAATATTGGCGAGCATGTTACAGAAGAGTACCGTAACGAGATATACGGTATATCGCTCTCATGTACTGATGAGTTTGATTTCATCGGTACACCTTATGAGCGTCAGCTGAACTACCACGGAGCCCACGATATCGGCCATGCCATGCAAGACTATATGCTTGTTGGTTGCAGCTCTTTTGCCACATGGGGTAAATATAGCGCAGACTCTTCTCTTGTAGTAGGTCGCAACTTCGATTTTTACATGGGCGATAAGTTTGCACAAAATAAGCTGGTTACATTCTGCGAACCGAACGAAGGTTATAAGTTCGTTTCGGTAAGCTGGCCGGGGATGATAGGTGTACTTTCAGGCATGAACGAGGAAGGATTAACCGTTACCATAAACGCTGCAAAATCAACCATGCCTACCTCGGCAAAAACTCCCATATCACTACTCACACGAGAAATTTTGCAGTATGCTTCAACCATTGATGAGGCGTTTGCCATTGCGCAGAAACGAGAGCTGTTCGTGTCAGAATCAATACTTGTAGGATCGGCAAAAGACGGGCGTGCTGCAATAATCGAAAAATCGCCTAAAAACATGGGGCTATTTGCCAACTTCGATGGAAAGATTATCTGCACTAACCATTTTCAATCAGAAGAGTTTAAAAGTGATAAAAAAAATATCGAAAACATAGAGACCACAGATACCTACTATCGCTATCAGCGTTTGGAAGAACTAATACAAAAGGAAGAGCCTATAAACGAACACAAAGCGGTTTCTATTCTCCGTAACCGAATGGGTATAAATAATACAGATGTGGGGCTTTCAAACGAGATGGCCTTAAACCAATTTATTGCACACCATTCGGTAGTATTTAAGCCCGCAGAAAGAATAATGTGGGTATCAACATCGCCATGGCAATCGGGTAGATTCGTTGCGTATGATTTAAAGAAAATTTTTAGCGAAGAGCTTGATTTTTCACATGAGATATATACCTCTGAACTCGAAATTCCGGCAGATACAGCATTCTTAAATAACGACTATAGTACGCTTGTAGAATATAGAAGCCTTACTAAACTAATTAAAGAAAAAACAGAACAACAAGAAGCTGTGTCTTCTGATATTATTGAAAAATATAAAATCTCAAACCCTCAATATTACCACATGTTCGAGGTACTGGGAGATTATTATAAGGCTATGAATAATACCGACAAAGCGATAGAAAGTTGGAAGATAGCTTTAACCAAACCTATTGGCAGACTTTCAGAGAAAGAGAGAATTGAGAAAAAGATAAAAAAGAATAGATAAAAGGATAGACAAGAGAACAAGGAACAAAGATAAAAGAGCAAAGACAAAAGACCTTTAGACGATTTGATTAACCGTAGTTATTTCTAAGCTATGAATAAAAATCCTGACATACAATTTCAGCCTGTTGCTGAAATCAAGAAATATCAAGAGCTACAGCTGCAATATACCTTAAGCTATCTACAGAGTAATTCTGCTTTCTACCAAAAAATGTTTAGGGAGAATAATATTGATATCCGCAAAATAAAGCACATAGAAGACTTACAGCATATACCACTCACCACAAAAACCGATCTTCAGAATCATAACGAAGAGTTTATTTGTGTTGATAAAAGAGAGATTATCGATTATGTTACAACATCGGGTACGCTTGGCGATCCGGTTACCTTTACGCTAACCTCTAACGACCTCGACCGTTTATCTTACAACGAATATTTATCATTTAATACGGTAGGCTGCACCAAAGACGATGTTCTGCAGCTTATGACCACCATCGACCGAAGGTTTATGGCCGGTTTAGCCTATTTTTTAGGTGCGCGTGAGTTAGGTATGGGTGTTGCACGTGTGGGTAACGGTATTCCTGAGCTACAGTGGGATACCATTAACCGTATTCATCCTACCTGTGGAATGGTTGTTCCCTCGTTCTTAATTAAGCTGGTTGAGTTTGCCGAAAGAAGCGGAATTGATTATAGCTCCAGCTCACTAAAGAAATGTATCTGTATTGGCGAGTCGCTTCGTACACCAGAATTTGAGCTGAATACTCTTGGAAAAAGAATATGCGAAAAATGGAGTACTCTTCAGCTGTTTTCTACCTATGCATCAACCGAAATGCAGTCGTCATTTACAGAGTGTGAGCATTTTTGTGGCGGACATCTTCAGCCCGAGCTGATTATTGTAGAATTTTTAGACGACAACAATAATCCTGTCAAAGAAGGAGAAGCCGGCGAAGTAACCATTACTACACTTGGCGTAGAAGGTATGCCGTTGCTACGTTTCAAGACGGGAGATATTTGCTACCATTATAACGAACCTTGTAAATGCGGTCGCAATACCACGCGTTTAAGCTCTGTGTTGGGGCGTAAAGGACAGATGATAAAGTATAAAGGTACCACCCTATATCCCCCTGCGCTATTCGATATTTTGGATAATATTCCCAAAATAAAAAACTATGTGGTAGAAGTTTATACTAACGAGCTAGGCACCGATGAAATTCTTGTACGTGTTGGCAGTGATGATAAAAGCGAAGCATTTGCTAAGGAAATAAAGGATATGTTCCGATCGAAAGTACGGGTTGCGCCTGCTATAAACTTCGAATCGCCTGAATATATAGCTAAAATACAGCTGCCACCTATGAGTAGGAAAGCTATTAAATTCATTGACCTTAGATAGCTGCATACAGCTTTTCTTTTTAGTATATTTGAATATTACCAAGTATTTAAACCAATAATATAGCTGCCATGAAAAAATTATTAGTAGTAGTATTTTGCTTATCAATAAGCGTGCTAAGCTTCGGGCAAAATGCAGAAGCACAAAAACAAATTAAGGATATCAAGTTTTTTGGTGTAGATTTCTCTTTAGCGAAAGGTTATGGAGTGGACGATTCAATGAGTCAGCTTACAGAAGCTTTTGGACGAATTAATGGATTATTCATAAGTGAGGCAAAAAAATACGATATTGCAAAATACTTTAAGAAAAATGTAACCGGAACATTTGTAAGTCAAATAGCCGAACTAAACGAAGATATATCCGGCGATACATTCTATGTAGAATCAGATTCTTATCAAATCAGCAACGAAGAGCTGGCGCAAGAAATAAAGTCTCTTCCTCTTAAAGAAACAGATGGTGTAGGACTTATCTTTGTTGCCGAAATGCTTAACAAAAGCCATAGTCAAGGAGTTTACCATATCGTATTTTTCGACATTGCTTCAAGAGATATTCTTGATACTTGGAAAGCAACCGGAAAAGCAAGAGGCTTTGGGTTGCGTAACTATTGGGCTGGTTCTGTTTATGACGTACTTGAAAATGTAAAGATTAAGAAGAATAAATAGTAGAACTTTGCTAAAATAAAAAGAGACGAAGAAATAAATCTTCGTCTCTTTTTTATCGTATAATCTTTGCTTAGTCGGTAAACGAGAAGCGTACAAATCCAACAACTTTAGCTTCCGGATCAACGCTCTTAAGGTAGTCAGCAACGCTTTGTTTAGCCTCTTTAATAAATGCTTGCTCCATAAGAGTAGATTCTTTAAAGAACTTGTTAAGCATACCTTGTGCAATTTTATCAACCATATTCTCGGGCTTACCTTCTTGAAGCGCTTTTTCGCGACCAATTTGCAGCTCCTTATCAATAACCGATTGAGGACACTCTTCTTTAGTTACAGAAACAGGGTTCATAGCGGCTACCTGCATAGCAATATCTTTAGCGGCCTCAGCTGGAATAACCTTGTTAAACCCGACTATCGTACCCAGCTTACTATTCATGTGAATGTAAGGCATGATATACGGAGCCTCAAGCTTACCATAGAAGCTGATCTGATGTTTTTCTCCGGTTTTTCCGGTTTCTTGAGTCATAATTTCTTCTACAGTACTCCCGGCAACCTTAATACCCTTTAAGGCTTCGCTATCTGCAGGAAGAACGTCTAACGCAGCATTAGCAATATGCTGAGACATACCTTTAAACCCATCGGTCTTAGCAACGAAATCGGTTTCTGTTCCAAGTGCAATAACAATACCCTTAGTATTATTATTTGATACGATAGCGGTAACAATACCTTCGGTAGTGTCTCTGTCTGCGCGTTTAGCAGCAACCAGCTTACCTTTTTCGCGGATAATTTCTTGAGCACGTTCGTAATCACCATTAGCTTCAACCAAGGCGTTCTTACAATCCATCATACCGGCACCGGTCATTGCGCGTAGCTTAGCTACATCTGCGGCTTTTATATCTGCCATAATCTTTATTTTAATATGTTAATTTGAAAATTTGGGAATTTGAAAATGCAAATGAAGCTGAATAGTAGAACCGTCGCTATCGCGTTTACTCAATATCACATTCGCTAATTATCAAATTTGCTAATTTAAAAAATGCGACATGTGCACATCGATTAGTAATCGCTATACACATATCGCATGTATTCTATTTTACGACTACTCTTGTGAAGTGCTTTCTTCTTCTTTTGCTTCTCTTTTCGGGGTGCTCTTTCTTGCGCGAAGCTTTTTAGGTGCATCTTCTCCTTCTTGACGTGGAGCAGCATCACCTTCTTTTTCTTTGGCAAGCTTACGCTCTTCTAAACCTTCCTGAACAGCCTTGCACATTACGTCAACTATCAGAGATATTGACTTTGCAGCGTCATCATTCGCAGGTATCACATAATCAATAGGCGTTGGATCACAGCAGGTATCTACCATTGCGATTACCGGAATGTTAAGACGTCTTGCTTCTTTTACAGCGTTGGTTTCTTTCTGAACGTCGATAATGAAAAGAGCTGCAGGCAGGCGAGAAAGATCGGAGATAGAGCCTAAGTTCTTCTCCAGCTTAGCACGTTGACGAGAAATTTGCAGCTTCTCGCGCTTCGAAAGCGTATCAATCGTACCGTCTGTAGCCATCTTATCGATGGTATTCATTTTCTTTACAGCCTTACGGATAGTTGGGAAGTTGGTAAGCATACCACCCGGCCAACGCTCTGTTACATAAGGCATGTTGATGTTTTGTACTTTTTCGGCAACAATTTCTTTTGCTTGTTTCTTGGTAGCAACAAACAAAATCTTGCGGCCGGAACGAGCAATCTGCTTTGCGATGTTAGCAGCCTCGTCTATTTTAACCGCTGTCTTGTGCAGGTCGATGATATGAATCCCGTTCTTCTCCATGAAGATGTAGGGAGCCATTTTAGGATTCCACTTACGTTTTAGGTGACCGAAGTGAACGCCTGCATCAAGTAGTTCTTGGAAATTTGTTCTTGACATAATCGTCGTTTTAATTCAATTTTTAAACTTTTTTTGTTTCTCTTTTCATCAAGTGTTCCGTAGTAGCCTTGCTAGTCGGAACAACTTTTCCGCAGCCGGAGAATTTACGGTAGGGCTAAGAAACCATCCGTAGAATTTGCCCCAAGCTGTGCAAAAAGCAACTCTTAACGTTTGCTGAACTGGAACCTTCTGCGAGCGCCAGGTTGTCCTGGTTTTTTACGCTCAACTTCGCGAGGATCACGAGTCATCAGTCCGTTTTTCTTAAGGATAGCTCTATTTGCCTCTAAGTCTGCTTTACAAAGAGCACGTGCAATAGCCAGACGTAAAGCTTCTGCCTGTCCGGTTGTACCACCGCCATCAAGGTTAACCTTAATGTCATACTTTTCAGTATTGTTGGTTAACACTAGCGGTTGGGTTACCACGTACTGTAACAGCTTAGATGGGAAATACTCATCAAGGCTACGCTTGTTAATCGTAATGTTGCCTTTACCTGCGCTTAAGTAAATACGAGCTACAGCTGCTTTTCTTCTTCCAAGTGCGTTAATTACTTCCATGCGTTGTTACAAAATTTCTTTAACGTTAATTTCTTTAGGCTTCTGTGCCTCATGCGGATGCTCGCTTCCTTCGTAAACAAATAGGTTACGGAAAAGCTGGCTGCCAAGCCTATTTTTAGGCAGCATACCGCGAATAGCTTCTTCTACTACAGCGTTAGGTTTGCGCTTCAGCAATTCTGCCGGAGTTGCAAAACGTTGTCCGCCGGGATATCCTGTGTGACGAACATATACCTTGTCCGTCAGCTTCTTACCCGTCAGGCGTACTTTTGCAGCGTTAACGATAATAACGTTATCGCCACAGTCCACGTGAGGGGTGTAGTTGGTTTTGTACTTGCCGCGCAGTATCATTGCTGTACGCGATGCAAGACGGCCCAAAACCACGTTTGTCGCGTCAATAACAACCCACTCTTTATTAGCGGTTGCTTTATTGGCCGACACTGTTTTGTAGCTTAATGTGTTCACCTTACGTTTTGATTGTTAGATTAATACCTTTAAAAAATGATCCAAACCCTTTTAAGGGCTGCAAAGATAGCTATTTTTTTGAGATTCACACAGTAAAGTGAAATTTGAATCGAATGTATTTAAGAATCAGTCTCGTAATTAACTATCAATTATTATATTAAAGAGGGAAAGAGCGGTAAATATAGCTCCTTCCCCTTATTTTATTAATTTACAGATTTTGAAAATATCAAGAATACTCAACTTCTAGTAATTACTCCCGACACATAAGCTGTTACCGTGTCGCCATTTGGATAAACTGCATAATACTTAAACATAAAAGGGACAGAAGGAGGAGGAGAAGATACAGGAAAGGTAAATATTATGCGTGCAAAGTCCCAACTTGTGTTGCTTATGGCAACCATTCCATCAATTGTTGTCCATTCATAATAAGTAGGAACCACATCTAAATGAATCTGAAAATGGAGAGAACTGTAATTCAATATCGTTCCCGATTTGTAGCTGACTCCTTCAATGTTGTGAACGTAATCTGTCGCTTTGCTAGTAATGGAAAAACCCAATATAAAAACCGACATAATTAGAATCATTCTTTTCATGACTGTGAGATTTTAGTTAAACATAGCACAATATAGTGATTTTTTGCCTAAATATCGTGCTATTTTTAAATTATGTTTGCCATAAGTAAGCCCTTTTTAGAGGGTTATCTATCCACAAACCTATGTAGTCTATATGGTTCAAAAAATCTTTTCAGCATATTTTTGCCAGCTCTTCGGCCACATCGGTTTCAGATGCGCGCATGGCTTCTAGAGTTAGGCTAAACAGCTTATCTAAATCCCACCCTAGCATTTCTGCTCCGTTGGTAATAACATCGCGAGAGCATCCGGCGGCAAACGCTTTATCTTTAAACTTTTTCTTTACGCTCTTCAGCTCCATATCGGCAACGCTTTTAGAAGGACGCATTAAAGCAGCAGCACCAATTAAGCCCGACAGCTCGTCTATGGCATATAAAAATTTTTCCATTTCGTGCTCCGGCTTAATATCCACTCTCATACCATATCCGTGCGAGCAAATTGCACGAATAACATCCTCTCCATAACCCTCAGCCTTCAAAATTTCTACAACTTTAACGCAATGCTCTTGAGGATATTGCTCGAAATCAAGGTCGTGCAACAGACCTACTATGCCCCAGTAGCTTTCATCGTAGCCTAGCTCTGCTGCATACCATTTCATGATTGCTTCGACAGTAAGAGCATGCTGGATATGAAATTTCTCTTTATTGTACTTCAAAAGAAGGTTAAGCGCCTTTTCTCTTTCCATGGTTGTTGATGTTTTATATGGATTATGGAACAAAGATAAAAAAGACAATGTATTAATGTGCTAATTTGAGAATGTGAGAATGAAATGAACGTGCTGAATGATACCCCTAAATCCCCTAAAGGGGGCTTTCCGGAGGTGCTGGTTTGAAGTCCCCTTTAGGGGTAGGCGTACTGCCGTTATTCAGGAGATATCTCCCTTCAGTCGACATGACATACCGTTTTTCGTGATACTTGATACCTGTGTCGTGATACTCTTTTCGCATACTTGTATTGTACTACTATTTCACTAAATTTGTTTTTATATACCTAACAGCATTTACCATGAAAAAAGTCACCTTCATCTTAGTCTTACTTGCCTGCGCATATATCTTTGGCTGCAAAGGAAAAAATACCACAGCTACAGAACCCGTTGTTACAGGCGCAGAACAGCCTGAAGAATACCTACCGCTACTTAAAGATAAGAAGGTGGGTATGATGGGCAATAACACTTCTATGATTGGTGATAAACATGTAGCCGATATGCTTCTTGAAAACGGAGTTGATCTAAAATTTGTCTTTGCTCCTGAACATGGCTTCCGTGGCGATGTTGAGAGGGGCGAAAAATTCGATAACGAAGTTGATGCGCAAACAGGGCTTCCGGTTTATTCACTTTATGGTAAAAATGAGAAGGCAGATTCTATAGTATCATCAGTAGATGTAATGCTGTTTGATATTCAGGATACGGGGGCTCGGTTTTACACAAAGAGCGTTTCGTTGTATCAGGTAATGCAGCTTTGCGCCCGAAACAACAAACCGTTGATCCTGTTAGACCGCCCCAACCCCAACGGAGACCAGGTGGACGGTCCGGTGCGTAAAGACGATAAGTTTAAGTCGGATGTCAGCTTTCACAAAGTTGCTATGGTTCATGGGTTAACCTTCGGCGAATTAGCACAAATGATTAACGGAGAAGGCTGGTTGGAGAACGGTAAACCATGCGAGCTGAACATTATTACCCTTAAAGGTTACACGCATAAAACAAAATACAGACCACCCATTGCTCCGTCTCCCAGCTTAACCAGCTACCTGGCAATACGCCTGTACATGTCGCTATGCTTGTTTGAGGGAACGAATATCAGCGTAGGGCGTGGTACAGATTTTCCTTTTCAGGTAATCGGCTATCCCGATCCTTCGTTTGGCGATTTTACGTTTACACCCGGAGTCCGTAAGGGTATGAGTGCCCACGTAGATCAGCAAGGCGAACAGTGCTATGGCATAGATTTACGAGACCTCGATCCCGAAAAAGCAACCTTTACGCTGAAGTATATCCTCGATTTTTACCACAAGATGCCCGATACATTCTTTGTCCGCCCTGAGTTTTTTGATAAGCTGGCAGGTACGGATAAGCTGCGCGAGCAAATCATTGCAGGGTGGACGGAACAGCAAATCCGTGATAGCTGGAAAGAAGAGCTTACCGAGTATAAGGCTATGCGTAAAAAGTATTTGTTATATGAAGATTTTGAATAGCGTCAATCTTTTCAAAGAACGATACAATCAGACTAAATTTTTCAAGGGTGGGTGTGTTTACCTACCCTTGTTTTGTTTAGTTTTTGTTTAGTTTATTCTATATAGGGTTACCAAGCATGTTACCCTACATGTTACCTTGTATGTAACCATCTATGTTACCAAGTATGTTACCCTGTATGTTACCTAGAGTAACATACGTTGACTGTTAATCCGGCTTTTTAATATAATCGGTTACAAAAATCTACAGCCATTAGCCTGATATTCGTGCGGATTATACAGCGATGCTCTCTTATGCAAATCGTTCGGCTACTTATACCTAATTAGTACCGGTAGTGTGTGTTGATTTGTTAGGCTTACTCGCTTTAAAAAGAGCTGTTGTTTAGCCGGTTAGCAACCGATTTAGTAATCGTACATGCTAAGCAAATATAGGGCAAAAGAAAGGTTTAACCATGTAAATAGAGCATAGGTTTTTGACATGGTTTTGACAGGGAGGAAAAGACAATGTGTTAATGTGCTAATATGAGGATGTGAAAATGAAAAGAGGTAGCTTATGTGGGTTGGTATGATATAGAAAATGCCTAGCAAAAGAAAGAAGCGTTCTATGTGTCGCCCCTAAATCCCCTAAAGGGGACTTTTCCAGCACTGCCCAAAAGTCCCTTTAGGGAAACCGAGCTTACGAGCTCGCCGAAGGGATTTAGGGGTAATTGCAGAGTACAAAATTCAACGTCCTGCGTATATTCAGGAGATGTATCACTACATTCGATATGACCTATCTTTGTTTCGCTATACACATATCGCAATACGTTGTACCCTCCTTTTCGTGATACTTGATACTTGTATCGTTCTGTTAAACCACTTTCTGCTTCTCGTACACTCGCTGCGAAATGAAGTAGTAGTAAGGTATTGCTATAAGGCTTAATACTCCGCCTATAAGATAGGCCATTGCTAGGCTGGAGAATGATGCAATGAAACCACCCAGTAGCATACCTGTACCGATACCAACATCAAACGAAGTAAGGTAGGTTGAGTTGGCCGTTCCACGCTGATTGTGGTGCGCCATATTTACGAATAGCGTTTGGAATGCAGGCACCATAGAGCCGAATGCTATGCCGCATAGCAACGCCATTCCACAAAACGCAACAATATTATGTACGAGCGAAAACACAACCAGCGCAACAGTCAGAAGGCATTGCGATAAAAACGCAACAGCGTGTATATATCCTCTGTCCACATACCTTCCGGCAATTACGCGGGATGTACCAATGCCCATTGCCATGAATAGAAATAGCAATCCCCTATTTTGTATATTTATTTCTATTCCGTACAGAACTCCATACGAGACTATCATTCCGTATGAAACCGCGCATAGCATAAGGTTAAGACCTATGGGTAATGCTTTAATCAGAATAAAACGGTCGAGAGAGATAACGCGCTCTTCCGTTACCTTTGGTTTTGGTCTTGTTTTAATAAACGATGCAACAACAAAGGATGCAAAGCCACATGCCAAACAGCATCCAACTAACACGTAGTAGCCCCACGCATCATAAACTTCTGTTGCAACCCATGGGGCAAGCGCCATCGCAAGGTTTGCGCAAAAACCGTAGTAGCCGATACCTTGTCCGCGTTTAGCCGCCGGAATAACATCAATAGCAACCGTATTAGAAGAAACGCTCGTAAGACCCCACGTAAGACCGTGTAAAAAGCGGAGTACAACAAACGCAATAACAGTTGTTACCAGCATATATCCGCCAAAAGTTGATACGTATAACGCCAAGCTAAGTATCAGTAGGCGTTTGCGAGAGTAGTTATCTACCAAATACCCCGAAAACAATCGAGCAAACAACGCTGCAACAGTATATGCAGAAAGCACCATACCCACTTTAGACTCCAATATACCAAGCGTATTAGTGAGGTATATCGGCAGCGTGGGCATTAGCAGGTAAAATGCAAACGACATCAAAAAATACGAAGAGCAAGATAGTACAAAGCTCTTCGACCAGATTCTATTTTCTATAACAGCTGTATTGCTCAATTCTTAAATTCTCGTGTTTAATACTTAAAAATAAACGACAAATATCGAGCTTGTTTGTTCATTTTGTTCTTTGCGTTTGCTAATTATCAGCATTATAATTCTTAACCTACTGTTATATAGAATGATTAAATTTAAGGGTACATGGCAAAGAAAGTAAAACAAGAAGCATATTATTTTACTTTTTCGTCAAAAAGTAAAATAATATTTGTGGTTATTTTACTTTTAAAGTATATTTGCAAAGTCAAACAAAGCTAACTATATGCAAAAATTTCAGTCAGGAACATATATCAATCAAGGCTACTATAAAAGCTTTCAGCCAACATTTATTAACCGCAGCTGGGCAGTAGCAGACATGCAGGTAATAAATTTGTTAAGCCAAGCCGATCGCCATTTGGGAAGGCTAGATATGTACTCTCAATATGTAAACATTGACCTCTTTATACAAATGCATATTGCAAAAGAAGCAACGCAATCGTCTAAAATAGAAGGGACACAAACCAATATTGAAGAGGTTTTCCTGACAAAAGAAGAGGTTAAAACCGAAAAACGAAACGATTGGGAAGAGGTGCACAATTATATAAAAGCAATAAATGAAGCCGTATTACAGCTACACGCACTGCCCTTCTCTTCTCGATTAATAAGAAATACCCATAAAATTCTTCTACAGGGAGTGAGAGGAGAACATAAGCTACCTGGAGAATTTCGCTCCAGCCAAAATTGGATAGGCGGAGCATCTATCAGCGATGCCGTTTTCATTCCTCCAACACATACAAGCATAAATGAGCTTATGTCAGATATTGAAAACTTCGCAAATGATGAATTAAATCCCTTACCAGACTTATTGAAAATAGCCTTGATTCATTACCAGTTTGAAACAATACACCCTTTTTTAGACGGAAATGGTCGGGTTGGAAGATTATTAATTACGCTGTATTTAGTCAACAAAAAAATATTAAAACGTCCCATCCTATATCTTTCTGATTTTTTTGAGCGTAACCGAATGTTATACTACGACAACTTGATGCGTGTAAGAACACATAATGACATCTATCAATGGTTAAAATTCTTTCTTACAGGAGTTATTGAAACGGCGAAAGGCGGAGTAGATACTTTTGATAGAATTATGCAGCTACAACGAATGATTGAGGATAAGCTCAAAAATATAGGAAGTAGAAGTGGGGATGCTCACAAAATAGTAGAATACCTTTATAACCAACCTATTATTGACGCACAAAGGATCTCACAAATTACCGGAAAATCATTGCGCCCCGCCTATAATATGTTGTCTGTTTTGGAAGAACTAAACATTCTTAGAGAAATTACCGGTGGACAAAGAGGAAAGCTGTATATGTTTTCTGACTATGTCGCTCTGTTCAACAAATAAAAGTTTATTAAATAACCTGACTAACTATAAGGTTAAACTGAAATATCCATACTTGAAAAAAACTTACTATAGAATAACGGATTACAAAAAAAAGATTACCTTTGCGGGCAGTTTAACTAAAAAATTTTATTTGCTTTTATGAACTATCTTACATCAGAACAAAAGCAAGAAATTTTCAAGGAGTACGGAAAGTCTAATACGGACACCGGTTCACCAGAGAGCCAGATCGCCCTATTTTCTACCCGTATCAACCATCTTACCGATCACTTAAAGGAGCATAAGAAGGATTACAACACCGAACGCTCGCTTTTAAGATTGGTAGGTAAACGCCGCAGGTTACTTGATTACCTAAAGCAGGTTGATATTGAAAGATATAGATCGATAGTTAAGGCTCTTAACCTTAGAAAATAAAGCGACAGGAGAGGCAATTAAAACGATTGCCTCTCTTGCTATTTTTACTATCCTAACGGTAGGGTAGCAAGCGGTAAAAGAAGAAAAGAAAACGAAGAAAATATGAATATTGTAAAAAAAACAATTGAACTTAACGACGGACGCGTTATTGAAATCGAAACCGGTAAGCTGGCAAAACAAGCCGATGGTGCGGTAGTTGTTAAGATGGGCGATACTATGCTACTGGCAGCAGTTACCGCCGCAACAGAAGCAAAACCTGATGTGGACTTTATGCCCCTTCAGGTAGAGTATAAAGAGAAGTACGCTGCTGCGGGTCGCTACCCGGGCGGATTCTTAAAGCGCGAAGCACGTCCTACCGACTCTGAGATTTTAGTATCTCGTCTTATCGACCGTGCGTTACGTCCGCTTTTTCCGGATGATTTTCATGCCGATGTATTTGTAACTGTTAACCTAATCTCGGCAGATAAAGATATTATGCCCGATGCACTTGCAGGCCTTGCAGCATCGGCAGCTTTAGCGGTTTCGGATATTCCGTTTAACGGACCGATCTCTGAAGTACGTGTTGCTCGTGTAAACGGTCAGTTTATTGTTAATCCTACATTCACTCAAAACGCCCAGGCAGATATAGACATTATGGTAGGTGCTACCTACGATAATATTTTGATGGTAGAGGGTGAGATGAAAGAAGTTTCGGAAGCAGAAATGCTGGAAGCCATTAAGCTGGCACATGCCGAAATTCAGAAGCATTGCAAGGTGCAGATGGAGCTAGCAGAAGCAGTTGGCAAGACTCAAAAGCGCGCTTACTGCCATGAGGAGAATGACGAAGAGCTACGTGCTAACGTTCGCGCATACTGCTACGACAAATGTTACGCTATTGCTAAGGGAGGCACTGCAAAGCATGAGCGTGGCGATGCGTTTGCATCGTTGAAGGATGAATTCATGGAAACTATTCCGGAAGAAGACCGCAGCGACAAAGCAGCACTTGTTAGCCGCTACTATCACGATGTTGAGAAAGAAGCTATGCGTAACATGATTCTTGACGAAGGTATTCGTCTTGACGGTCGTGGTACAAAAGATATTCGCCCTATTTGGTGTGAGGTTGATTACTTACCTGCAGCACACGGTTCGGCAATCTTCACCCGTGGCGAAACTCAATCGCTCACTACCGTTACGCTTGGTACAAAAATGGATGAAAAAGAAATTGACGAGGTACTTGTACAAGGCTCTCATCAATTTGTTTTGCACTATAACTTCCCTCCTTTCTCCACAGGAGAAGCAAAACCATCACGCGGAACAAGCCGTCGTGAGATTGGACACGGTAACTTAGCATTCCGCGCGTTGAAGCCTATGGTTCCCATAGGAGAACAAAACCCCTATGCTGTACGCGTTGTATCTGATATTTTAGAGAGTAACGGTTCATCATCAATGGCTACAGTTTGCGCAGGCACACTTGCTTTGATGGATGCCGGTATTCAGCTTAAAAAGCCTGTATCAGGTATCGCAATGGGACTTATTACCGATAGCAAGACGAAGAAATTCGCAGTATTATCGGATATTCTAGGTGATGAAGACCACCTTGGCGATATGGACTTTAAGGTTACAGGTACCAAAGATGGTATTACTGCAACCCAAATGGACATTAAGGTTGACGGACTTTCTTACGAAGTTCTTTCACAAGCGTTGGCACAAGCTCGCGAAGGTCGTTTACATATTCTTGGCAAAATGCTTGAAACTATGAGCGAGCCAAGAGCAGACCTTAAGCCTCATGTTCCACGTGTTGAACAAATTATTATTCCGGGTGAAAACATTGGTGCTGTTATCGGACCAGGAGGAAAAGTTATTCAAGAAATGCAGAAGAGTACCGGTACAACCATTACCATTACAGAAAGAGATGGTAAAGGTCTTGTAGATGTATTTGGAGATAATAAAGATTCAATTAATCAAGCATTAGAGCGTATAAAGATAATCGTATTTGGTCCGGAAGTAGGTGCAACATTCCTTGGAACTGTTCGCTCAATTCAGCCTTACGGAGCCTTTGTAGAGATTGTTCCGGGCAAGGATGGGTTGCTACATATTTCGGAGTACGATTGGGCAAGAATTGACTCTTTAGAGGGCATTCTTAAGGAAGGCGATAAGATAGAAGTTAAGCTGCTGGAGATTGATGAAAAAACCGGTAAACTTCGCCTATCTCGCAGAGCGTTACTTCCAAAACCTGAAGGTTATGTTGAGCCTGAGCGTCCACCTCGTCCACCGCGCGATGACAACAGAAGAGACGACAGGCGTAGTAACGACAGAAGAAGCAACGACAGACGCAGTAACGATAAAAGACCTCCACGTAGGGATAAAGAATAAAGCAAAAGGGCATTCAAATGAATGCCCTTTTTTATTTACAGTTCTGATTTCTCTATATTGTTTTTCTCCCAATCTTCCATTGTCATAATTACCAGCTCTTCTGTTTCTAAATCAAACATAGAAATATATTTTGAGCTGATAACATAATGCTTTTTCCACTCTACAAAATCTCTATAAAGCAAGAGCGTACAGATATCTGTAGCATCAATAATTTCAGACTTAACATGCGAATGCATACTCACTTTTATTGAATTATTATCAGACGAAACAGCATCTAATACCACCAACGTATTGTGTATTTTTTCTTTGCTGACAAACTCATTATCAGAGCTGAATTTTAATAGGTAGTCATTTCCAATTAATACAACCCCACTTGATTTAGGACCCGTTAGTATATATACCTTTCGTTCGGTTGGTGTAATTAACGGAATTATATTGAATGATGCGTTTGAGTAATAAGAAAAGAACTCATCAGAGTTATTATTCAGCTGCTCTATTGTATTTATCCGAAGAGCAATCAGGTCTTTTTCCATTTGACTCGCTTCAACATTTAGCGTATCTGCCAAAAAAATCCTTTTATCAGGGTCTGCCGTATAGTGATAGCGTATAAGTATGCGCTCCGGATTTTCCCGCTCAAAAAATACGGTATTAATAAATCCATCCTCTGCTTCGTATGATACATACCCGCCCGCCAATGCCAGCTTATCGGGATATTTTGCTAAAAAATCATCGGTAGTGTACCACGATGCTTTTTCCAACCGATATAGCAGCTTTCCTTCTTTTAATACATCCTGTCCATCGGGTATTGAACCCATAGCAGAGAAGCAGGAACAAAATAAAATAATGAAAATTGAAATCCTCATAGCAATCTCTATTTAAAAGCACAAGATAGTATTTTCTTAACAAAAAAGCGCACCCAAACAGGTGCGTTTATCATATGCCAAAAGATGCTATAAAAATTACATTTCCTCTAGATTTGCGGCACCCCCCACTTGCGCCAATTAATAATCGGTGTGCAGTTAAGCAAGAAGAGCAGTTGTTCATTACCTCAAAACTACAACACTCCGATTACAAATCGGGGCGAGCAAAGGATTTTCGTCCATCATAATGCCTTAATCTATCTCCAACTCCTTATCCAATTCATCCCAATCTATATCGTCGTCATCCAAGTCTTCATCATCGAAATCCTCTTGTTCTTTTTTCCACGCTTCAAATTCCTGAGCGATGGCTTCTGAATTAAGCCTCTTGGCAAAACCCGCCTCCATCTCCAAGTCGGAAAAATCGGTTGCGGCGAACATCAACACAAAATCGTCCCTCAGCTCATCGAACAACTTTTTGTTCTTCAACTCTTCCATTACATCAACCATAATGCCGAATATCCTACTCCGATGCTTAGCGAATTGCTTTTTAGGAGCTGCAAAACTTGCTTCCTGCAAGATAACGCTCAAATCATTCAGTCCTTTCGATTCAAGAGAATCGTGCTCCCATTCGTTAGGCCAAAATTTGAAATCGGAAGCATAGTCCGGTTCCTCTTTAATAGCCTGCTCCAGATGTTTGTGAGTGTTGATTGCGACAGCAACCGACATTGCAGATTCATCAGAATAGATCGAAAATCCGCAAATATCCTCTTTGGGATATTCCTCGATAAATTCCAAATAAAGCTGCTCGGCAATCTTGCCAAGCTCCTTTTTTAAGAACTCGTATTTACTTTTTTCCACGTTTTTGCTTTTTTATTACCTGCATAACCCGACATTTCGAGTACGCTACGCCGCCGTCAGTCCCATATCTACCGGTCGAAATTCGAGTTGCGGCAAAGATTGGAATTCCAATCTCTACTTAGCTTAGGTTTAGATGTACAAGATAGCAGCTTTTCAACAAAAAACGAGCAATCTTAAAAGATTACTCGCTTTACTATTTCGCGTGATACTTGTATCGTGATACTATCCCATCTACAGATCTTCTAAGTTTGCTGCGCCTTTTATAATGCCGCGCTTTGAGCTGCGAATAAACTCTAAGATAATATCTCGCTCTTCTGATTGAGGCATTTCTGCTTCTATCTTAGCGCAAGCATCGGTAATGTTAAGCCCGCCAAAATAGATTATGCGGTAGATATCGTGTATCTCGTTAATCTTCTCGTTGGTAAACCCTCTACGGCGTAAACCGATACGGTTAACACCACCATACGACAACGGTAAGTGTCCTGCAATAATATAAGGCGGAACATCTTTACCCACTAACGAACCGCCGGATAGCATTGCATGTGTTCCGATACGTGTAAACTGGTGCATACCAGTTTGTCCGCCAAGAATAGCCCAATCTTGTATTACCGATTCTCCTGCAACTCCTGTATAGCTGGCCAACACAACGTTATTCCCAACAACACTATCATGAGCAATGTGTACATACGACATTAATAAGCAGTTGTTACCAATAACCGTTTTATACTTTCCGCTGGCAGCTGTTCCTCTGTTAATGGTTACACACTCCCTAATGGTAACATTATCGCCTATAATAACGTGGGTTTCTTCTCCCTGAAATTTTAGATCTTGAGGTTCGGCTCCAACAACTGCTCCGGGAAAAATCTTGACATTCTTGCCAATCTTAACGTTTTCCATAATGGTAACGTTCGGACCAATCCAAGCACCCTCGCCTATTTCAACATTCTTTGCAATGGTAGTAAACGGACCAACAACAGCATCTGCCGCTAGCTTTGCTTCCGGATGTATTTGAGTAAGCTCCATATGAAATAATGGTAATTATTGTTTGTTTTTAATTATCTGAGCCATTAGCTCTGCTTCTGTAGCTAACGCATCTCCCACATATGCTTTACCAGCCATCATAACCATACCTCTACGAATTGGCTCTGTAAGCTCTAGCTTAAAAATAAGCGTATCTCCCGGTACTACTTTACGTTTAAAGCGCACCTTATCTATCTTTACAAAGTAGGTTGAATAGTTTTCGGGGTCTGGAACATTTGCCAATGCCAATAGTCCGCCAACCTGCGCCATCGCTTCAATGATAAGCACACCAGGCATTACAGGCTCTTCGGGAAAATGACCAACGAAGAATGGTTCGTTCATCGTTATATTTTTTACCCCGATTACGCTTGTTTCCGTTCTGGCAATAATCTTATCTACCAATAAAAACGGTGGACGGTGCGGAAGAATTTTTCTTATTCCGTTAATATCAATCAGCGGTTCTTTATTGGGGTCGTACTCCGGCGCATCGGGTTTCATAAGGGCTTTCTTTGCCAGCTTACGAATAACCTTTGCCAGCTCTGTATTCACAAAATGTCCCGGCTTATTGGCAATAATTTTTCCTTTAATCGGGTAGCCAACTAAGCCCAAATCGCCTATCATATCAAGCAGCTTATGGCGTGCAGGCTCATTGGGGAATCGTAGCTTTAAGTTATTTAAATAACCACCCTCGGGTATCATCTTAATAGAAGGCTTATTGAATAAGGCAGCCAGATGCTTAAGCTCTTCTTCGGGTACTTCTTTTTCAACAACTACGATCGCATTTTCGAGATCGCCGCCCTTAATCAGGTTGTTTTTAAGCAAGAACTCTATCTCGTGCAAAAAGACAAACGTGCGGCAAGGTGCGATTTCATCGGCAAAATCTTCAATATTTGAAAGACGAGCGTACTGATTTCCCAAAACTTTGGAGTTGAAATCTATCATCGTTTCAATGCTGAAATGATCATCAGGCAGCACAACGATTTCTTTTCCGCTTTCTTCGTCCTTGTAAACAATCTTTTCTTTAACTTCGAAATACCATCTATCGGCATCTTGTTCTTCAACGCCAACTTCGCGAATGGCTTCAACATATGCGCGCGCGCTACCATCCATAATGGGAGCTTCGGGAGCATTAATCGTTATCAAAGCGTTATCAATACCCATTCCGAACATACTTGCCATTACATGCTCGAGAGTACTAATTTTTACACCATTCTTTTCTAACGTTGTACCACGTGAGGTTGCGGTAACATAGTCGGCAATGGCATCTATTATTGGTTGTCCATCCAGATCAACTCGCTGAAATTTTATTCCGTGATCTATAGGAGCAGGGCTAATTGTCATTTCAACCTGCAGGCCTGTGTGTAACCCTTTCCCTTTAAATGTTATTGGTTGCTTTAAGGTTTGCTGTTTTACTTGCATTATATCACAAGATTATTGGATTAATTTAAGGGTACAAACATACGAAAAAAAAACAAGCTTCTGATAGAAGCCTGTTTACGTATGCAACTAATTCTATTTAGCTGACTTATTATCATTTAGTTGTGCCATTTGTTTCTTCAGCTCAAGCACATCATTCCTCAGCTCGTTAAGATTCTTAAATACTGCATAAGAACGTTGGTAAACCGCTAAATCAATACCAGGAGATCCTCTAAGCGCTTTCCCCTCTTTTACGTTACCAATTATACCTGTTTGAGCGGCAGCTACAACTCTATCGCCAATAATGTTATGACCTCCAAAGCCAGCCTGACCACCAATCATGCAGTACTTGCCAACCTTTGTAGAACCTGCAACTCCAACCTGTGCAGCCATTACAGTGCTTTCGTCAATAAATACGTTATGTGCAACCTGTATTAAATTATCAAGCTTGACACCTTTTTTGATGATTGTAGAGCCCATAGTAGCCCTATCGATACAAGTATTTGCTCCAATCTCAACATCATCTTCGATAACAACATTACCAAGCTGCGGAATTTTCTTATATCCGCCATCGGGCAGCGGAGCAAATCCAAAACCATCCGAGCCCAGAACAGCACCGGCATGCAGTATGCAGCCTGCACCAACAACACAATCGTGATAAATTTTTACACCAGAAAACAGAATCGTTCCATCACCAATAGTAACACCATCTCCAATGTAAACATGGGGGTATATTTTTACGTTGTTGCCAATTTTTGCTTTTTTCCCAATATATGCAAAAGCCCCAACATACACGTTCTTACCCAGCTTTGCGCTCCACGAAACTTTAGCCCGCCATGAACGCCCTTTCTTATCATCCTTTTTCGATTTCTGAAAAAGTTCAAGCAAAGATGCTATTCCTTCATAAGCATTTTCAACACGAACAAGAGTACACTCAACAGGTTGCTTTAACACATAATCTTTGTTAATTAGCACAATTGAAGCTTTTGTAGTGTATAAATAGCTTTCGTACTTAGGATTTGCTAAAAAGCAAAGCTGTTC
>JAVBOE010000112.1:0-5434 GCA_031550925.1 Bacteroidales bacterium | reverse complement strand
AACAAGGACTTCTGCTATGCGAGAGATTGAGTATTACCAATAATGATAGTATCACGATACAAGTATCAAGTAACACGCTATGTAAGGCCTTCTTTAAAGAGGGCATCGTTGAGAAGAAAGTACGGCATTTCGCCCGCAGTGAGACATCTCCTGATTCAAGGCACTGCTGCCACTGAGGAGATTTCTCACTGCGTTCGAAATGACGTTATAGTGTTTTCGCACATCACATATCGTGATACTTGATACTTGTATCGTGATACGTTATATTATCCTATTTTATCTTCAGCTCAACTTCAATATTTCCTCTTGTTGCGCGAGAATACGGGCAAAGCCTATGTGCTTCGTTAATTAGCATTTCGGCTTCTTCTTCCGTTGCGTTTGGTATTTCGGCTTCAATTTTAGCAGCTAGCATGTAACCCTCATTTTTATCGTCCTGACCGATGCTAATTGATACGGTTACCGTAGTTTCGCCAACCTTAATACGATGCATGCGTGCTGCTAGATTCAGCGCGCTATTAAAACAAGCCGAGTAGCCTGCCGCAAACAATTCTTCGGGGTTAGCTGCTCCGCCCGGACCACCCATTTCTTTAGGAGGTCTTACATCCATATCAACATTCCCATCAACAGACTTTACATGCCCGTTTCTCCCACCAACGCTTACCGCTGTTGCTGTGTACATTGCTTTCATAGTAGTATTTTTATTGGTACATTTTTTGTTACTAACAGCTGTAAATGCAATTTGTTTAATATTGAAAGGTACTGTCCAAAAAATATTTCAGCCAATTATGGAATCTTTGCTTTAAGCTCATCTATTAAGTAGTAATCCTAAAACACAACCAGATGGTAAAAAAATGCTTCTTTTTAGTCATCGCATTAGCCCTAGCAACAGTAAGCATGTGTAAGCAACCAACATACACCGACGAAGAGCTTTTAGCCCAAACATTGCTAAAGGAGCTAAGTGCGATAAACGAACCTGTGTATATTGTAAGCGGTATGCCATACACGCTCCTTAACAACGCTGAAAGTAAGGACTGGTTGCACAACCAGCTTTGCAAGGAGCTGCAGCTATGCGATACCAACATTACCGAAGAGCTCTACACGTATGGAAAAAAAGTTAAGGCAACCGGCTGGGATAAGAACGCTCCAATATTTCAACAGCAGGAATACAAGAAGCTTGTGTTTTTAGAAAACGGAGAAGAGACAGACCGACTGATAAGAGAAAATAAGCCCATTCTGCACGTAAGCAAACCGTTGTACACAAAAAATCAAGAGTATGCTTTGGCGTTGGTAGTTTACTATTCGAGCAGCAGCTACATACACGAGGGCAAAACGCATTACGCCATAAACCTATCCGGCTACAACGTACTATTTAAAAGGATTAACGGCGAATGGAAAGAGCAGGGAAGATTCCTTTCTATGATATCTTAAAACAAAATACTACTAGTTCATTTATGAAAACAGATATTACTGCTATCATGATTACAGCACTCATACTCGCGCTAAGCGCATGCGGCAACAACCCGAGCGCGAAAGATAAAAGCGCGGAAAACAATAGACCCGCAACAAATGGCATTGTTCGGGTAGGTTACAAGCACTACGGAGGCATGGGCGGGCTGAGCGTAACGCTATCTATCACACAAAGCTCTACCCTCTACTCCTACTCACTTTTTATTGACAGCAGCAACAACAGGCGCTATGATGAGCCTACCGAAGAGCAAACCTGGGCTAAGCTGATGGATGAGCTGGATGTTGAAGCTTTCAAGAAAATAGAAAACGGACCTAGCTACCTGCCTGTGGATGGTACTGATAGGGAGTTTTTTATAGCCACAGAATCGGGACAAGAGTTTATGTTCATCAACGGAGAAGAGGATGAGCACTTTAAGAAGCTGCAACCTTTCTTCAACCATCTACTTGCAATACACAATGCATGTAGTGAACAGCCTAGCTAAATGAAAAACATCCGGTAATTGCTACCGCTTTTGTGCCTGTTTGTATAGATCAATTGATTTGTAGCCTTGCTTTAAAACGTTCTCCATTTCGGCAAGTCGTATTGCTGTTGTTTCGGCTTTTTTTACGCCATATACATAGCGTGCCCAATCGCGCTGATAACCGGGGGTTAAGCGGTTAAATGCATCTAACACTTCTTTATTCTTTACAAAATGCTTTAGCAAATCCGGGATGCGTGCAATATAATCGCCAACGCATTGGCTGGGTTGAGTAGATTTTTTCCGTTTTTCTAAGTGCTTAAGCCCAAAGCACGTAAACACATCGTTAAATGCTATCATTTTGTTGAACTTTAGAGGGCTGCCCATTGCATAGCCATCCTCATCCATTTGCGCGGGAGTAAAGAAATCATCTCGCCCTATGTACTCTTTGTACTGCTTATTCCCTTTCTTAGGATAAGCAAAATACAAGTATCCATTGGGGTTTAAGAGATCTTTACCAATTACGGTTTTCAACGTTTCGGTAAATTCGTCCAGCGAAAAAATGAACGAAAAAATTAAATCGTACTTTTTTTTGCCAGCTTTCGTATCAAACGTAAATACGTCAAAATCGTTGATATCACTTGGCTTATTCAAGATAAGCATAGCTGCATTATCCTGAATTTTCAATTTTCTAGCTACTTCGCTCGCCATTGTTACTTAATCCAAACGTTTACAATTTCGCCTATATACAACGTGTGCATGGAGGTTGAATGCTCGTCGTTGTAGGCGCTCTCATAAACCGACTTATCGGTAAACGAGTCTTTCTTAAACGGCTCGGCATACAGCTTACGGCACTCAATAACCATACGCGCTTCAACAAAGCTGATATCTCCCGATTCCAGCTCTATTGGCGTTAAGCCGGACTCCGCAACCTTGTTTCCATCGCGCCCCGACTTGGTGCCCAGCAGCTCTAAAGCAGGACGATAGTCGCGCGTAAAAAAGCTGAGCGTATAGGTGTCGTTCTTTTCTAAAAACTGGTAGGTATAGCGAGAATCGCGCACCGTAATGGCTGCAACATGCTTTCCCCATACTTCGCCCATCATGCCCCAGCTGGCGGTCATGGTGTTATATGCGTTGGCTTTTCCGGCGGTAATCAGCATCCAGTCTTCGCTTATCAGGCGAATTACATTATCTTTTATACTGCGCGGATCTATTTGTGTATAGCCGTTCCATGTAACCCCTGTTGTTTCAACTTCGGGGCGGTCATCTGTTTGCGGTTGTTCTGTTTTCTTTTCGGCAGAATTGCTTCCGCATGAAACCAACAAAAGTATTGATGCTATTGCTAAAAGAAGTTTTTTCATTTTAAATAAATAGTTAGCGTAAATTTTTTTGTCATTTCGAGTTGCCCCTAAATCCCCTAAAGGGGACTTTAGTCACACTGCTAAAAAGTCCCCTTTAGGGGATTTAGGGGCAACGTGCATTCTTGTGTAGTGCTTCTATTCAGGAGATTTCTCACTTCGTTCGAAATGACGCTATGTTTTTTGTAGCACTACTACATCAGTATATTATTTCATTGTTTCATTTACTATTCAGCAGGTATAAACTTATACCCATTACCATATTCTTCAACCGTACCAATAGCCGGATAGGCTATGTGCATACCGGCGATAGGGATTTTATTTGCCGTAACAAACTCCAAAATTTTCTTACGACTTTCTGCAGCCATCTTCGGGTCAACATCGTAGGTAACCGATAGCTCGGGGTAAGGCATCTGTATAGGCATAATATGCGTAAGGTCTCCCCATATCAACAGCTGCTCTCCCTTAGATTGCAAAAGGAATGCTGTATGCCCGGGTGTATGACCAAAGGCTTCGTAGCCTGTAATGCCCTCCATCATTTGCATGGCATTGTCAATACTCAACAGCTCAAATTCGGAAAATGTAGCATCTTGCTTGTAAGCATTCACAACGTTTTGAGCCGAAACAAAGCCACCTCTACGATTCTCGGGCATGCTATTCATAACCTCGGTACTAGTCCAGTATGCCACTTCGGGCTCGGCAATGTAAAGCACCGCATTAGGAAATGCCACCTTCCCGTCACGCAGCAATCCACCTATATGGTCGCCGTGCATGTGCGTAAGAAACACTATATTGATTTGCTCGGGCGACACACCAACAGAAGCAAGGTTGTCGAACAGCTTACGTCCGTAACCCGCATCTATCAAAACGTTTGCTTCCGGCGTTTTCACTAGAAAAGCGTTTACTGCCGAAGCATACGTTCCATCTGGCATAGTTTTGAAAATTTGCTCGTTAGTAGCGCCAATAAGCGTGGTTGGTTTAGATTCCTGCTGCCCTTCCGATAGCAAAATCACTTCGAAATCGCCTACCTTATAGGTAAACGTAGCGGGTATATCCTGAGCATATAAGCTGCTTGTAGCCATTAGAAGCGCTATTAGTAAAAGAAATGGTATCTTTTTCATGATGTAATATTTTTGATAAAGATAATAAATTTAGAATTTTGTTATGATTCTTTGTTGAATAAGTAGTAATTTTATACAAACAGACGAAGAATTAAAAAATGTAGCCAAACAAAGAAGCTGTACTTTTTGTTAGAATGAATAAATAGCCGAGCTATGGCCATAGATACAATGTCAAAATCATATAGATATTCCGTACTGTTTATAGCATGCCTAACATCATCGTTAGTGCCGTTTATGGGCTCGTCTATCAACCTTGCACTACCGCACATTGCCCGCGAGTTTGATTTACACGGCGTACAGCAAAGCTGGATACTTACCGCCTACCTGCTCTCAACAGCCATACTGCAAGTTCCGTTTGGCAGACTTGCCGATATTTGGGGCAGGCGCAATATTTTTATAACAGGTTTATGTGTGTTTACCATAACTACTTTTTTATGCGGGTTTGCCTTTAACGGTACATTTCTTATTGTGTTTAGAGCATTGCAGGGAATAGGAAGTGCAATGGTTTTCAGTACAAATATCGCAATTATTTCGTCTGTATTTCCACCTAAAGAGCGTGGAATGGCAATGGGTGTGAACGCGGCAACCGTATATCTGGCAGCGGCTGCAGGACCATCAATCGGAGGGTTTATTACCCAGGGATTAGGCTGGGAGTTTGTCTTTTTTATTACCGCAGGTATTGCTGTGCTGGCACTCATAGGTTCTTTTATAGTGATGAAAGAACGCTGGGTTGAAGCAAAAGGCGAACCATTTGATATGCGGGGCGCTATTACATACGCGTTAGCCATTAGCGCGCTTATTTACGGATTAACCATATTGCCGCAGCTGCTGGGTATCGTACTTATCGCTGTGTCGGGCATACTGCTTATCATATTTGCAAAGCAGCAGCGTAAAGAAAAACATCCTGTTTTCAACGTTAAGCTGTTTTTCGAAAACAAAATATTCCGAATGTCTTCGGTGGCAGCACTCATCAACTACGCAGCCACCTTCCCTATCGGCTTTTTGATGAGCCTTTACCTGCAAGAGGTAA
>JAVBOE010000087.1:0-13355 GCA_031550925.1 Bacteroidales bacterium | reverse complement strand
GCCTACGTCTCCCATAAGCTTCTTACATAAACCCGATTCAACTTTTACCTATTCGGGCGAAGCCTTTGCTTTTTTACAAAGAGCGGTAGAGAAAATCAGGGGGAAATCGCTACAGCAGCTTGCCGAAGAGGAAGTGTTCGTTCCTTTTGATATGCCCAACACCAGCTACGGATGGCTGCCCGCCTACAATTCGTTAGCAATAGACGGCTATGATAGCGAAGGCGAGAGCGTTGGCGTACAGGTTTTTCCCAGAGAGAACTGTGGCTACACGCTACGAACAACGGCAAAAGAGTATGCTCGCTTTATAAAAAATGTGCTGGTAGAGGGCAAGGGTTTAAAGCCCGAAACGTTTAAGCTGATGCTTACTCCAACGGGCATTGCCTCAGGCAATGAAGAACCCGCAGAGTTTGATAAACATATTGAGTGGGGCTTGGGCATTGGCATAGAGCATAACGAGGAGTTGGGCGATATCTACTTTCACTGGGGCGACAACTGGGAGTTTAAGAACTTGTTTATAGTCGCGCCAAAAGAAAATAAATACTTGGTGTATTTTACCAACTGTCCGTTTGGGCATACCATTATCGACCAGCTGATGCCGCTATACTTAAGCAATACCAAGCAGCTGAATATGTCTCCCTGGATAGCCGAGCAGTAGGTTTTAACGGCTAGATGGTAAAGTAAAAAACGTATCAATAATTAGTAAAAGAATCAGAAATATTAAAACGGTTGTAAAGCTGCAAAATGCCGTTTTGATCCAAGAAAAACCTTCAGAACCCGCTAAAATGGCGAAATATAAATATATACTACTGGCAGTAGCAACAATGTTACTGAGCAGCTTCTCCGAACCGGATAGCACCCTGGTTGAACAAACAAAGAAAATTGCAGTAGAGGCCAAAATACCGTTGCTACAGCTGGTGTACAACGATGGCAGCCATACGTTATCATTCGAGCTGTCGCAAGTTGATTCTATTCCTGCAACAAAAGATGGGAGTGCTGTTTTTAAGGCAGCATCGTTGAGTAAGGTGGTATTTGCCTACATCATACTGAAAATGGCAGATAGAGGAGAGATAGATATAGATACTCCGATCTACAAATACACCAACATCGATAAGTTTGAGAATAAAGAGTGGGCTAAGCTGATTACACCTCGTATAGTGTTGTCTCATAGATCGGGGCTTTCTAATTGGGCTGCCGGTCCTTCTACAGAAGAGTGGCCTACTGCGGTTATAAAGTTTATGCATAGGCCGGATTCTACCTTTGGTTATTCCGGCGAGGCATACGCTTTTCTACAAAGAGCAGTTGAAGATATCAAAGGAAAATCTATACAAAAGATTGCCGAAGAAGAGGTGTTCATTCCTTTCGATATGCCCAATACCAGCTACGGTTGGAAAGAAAGCTACGAAGTAAAAGCCGCGGACGAATACAACCGCAAAGAGGAGAACGTAGGCAAACAAATATACCCTAGAGAGAACGTAGGATATACGCTAAGAACAACAGCTACAGAGTACGCTAGATTTATTCAGAATGCTATTGTTGAAGGCAAAGGACTAAAGCCAGAAACCCATAAAATGATGCTTACCCCAACGGGTATAGCTCATCGTAATAAGGAGCCGAAAGAGTATGATAAGTATATAGAGTGGGGGTTAGGTATAGGCATAGAGCATAACGAGGAGCTGGGAGATATTTACCACCATTGGGGCGATAACGGCAACTTTAAGGCGCTGTTTATTGTTGTTCCAAAAGAGAATAAGTACTTGGTATATTTTACCAACAGCTACTATGGGCACGATATTATTGACCAGCTAACGCCTCTCTTCCTTGGCAATACCAAGCCTTTACAGCTATCGGCATGGATTAAGAATAACTAATCAATAAAACCTAAAAGTTACCACTATGAAAAAATATGACCTATACCTGTTAGTATTACTTACAGTGAGTGTTATTAGCATAGTATCATGTAAGCCAAAAATAGACTCAAGTAATAGTAAACTTGTTGAAGATGTAAAGAAGCTAGCTGTAGAAGCAAATATTCCGCTTTTTCAGCTTGAGTTTAGCGATGGGCAAAATATTATCTCTTTCGAGTCTTCTCAAATCGACACTATACCGGCATCAGAGGATGGTAGCTCTATTTTTCAGGCGGCATCGTTAAGTAAGCCGATTTTTGGCTACATCGTAATGAGAATGGTTGATAAAGGAGAGATAGACTTAAACACTCCAATATATCAATATACCAACATAGATAGGTTTGAGAATAAGGAATGGGCAAAAATGATTACACCTCGTATGGTGCTTGTGCATAAAACGGGGCTTCCCAACTGGGCAACAGATTCTCCTACAGATGACGAGTGGCCAACTTCCCCAATACGTTTTAAGTTTAAACCCGATTCAGCATACAGCTATTCAGGAGAAGCATTTGCTTTTTTACAGCGGGCGGTTGAACAAATTAGAGGACAATCGTTACAGCAGATTGCCGAAGAGGAAGTATTCATTCCATTTAATATGCCTAATAGCAGCTATGGCTGGAAAGAAAGCTACAGCACTCAAGCAGCCGAAGGACATGATAGTGATGGAAAGAGCACAGGTATAGAAATATTTCCGGGAGAGAACCCCGGATATACATTGAGAACAACGGCTAAAGAATACTCGAGCTTTGTTAAGAACGCGGTTATGGAAGGAAAGGGTTTAAAGCCCGAAACATACAAGCTAATGGTCACTCCCGAACAGAATATGGTTTATGTCGGAGAACGGAGCGAGTCTGATAAACGTCTTAGCAGGGGCTTAGGTATTGCGATAGAACAAAACGAGGAGCTGGGAGAAATATACTACCACTCGGGCAGTAACGGCGATTTTAAGGCGTTTTTTATGACCATACCTAAAGATAAAAAGTATTTGGTGTACATGAGCAATAGCCATATTGGACACTCTATTCTTGATAGCATAATTTCACTATACTTTGGAAATAAAGAAATACTGAATGCACGTAGATAGTTGGCCAAACTAGCAACCTGCAAGGTTAGCATATAAAAAGAGGTTGTTCACTTTTATTTGTGAGCAGCCTCTTTTCTTTCTTTACTTGTGAATTTTATGAAGTTACAATATTAAACATCAATTAGAAATTATCCGGCATAGCAAGCAAATCGTTTACCTTGCTTTGGTCTCCGGCTATAGGGTTTTGAATCTGTTAGACCTTTGTATAAATCAATGCTGAATTTTCTAACACCAAAGCATCTAAAGCCGATTGCTATTTTTTTCCGGCAGCCTTATCAACATTTAGCTGAACGCCCATGTAGTCGAAAATCATATCAAAACAAAAATCCGGCAATTGCATTAGCAGCTGCCGGATTTTCTTAATGCGAAAAGGTTACTTCACTTCTTTAAAACCACACTAATTTCCAAGTCCATCTAAAATCGTTTTTTGGGACAGTGAAGTAATTATTGCACCTTCATTTTTGCTTCAAATTCTCTTTCTACGTTGATATAAGCATCATTGGCCACATCATAGGTAACTTTCTTGATTTCGCCACCGGCAAATGGGTATTTATAACCATAGCTTTTGCTAACCGGATCTCCGGTGTCGTATCCAACACAAAGTCCTTCGCCGCTATTGAGCGAGAAACGGCCGGACTGTGTGCGGAATGGCGCTTGAGCAACCATCTTGTCGTCGATGTATAGCTTCATTGTACCAAGACATTCGGCTTTTTCGGTCATTTTTTCTTTAATAAACTCTACACCGATGATGTGTTTTCCGGTAGGCATAGCATAGCTCAACTTTTGCACCGGATCAAGACCCAAGAAGTTGTATTCGAAATTCACTTTATTGTCTTTCAAGTACATTGTATAACCGCCAAAGCGTGAACCTTGTGATACGATGACACCTTTAGCGCCAGCTTTCAAATCCACTTCGGCCAAGATTTTGAACGAGCGTGCAGATGTACGGACAGCATTGGCTTCGGGGACTTCAGCCGTATTCGGATAATAAGTGTAGCGGCCGCCGGCAGGCACTGCGGGGTCATATTCGTATTTAATATACTCCAGGATACTCAAATCGTTCAACGGAAGTACATTGTTTTTTAGGGCTTCTTCCATCCAGAGTTTTTTCATTTCTTCCACTTTTTCGGGGTATTGTGCCGCTAAATCGGTAGATTGCGAACGGTCAACATCGGTGTGGTATAGTTCCCATTTATCTTGGTCGAAATGACCTAGGTTTGATGGCATTGGCCCATGTGTAGCCGTTGCCATCCAGCCTTCTTTCCAAATACCCCGTGTACCCAACATTTCGTAGTATTGTACTTTCTTTTGGGTGGGTGCGTTGGCATTGTCGAAGCTCGAAACCATAGACACACCAGCCAGCGGAGTTTGCTTAATACCATGTACCACATCAGGCATCTTTACACCGCAAGCCTCCAAAATGGTAGGAACAATGTCGGTAACATGATAGTATTGGCTGCGCAATTCGCCACGGGCTTTAATACCTTTTGGCCAAGAGATTACTAATGGGTCGCAAGTACCGCCGCTATAGCCTGAGTAGCGTTTAAACATCTTGTAAGGAGCTGAAAACGCTACAGCCCAACCGGTAGGATAGTGATTGTAGGTATCGGGACCACCCAATTTATCCATCATGGCAATATTGTTCTTGATATCATCAGGATAGGAATTGAAATAGTAGGTTTCGTTGATTGTTCCATTCGGGCTACCTTCGCCTGAAGCGCCATTGTCGGCAGCATAGATAACCAACGTATTATCCAGCTGTCCTGATTCTTCCAAATAATCGATTACACGGCCCACTTGTGCATCGGTGTATTCTGAGAAACCGGCAAATACTTCGGCCATGCGTGAGAACAGCTTCTTTTCGTCAGCCGAAAGCGTATTCCACGGGCGTACCATGTCTAGCTCGGATGCAATACCTTTAGGCAATGGATTTTCCGGTGTTAGCTTGGTGTCTTTAGGTAGGATACCTTTATCAATCATGCGCTTGAGCACCCATTCTCGATAAGCTTCATATCCGGCATCGAATTTACCTTTGTACTTATCAATATATTCCTGTGGTGCTTGGTGCGGCGCATGGTTAGCACCCGGGTTGTACCACATATACCAAGGTTTGTCTGGACTGGCTTGTTTAGAATCGCGGATATATTCGATAGCCTTATCAGCCAAATCTTTTGACAAGTGATAACCTTGTTCCGGCAAATACGGCTGTTCTATGGTGTGGTTATCTTCTGTCAAAGCAGGATACCATTGGTTACTTTCGGCACCAATAAAGCCATAGAAACGGTCGAATCCTAATGCTAGCGGCCAATTTTGTTTAGAAGCACCCATACCGAATGCATCTACCGGCACGTTGTGGTTTTTACCAATCCAGAAAGTTGACCATCCGGCATTGCGCAAAATGGTAGCAATGGTTGCATTCGATTCGGGAATATGTCCGCTGTAACCCGGAAAACCGGTTGCCGACTCGGAAATAGAACCATAGCCGTTTTGGTGATGATTACGCCCGGTAAGCATACACGAGCGGGTAGGCGACGAAACCGAAGTAGTGTGCCATTGGGTGTAAGTAATACCATTGGCAGCCAGCTTGTCTAAGGTAGGCATATTGACTGCTCCGCCATAGGTTGACCATGTTGCCTGGCCGGTATCGTCATACAAGATTACCAACACGTTGGGTGCACCCTTTGGTGCTTTGGGATAAAGAAATGCGTTCCAGTCCGGTTTCGAGTTCCGGATGTCGAGTTCAATTGTACCCTGAAATTTTTTGCCGGCTTCCTGAGCCACAGCGTGGCTACCAGATAACCCAACAGATACCAATGCTGTCGTGGTGAGCAGAGCATTGTTGGGAAGTGATTTAATGAAACTTCTTTTCATAAAGTAGATTTTTAATAAAAAATTATTAATAAAACAAAATACGAAAATTTGTCAATTCATATCTTATTTGTTACATTATTTTACTTCCTCAAAATCGCCGATTTTCCATGTTTTGTCGATAATCGGTTTTTCTACTCCATAGAAGCGTAGGATGATTTCTGTATTTACGCCCTCTTTGGTAGGTATCCAGTTGGTTTCTTTTCCAGCAGGAGCTTTAGGTGCAAGATAGAGATCAACCGAACCATCGGTATTCTTTGCTAAATCCGGCAACAACGAAGAACGGTTGGATGCTGCAACATCTCGGATAAGTCCATGTGTACTCCGGTCGTATGCTGTTACGGACCAGTATTGAGATACGGGGACATTGGCTGGAATATGTAGCCGGTATGTTTTTGCCCCGTCAAGCGGTTTTCCATCCTTATCTAGCGTTGCGAATATGTATATCTGATGTTGACCTGCACCGGTTCGTTTCAGGCTACTGAACCCCCAATAGTAGTTTACTCCGCGTTGGTCGACCGGATAGCTGTTTTCGGTGGTAAAACCATTGCCCCAGGATTGGAACAGCTCAGGGCTGGCAGGCAAGAACCAGTGTGTGCCTTCGTAATAGTTCGGGGTTGATTCATATTGGATGTCTATCCATTGATGAGCATCTGACAAAGCTGTTAGAAGTTGTTTTTTGTCTTCGGCAGAAGGTACAAATTCTTTTCCTTTTTCGATACCAATCGTTCTCAGCAAGTCGATCATCACGCGATCACGCTCTATCCATGGTTCTGTCTGAACTATGCGATCAAGCGAACGGTAAAATTCTATATCATAAGGGATATTGGCATCGAACATTTGGTCGGTCACATCCACAAAAATGGTCTGGTCGGCAGGCGAGGATAATGGATAAAGCTTGATTTTTTTAGCATATTCAACTGCTTTTGCAACATCGGCCTCGCTGTTTGTGGTGGGCATGGAGCGTAACAAAGCATAGCCTTTGTAGTTATCCGAAGGTAAAACGATGTATCCCGCAGGAATTTTTTCTTTATATCCTGGAGGCAGCAACAGATATTTTCCGCCTTTACCGCCATCGGCTCCTGCTGGGCCTACATCTTCTAACGCTTTTTGCCAGCAATCCATAATGGAACCAACAATAGTTCCGCCAGTGGCCGCAGGAATTTCAAGTACTACAGGGCCTGTTTCTTTTGTGTTGAAGAAAGGCATAAAATAGATAGCGTCTGTATTAGGCGTTAGTAGCTGGTTTTTCCAATCAGACGGGCGCGACCAATGCACTAATTGGTTATCCTTGGCTCCGGCTTTCAGGAAAGCTTGGTACATGCGGTCATAATTTACGGCGGGCATACCCCATACCACGGCTTCCATCGCACGGGCATGCAACATTTGTTCATGCACATTGCCTGTTGATACCGATTTTTCTGCCTGCTTGCTCTGCGGTTGATTACAAGATGTAAATGCAGCTGTGACGACTATAGTGAGCAGTACGACCACGGTTTTTAGATTCAATTTCATTGTTTTCATATTATTTTACCTTTTGTACTCCTGGTAAATGATAGCTTCCATTCAAAATCGAGGATTCTGCACCATATAAACGCATGGTCAAGTTGAAGCTGCCTTTGGGAGCAGGTAGCCAGTTGGATTCTTTGTCTTTACTCGGATTTTCGTTTTGGATATAAATATCAATCGAGCCGTCTTTGTTGGTTTTCAGTTCTTCTGTGCTACTACCAATACTATAGCGTTTCATATCGTTTTCGACAAAAAACATATCGTCGCCGAACATATTTAAATTCCAGAATACCGATACGGGCGGAATTTGGTTTTTATCAAAATGAAGCACATATTTGTTAGCGCCATCGAGCTTATTACCGTTAGCATCAACCGTAGTGTTGGGGTAAAGCACTTCTGTGGACAGCTCGGCTCCGGTAACACCTCTTGCCAGAGCTGCGCGTAAAGCCAAGTCGTATCCCGAACGGCCGCCTGCAAAAGTGTATTTCCAGCCATCGACTACTGTACCAATGTTTGCCCATTTATTGTCGATCATATCGCTTGCCGCTTTGATACCGCGCACAACTCCACGACGGGTAGGCTCATCTAAGGACTGCCATTGGAAACCGTTGGCGACGCTCAGCCCAATTGTATGGAACGAGGCTACTAGTGGATCGTTTTGGTCTGCCGAAGCAGGAAGCGCCTGTGTCATCCAAAACCCAATCATGTCAAGCGCCTGAAGTTCCTCAGGTGCAGCGCTCTTGAAGGTGGCGAATGCCGATGTTACAGGCGGCTGACCCGAACCAATGCCTTTATTGAGGTATTGCGACAGGGGCATTAACGTAAAACCTTTCTGGAAATCGACTGCCTTAGCCAAATCGTTGCCGCCGGTAGTAAAAATGCGAACAGCCGACATCCCGATATTGGTGCGGCTTTTGATCTGTATCATATCGCCCGGAACGGGACCCTGGTAGTTTGGTCCGGTAACGATATAGGTTCCTGGCTGTGCGCCTTTTGTTCCGGCTATGTTATGGATCACTTCATCGTAGCTATCGCCGATCTGTACAACATACCAGCGTTTCTCGGTGGATGCCGGAACAAAAATAACCACCGGTTCTTTTGTTAGATCGGTGTAAGCGTAGGCGTCGATGGTCACGTTATTAGGTGTTACAACAAAACGGTCTTCGGCGGTTTTAAGTTTCGTGTGCTTTACGTAGAAATTCACTCCCATCGAATTACCTTTGACCGCCACGGGGGCATATTTCGCATACATACGGAATGGTTCGCCCCACAGGCAGGCTTGAATGGCTGTGGCATAGGCCTGCTCTTCCTTCGCCTGATCGGGCGTTAGTTTTTGTGTGGAAGTCTGTGCTGAAACGCGACTTCCGAAAGCTATCAATAATAGGATAGCTACTGTTTTAATATTTAATTTCATTGTTATATAGTCATATACTTATAGAACCTTGTTTCCCCGATTAGAATTTTTTAACACCTCTCTTTATATTAACAACAATATCTTAAAAATGTTTATTATGGTAAAAGGACAATTTCATCTTTTTTACTATCATAGTTCGGTTAAACCTTGCATTTTTAATGCGGCTCTACTTTATTTTGCTACGAATTGAAAATCCATAACAATTTAGTTATGTAATTTCTCATTTTTTGAGTGAACTTAGCTGACTTTGAGCTATCGACTCATCTTGATTATTTGAGAGCCCCTTTGCACATTGTTTAATTAAAGTTAATGTATGCGATGTTAATAGTGATAAAATCGTTTATCCATTTGTTTTACTACCTTTGTCGCGAAAACAACGCAAGTTCATCTGCTCTTTATCTTCCTTGCATTTACTCGGATATTTTCGTTCCGATTCTTTTCATCGTTGAAATTGACACGTATAAGCTTTCCTTGTTTTGGCAATTATTTGCCCGAGTAAGCCTGCTATGCACGCTGAAGACGGCATGTGTCAAACATCAAACATTGTAATGGCATGAAGTCATTTTTTATTGGCAAGCTCGAAATAAAGTTGCCTATCGTACAGGGTGGAATGGGTGTAGGCATTTCTCTCAATGGGTTGGCATCTGCCGTAGCTAACGAGGGGGGGGTAGGTGTTATCTCATCCGCTGGATTAGGCTTACTGTATCCCGAGTTTAAAGGAAACTACTTAGAGAGGTGCATATATGGGCTGAAAGAAGAGCTACGCAAAGCCCGACAAAAAACCATCGGTGTAATTGGCGTAAACATTATGGTAGCCTTGTCGAACTACTCTGATATGGTAAAGACCTCAATTTCAGAAAAAGCAGATGTTATTTTTTCAGGAGCAGGACTTCCGCTCGACCTACCGTCATATCTTACGGAGGATGGCGTGACTAAGCTGGTGCCTATTGTATCATCAGCGCGCGCGGCAAAGCTAATCTGTGAAAAGTGGCAGACCAACTATAATTACCTGCCTGATGCTATTGTTGTTGAGGGGCCTAAAGCAGGTGGTCATCTTGGGTTCAAGAGAGAGCAGATAGACGATGAGAGCTACTCGTTAGAACATTTGGTTCCCGAAGTTGTTAGTATAGCAAAGAGCTATGCTGCACAGAAAGATATCCCGGTAATTGCCGCGGGAGGTATTTCTACCGGAGCAGATATTGCCCGGTTTTTAGAGCTGGGTGCTTCGGCTGTACAGATGGGCTCTATTTTTGTAACGACCGAAGAGTGCGACTCTTCTATCGAGTTTAAGAATATATACATTAAGTCTGAAGAAAAGGATATTCGCATCATTCAAAGTCCTGTGGGAATGCCGGGACGTGCATTTGATGGAGAGTTTATTCGCAGTGTGGCAGCCGGCAATGAGAAACCTCGCTCTTGCCCTTTCCGCTGCATTAAAACCTGCGACTATACAAAAAGTCCTTACTGCATTATTTTGGCGCTTTATAATGCATCAAAAGGTAACATGAATAAAGGTTATGCCTTTGCGGGTAAGAATGCCTTTCTAGCCGATAAGATCAGCAGCGTAAAAGAAGTGATTGAGAAGCTTAAGGCCAGCTTTTTCTTATCAAAAGCCGTAATATAACACGGTATATTAACTAACTAAATTATCTGCCAATTGGCGGATGTAACTCATTATGACATTTAACGAACTAGACATTGCAGAGCCGATTTTAAAGGCTATCTGCGAAAAAGGATATAACAAACCTACTCCCATTCAAGAACAAGCCATTCCTGTTATTCTTCAGGGCAAAGATATCATCGGAATTGCCCAAACCGGTACAGGTAAAACAGCAGCATTTGCAGTTCCCATTATACAGCAGCTTATTGAAAGTAACGCTCAGTATAAAGACAATGAAAACGGCAGTGTTCCTAGCCGCTGTGAGCGTAAGGGGAGACAGTATGTAAAGGCAAAAGAACAACGTCCTGTTAGGGTGCTGATTCTTACTCCTACAAGAGAGCTGGCAATACAAATTAACGACTGTTTTTTAGACTACGGAAAGCATACGCCCTTTAGGCATACCGCCATATTTGGCGGAGTAAAACAGCGACCGCAAACAGAGAAGCTTCGTAGTGGTGTAGATGTTCTTATTGCTACACCCGGACGCTTACTTGACCTTATCGAACAGGGGGAAATAAAGCTGAATGCTATAACACATTTTGTTCTGGACGAGGCAGATCGTATGTTGGATATGGTGTTTATTGGAGATATAAGACGACTACTGCCAATGCTACCCAAGAAACGACAAACGCTGTTTTTCTCGGCAACCTTTCCGAAAGAAGTGGCGGCTTTGTCTCACTCTATCCTAAATCATCCGGTAAATATAGAAGTAACGCCTGTATCTTCTGCTGTAGAAGCTGTGGAACAGAATATTTACTATGTTGAAAAGCCGGATAAAAAATGGCTGTTAATTTCTTTACTGAAAGAAGCAGCGGATAAATCAGTGTTGGTGTTTTCTCGCACCAAGCATGGGGCCGATAACATTGCAAAGTCCCTAAAAAGAGCGGGTATTCATAGCGAAGCCATTCATGGCGATAAATCGCAGGAGCAACGGCAGAGAGCTTTATCAAGCTTCAAGTCCGGAAAGACAAAGGTAATGGTGGCTACCGATATCGCAGCCAGAGGCATTGATATTAAAGAGCTGCAAATTGTAATCAACTACGATCTACCCGATGCTGCCGAAACATACGTTCATCGTATTGGCCGTACAGGTCGCGCGGGGCAATCGGGGGTAGCGCTCACATTCTGCTCGCACGAAGAATATGACAAAGTTAAAGACATCCAGAAGCTAACAGGAAAGAAGCTGGCAATGATACCTTATTCTGCTTAAAACATATAACATAACTATAGCTAAAAACACTTTTAATGGCGAAACCAACTACATTTAATAAACGAGATAACGAAAAGAAAAAAGCAAGCAAAAGGCTTGAAAAGCAAAAACGCAAAGAAGAACGCAAGGCAAGCGGAACCAGCTCTTTAGACGACATGATTGCCTATGTGGATGAAAACGGAAATATTACCAGTACACCTCCTGAAGAGCGCGAAAAGGAAGAGGTTAACTTGGAGGAAATAGCCATTTCAACTCCTAAAAAGGTAGAAGACACAGAGCCTGAATTGCTCAAAGGCCGCATTGAATTCTTCAATGCAGAGAAAGGCTTCGGATTTATTAAGGATCTAGCTTCAACAGAGAAGTATTTCTTTCATATATCGGCTGCTCCTGCCAACATTGCTCAAGGTAATATCGTGTTCTTTGAGACAGAACGTGGAGCGCGTGGCATAAATGCCGTAAAGATTAAGCTGGCCTAGCCGCTATTCATTGAGTTTCTCAGTTTAAACTCTGGTTTAAACAAACCTCACATTTCGCAGCAAAACCAACCCAATAAAAATAAAAAAGAGCTACGTTTGTCAACGTAACTCTTTTATTTTGAAGTGGGCCCAGCTGGGCTTGAACCAGCGACCCCCTGATTATGAGTCAGGTGCTACTAACCAACTGAGCTATGGGCCCTGATTTTTTCTGCTTAAAGCGAAAAATCGGATGACAAAGGTAGGGAATTAGAACTAAATCGCAAATATTGAAGCAAAAAATATGAAGGATGCAGCTTATTTAAGTAGTTTACTGGCTAATATAGATAACATAATTTTCGATCTGGGTGGGGTTGTGGTTAATATCGACTACATGAAAACCCAGCAGGCTTTTGAGGCTTTGGGATTGACCAGCTTTGGCGATGTATATTCGCAGGCTGCTCAAACCGGCGTATTTGATTTATATGAGAAAGGGCTGATTAGTACTGCTGTATTTAGAGATAGGCTTTGTCAGCTTGTCCCTGATTTTAAGGTAAGTAACGAGGATTTGGACAGCGCTTGGAATGCCATGATACTTGATACCCCTCCATATAGGTTGGCTGTACTCAAAAAATTAAAGACCTGCTTTCGTACATTTTTGTTGAGTAATACGAATGAGCTGCATATAGAATATTTTCACGCCCTGCTAAAAACAGTATTTGACGAAGAAAACCTAAACAGCTATTTTGAAAAAGTATACTATTCGTATGCAATTCATTTGAGAAAACCCGATAATGATATTTTTGAATATGTACTCCGGCAGAATAGCCTGGATGCTAAGCGAACGTTATTTATTGACGATACGATCCGGCATGTAGAATCAGCCAAATCTGTTGGCATACAAGCATTACATGTTGGAACAGATATTACCTTGGATGAACTTTATGACGTGCTATCAAGTTAACTCTTATCCTTCCTTGAGGGGTAAGAGAATATCCTTAAATCACATAGCACACATAAGTTCACATAGAAAAAAGTTTAGGTAATTGAAGTGATTAAAGAATCTGTTTAAATTTTATTGTCTCAACCTATTCGTCATTTCGACCGCAGGGAGAAATCTCCTCAATAGTCGCAAACCGTTGGTTGTCGCATGCTGCAAAAGTCCCCTTTAGGGGATTTAGGGGTAAATGCAGCACAGCCTAATTCAACCTACTGCTACTTTTCAGGAGATTTCTCCCTGCGGTCGAAATGACA
>JAVBOE010000002.1:0-21220 GCA_031550925.1 Bacteroidales bacterium | reverse complement strand
AAGATTTAAGGATTTTAAGACTTAAAGACTTTCACTGAAAATCAAAATATTGTCTCTCTTATAAATGCAATTATTTATTCGACTTTATATATTATATTTAATTGTCGTTAATAAGCCCTCCCTATTGGGGAGGGTTGGGAGGGGCTTTTAGCACCTTTACATTCGCGCCTCTCAGCAATTTGCGTTTTGCCAGCTTATTCAGAGCAACGTAACGAATAGCATCGAGGCAGTGGTTAAATGCATCTATGGGCTGGTTAAGCACACGACCTGTATAGCGGTCTTTTTTCCAACAATACGACATCAGCTCTTTGCGAATGTTGGTGCTGCGTTCAGTAACGTTCAGTCTATAGCGTTTCAGAATATCAATACCCACATTAACGCTATCAGCACCTTTGTGCGCTCCCTCTATTTTGAAGCCGTAGTTGCGCAGCTCTTCTATGCTTTTGGGTTCCGCGCTATCGGCTACAAGGTCTGTGCTACCTATATCGTAAGCGTTTAGTATATCAGCAATATCGCTGTTAAGTAAGGCTCGCTCGCAGCACAGCTCATCAACCCACAGCTCGCCTTCAGACAGGCGAACATCTATAATTGCCGTTGGGTCGTTGGTAAAACCAAAGTCGATACCTATCCAGCGTTTTTTATACTCGCTAGGCACTGCACCGCACGTTTGCCAATGGTTATAGACAAGTCCTTCAAGTCGTCCGGTTTTGCCGCGCGCATAGATATTAAACAGCTCGGAGTCGTCAATCGCTTCAATCTCTTGGTGCAGCACATCGGGCAGAAAAGGGTTGTGCCTGTGGTCGGAGATAATAAACTGCACATCCGGACGGCCTAGCAGCCTGTCGTGCACCCAAAAGCGGGCGGTTGGATTGTAGTCGATAAACACCTGCTTGCTTGTGCGTATGGCAAGCTGCCAAAACAAATCGTACGGAATGCCGTTCGCTTCGTTTACGAACAGGTAATCGCGCTTACCGCTGCGAGCATCCTGCTCGTCTGTAAAGCTGCTAAACTCTATAATTGAGCCGTTACAGCAGGTAAACAACCTATCGGTTTGGTTGGGCTTATCGAACCATTGACGTAGCTCATCCGAGCTGTTATATATGCGTAGTGCGTCGCGGTAAGCACCTTTTTTAAGGTTTGGAATATCTTGTCCCGCAACGGTTATAACCGTATTAGCATGCTGCATGGCGAGCGTAAACAGCAGCTGAATGATTGCATAAGTTTTTCCGCTGCTCGTTCCGCCCTGATTTACCACATACTTACAAGTGGCGTCCATATTTGCTTTGAATACTACGGTAGTCAAGAAGCCCCTCCCCGACCCTCCCCTTTGGGGAGGGGGATTATCGCAGCCTAGTGGGGAACTAAAACGTTGCTCTACATTCATTTTTAATACAGTATTTTATGTTGTCGCATTAATACTCCCTCCCCTTTGGGGAGGGTTGGGGTGGGGCTTACTCTTCATTTGTCAACGACACACCACTATCAACCACTTGTATATGCAGCGTAAGCGGAGGCTGAGTGTCGGTGCGACCGTCGGGCTTTTCCGTCAGCCCAAGCTCACGCGCAATAATGTTGTAGCTGAATAATCCTACCGCAGCACCTTCGAACTTTTGTGTGTAAATTACATCTCGTATGCGGGTAATTACTTCTACAAATTCCTTGCTATCGTTCTTATTGCTTGCGTTCAACGATTGTTCAAGCGCATTAATATAGCTCTCGTTACAACCAATGTATAGGCAAAGTCCACGTAGCGTATATGGTCTTAGCTTGGGAATGGCAACCTCAGTGTTATCTTTTCCTTTAATGCTAACTTCGAGCAGCGGGTGCGTATCGCACCACTCGAAATATTCGCAGGCGGTTTTCCATAGCAACTCGGGCGATGCGAAAATTTTATCGCGACCGTGCCTACTCCGTAGCTTCCAAAACTGATTTTCCTTAGGTGCCATCATGTGCTTTTGTATTGCACAAAGGTAAGTAACCACAATGGTTTGATAGCAATTTTACAGCCTAATGTTTTTGACATCGTTTTGACATTTCATACAACATAAGACCTGCTTTCGGCTACAAAGATTTAGCGTAATCTTTGCCAAAAGCTAAAGCTGAAAAACGATACGAAATATTAAAACGTGGGAGGAAATGTGATGATGTGAGAAACCGCCCACCCCAACCCTCCCCAAGGGAGGGAGTCTCCCTTGGGGAGGGTTGGGGTGGGCGGTATATGTGGTTTAAAATGTTTTGTGTAGAATCGGAGAAAAACGCTGCCCGATATTTCCACTAAGCTCAATCTATGTGCTTACTAACCTCGGCTATCCGTCATGGTAAAAGATTTAATCACATCAACCTTGCGATCTTTATATGCTGCAGGCTGCCATTTGGGAGATTTTTTTACAACGTTAAGCACAGCCTCGTCGAATGTTTTATTTCCCGATGATTCAGCTAGCTCAACGTTCTTAACATCTCCGTCTTTTGTTACGATAAACCGTACCGTTGCTTTTTTCTGAGGCTCATTTTTGCTCGGTTTTTCAGGCAAAGTAATGTTACGAGAAGCCCACTGGGCAAAAAGGCGGTTTCCATATTCGCCGCCAAAGCGTGGCTCCTTATCTACTTCATTAAGCTGGTAAACATCTTTTACAACCCTGGTGCTGCGATATTTTTTTATTGGCATCGTCTTCTTTGCTAGCGTGAAATTCACAGGAAATGTGTAGATTACTTGTACATTCTTGCCATCATGCTTAGCTGGTGTCCATGCAGGTGATAACGAAACTACACGAATGGCTTCTTGGTCGAGCAAAGGGTCTACACCTCTTAACACTCTTATATTTCCAAGCTTTCCGTCTTTGTCAATCACAAACTGAAGCACTACTCTACCCTGTATGTCTTTTGTCATTGCTTCTACCGGATATACAATCTGTGATGTTACCCACTTAGAAAATCCTTCAGCATCGCCACCCTGAAATAGCGGCTTCACCTGAACTGTTTCGTACCTATAGCTTCCATTATCATTGCGCTCATCCTGACTATGAGGTGCAGCTGTTATAGTTATTGTGGTATCTATGGTTGAGGATGTCATTGTTATAGCATCATCGCCTACCAGCGTATAATTTACAGGGAACGTATAGGCTACTCTCACAGCCTTACCATCTTGTCTTCCCGGTATCCATGCAGGAGATGATGATACTACACGAATGGCTTCTTGGTCGAGCAACGGATCTACGCTTTTCAGCACTTTTATATCTTCAAGCTTTCCGTCCTTTCCGATTACAAATTGAAGAACAACTTTACCCTGTATGCCTTTCGTCATAGCATCTACCGGATATACAATTTGTGATGTTGCCCACTTGGCAAAATCATCGGCATCGCCACCTTGAAACAAGGGCTTTGTTTGAACATTTTCATACAATATCACCTCATCGGTTGAGGTTCTTTGCTGCGGTTGTGGTGCAGGGTCGGGCTGCGGTTCGTCAACCAGTACAGTCTGCGGTTCGGGCGCAGGTATTGGTTTCGATTCTACGTTGATGGCAAACACGCACAGGCATGCAAGCACAACGGGAAGCACAAGCAGCTTACGCCAGCTGCTATGGTTGGTTTTATTTTTTGCTATCATGGTTAATCTTCGTTTAATGGGTGATTGAAAAAACTGGTTGCCGAAATACGCGTGCTGCATAGGATATAGCGTACACAGTATAAGCCGCGACAGCTCTTTTGCTCCGCCATTTTTTACACAGGCGCGATCGGCCATAAATTCGTGCACCAAGCTTTGCTCTTTCTTAAAAAACCAGAAGAACGGATTAAACCAAAATACCGTACACAGCAGCTGCGACAACACTTTGTCAACGCTATGACGCGCGTGCACATGCTCCAGCTCGTGCCGAAGAATTTGTTGTCCTTCGCTCGAATCAAGCGGTATGGTATCGGGTATAAACACGTTCTTAAAGAAAGAGAACGGTGCGATTTTTTGCTTACAGCAGTATAGCCTTGCAATATTAAGGTACTGAAATATATTTGTTTTTTTCAACCGATTAATTCGCAGCATTCCGTTAATACCAGCTACCATCAATAGTATGAATACCAATGCGTACAGCGATAGTAATATATAACGTATCAGTACGGCATAACTAATCGTATTGTCGGGAATGTACGGGAACACCTCGTTGAGCACAGTATTGCCAACAGGTACGGCTTCGTAGTAGGTAGTTATGGTTACCTCTACCAACGGAAGCAACACCGATAGCACCATTGCAGCCATTATGTACCAACGATTCCAGCGAATAAAACTTTCTCTCCGCATGAATAGCAGGTAGTAGGCGGCAAAGACACCGGAGTACACCAGCATCTTACCCAAGTATGGGATAAGCACGCTCATACTACTTCTTTTTAAGTGTGGTTACCAGCTGCTCAAGGTCGGTAATGCTAACCTCTTTGCTATCTACCAAAAACGACACCATGCTGCTGATAGAGCCATCGAAAAACGATGCCGCCAGCTGCGATATGCTGCGCTTAGAGTACTCTTCTATGCTCACTTTGGGCGAGTATAGGTTAATACGTCCCACAGGTTCAACGGTAACGAAACCCTTTTCGGTCAATATTTTCAGCACGGTAGCAACAGTGTTTGGGTGCGGCTTTGGGTCGGGCATAGCGTCAACCACATCGCGCAGTACACCTTTTTCCGCCTTCCACAAAGCATGCATAACCTGCTCTTCTGCCTTAGTAAGCAATCGTTCGTTTTCCATAGCTGTTCTGTTTTAAATCGGTTAAATCCTAACGTTAGGTGCTGTGCGTACTCGAGCTGGCACAGCGTAAGCTTAGTACAAATGTATAACTATATTTTTAGTTATGCAACTATTTTTGCAGTTTATTTGATAAATCACTTATTTTTAAGTATTTAAATTTAATAGCCTTAAAAGTGTGCTTAACTTCGCTTTGCCCCTAAATCCCCTAAAGGGGACTTTACCGCACTGCCAAAGTCCCCTTTAGGGGATTTAGGGGCAACTGCATGCTGTTTCATTCAACGCATTGCTACTTTTCAGGAGGCTTGATTTCGCCGAACTGACGGTTTTCACCAGGTTCGAAATAACCTGTAAGTTAAGTCAATAAATTTAAACAGCTTCTTAATCCACACCATAAACCCACCTCTACTCCATCAAAACTTTATTAACCGAAATGAAGTGAGAAACGATGAGTTTTGCTACTTTAGCACTACAAAACTTATCTAAACGTATCATGAAAAAGCTGCTGTTCATTCTGTTTTCGCTGTCATTATCGCTCAACACGTTGGCACAAGAGCCTTACGCTATCGCGCCCAATCATTACGGACTTGTTCTTACTGTTGATTACAATGAAGAAAAGCTGATAGGTCTTTGCGAGCTAAAGCTTACCAACGAAAGCACGCATCCGGTCGATAGCATATCGTTTATTCTTTACCGGTTAATGAAAGTAACAAGCGTTACCGATGCCGAAGAGCAGCCTCTTCGCTACAGCCAGCGTGTTACCGAGTTCGACGGTTTTGGACAGCTACAGATAAACCATATTTACGTTTATAAAACGCTGCAACCCGGCGAAAGCACAACCATTAGAATGTGGTACAACGGTTATCTGCTGGGCTACGCCGAAACAGGCATGCGGTACATAAAAGACCGCATATCGCCAAAGTTTACGTTTATTCGTTTCGATACCTACGCCTACCCCTATCTTTGCACACCAAGCTCTAATGTAATGAGGTTAAGCGCAAGCAGAAAGTTCGACTATTCGCTAACAGTAAATGTTCCCGATAGCCTTGTCGTAGCTACAGGTGGAAAGCTGGTTGCGATGCTTACCGAAAACGGAACAGCCACCTACGAATACAATAGTAAGCTACCTGCATGGCGCATAGATATTGCTATTGCAGACTACAAACCCCTAAATGACGAATGGATAAATGTATTTTACATTAGCAATAAAGAATCGGCTCAACAGCTCATTAATCATGGAGAGGAGGGCATGAAGCTGTACCGTAAATGGTGGGGAGAGCTGAAAGCATACAAAGGACTTACAATTATTGAAACCGAAGAGGGAAGCGGCGGGCAGACCGACGAAACAACCATACTGCTTCCTTCGGAAGGATTTAGCAATAGCAGCTACGACTATTTATACCACGAGCTGTCGCACTTGTGGAATGTTAGGATACGCGAACCGCAAGGGCTATCGCCACGTTGGGAAGAAGGGCTCGCAACCTTTTGTCAGGCACTTGCTGCCGAAAAGTTGGGCGACGAACCCGAAGGTCATACTAAAAAGCAAATAGATAAAAACATTCGCAGACTTAGCACACAGCTTATCCGAAACCCTCAGCTAAATAATATTCCGCTTGCCCAATATGGCAATAAGAATATGACCGGGCTATCGTACACACACGGGGCAATACTGTTTGCCACGCTCTACTACTGGCTGGGCGAAGAAACGTTTAACAAGCTGGTTGGCGGGTTTTATCAGCAGTACTACGACAGTGGCGCATCTACCAAAGCCTTTACCGACTACTGCATAGAGCATGGCAAGCATAAGCAGCTAAAAGCTTTTTTCGACGACTGGATGTATAGCACCAGCTACACCAAATACCTCAACAACAATACTACCATTGACGATATTGTTGCGGTGTATAAAAAGTAGCACAACAAAGAGGGTATTGCGTATTGCGATATGTGTACAGCGAAAAAAGTATCACGATTCAAGAATCCTTTGCTTGGCGTAGGCTCTGCCTACGTCAAAGCTAGAAGTAAGCGTCCTCGCTTACCAGTAATTACAGTTGGTAAGAAGCAAAAATACAGCTGTATGCTATGTAAGTCTGGAGACTTGCTTTTAATGCGGCGTAGGCAGAGCCTACACCGAACAGGAGAACTAAACGCCCGAGAAAGAAGTTACTAATAAAATGTTAGAACAACCAAAAGGTGCTCACTTGAGCACCTTTTCTTGTACATGTCCCTTTTAGCAAATATAATATAGCAGGTCTAAGTAGAATTAAAATAACCTCGATTAAAGCAGCTACTGGAGTTTTTCAATAGGGTATAAACTAAACAGCTATCCAAATAGCTGTTATTTCTATAGCTAAATAAGCTAAGCATAAGCGTCTATAAAACATACTATTTTATTGATAATTAACACTATATACTTTATCCTCATGTTCAAAATAGCTACATTGTATTGTCAAACCAATACATATATTGCTATGAAAACAAAACTATTTTTACTTGCAGGCTGCCTTATTGCAGCAGTAACGTTAAACGCTCAAACAATTGATGTGCAAGCTACAGACGCTGTTGATGGCATAAATACTATGCAAGCGGCTGCACAAACCATTACTGTTTATGTGTATGTACTTGATGATGGCGGGGATGTGCGAGCTGTAGCAAGCTTTTATCCTTCTATTTCATGCGATGTGAGAATCTTGGGAAGAATACGGTGGAGTAGCGGTGGTCAGGCTTTAGGAGCAGAAGACTTTGCTATTAGAGTTCCGGCAGGACAAACCTTTGGCCGATCTACCCAATCAGTTCCTTACGACCCCCGCTACACCTACTATCTTGAAGGTGATGAAGAAGGTCCAGCTACTTGCAATGGTTACAACATTGTATATGTGTGGAACTAAATGCAGAGAAAAAATCCACTACTAAAACGTTAGAACAACCAAAAGGCGCTCAATCGAGCGCCTTTCTTGCTATACAATGCGGTTGTACATCTTCATAAACTCCGCGTCTTTTACCTTCAGGTAGTCTTTAGCCATGTTAAGATGGTGTATTACGCTAGAGTGCGACTGCTTTACCACCTCGCCAATCTCTCTAAGCCTGCAGGTGGTAAGCCTTCTAGCAAACCAGAAGTACAGCTGGCGTGCCAGCACCACCTCGCGCAACCGCGAGTCGCTAAGCGCCTGCTCCGGCTCCACACCTGCCGCATTACAGCACATGCGGAGTATATGTACTAGCCTGTCGGTGCTGTCTAATCCGGGAAATACGTATGGGCTTACATTCATTATTCAGAAACGGATTGAATGTTATCTACCGGAAACATATACGCACCCAAAAAGCAGGCAACATCGTGTACGCTTATCGTAACCCGCTTGCCGTTTTCTGTTCGGCATTTAAGCTGTGTGCTTCCCTTCTCCGGAGAGTTGCCCGACCTATCAAGCTCGCCAATGGCAAGCAACGTAAGTAATCTGTTATCGTGTGTAAGTAGCTTCATCAATTCAATTATTAATTATTAATTATCTCTTGCTTTTACCGTTAATGGTTACAATGTTGAACATATGCCGGCATCGGTCGAGGATAAAACCCTCATATTTTCTCTCTACATCGTCGGCTGTTAGGTTGGTAGTAACGTGTGTTCTTATACCCCTACTCTGCCATAAACCGTAACGTTGATGCAAGATGTACTGCATTACGTTTAGCTTATTGCCAAAGTGCATGGCAGGCAGCTGTTCGCGCCCCAGCTCATCGAGGCATAGCTCTATGGGTTTACCGGAATAGCCTGCCGTGTTGTTTACGTAGAGGTCTAACTCGCCAGTTGCGCTATATACGTTAGCAATTTCGGAAGCCGTTGCTACTAAAAAACCTTTACGAAAGCTGACCAGAAACTCTCTGAAAACATGCATAAGCGTGGTTTTACCAATACCTATCGAGCCTTCGAGCCATAGCCCTTTGCGTAAATCGTACGGACTTTCGCTTGAGCCGATGAAGTACAAGAATAGCCCGTTTAGCAGCTCGCGGTCGTACACCTCAAACCGTTTACCCTCACAACGTGCAAGGTAGCTGTTGGCATACTGCATAAACAGCTGCTTAAGCTGAATCTCCGGTAAGCCGTGCTGCTGCTGCAGCCCATTTGTCGGCTCCGTACTGCTTTGCTTCTTGCTTGTCGCAATGCTTTGAAGTGCTTGGTGTACTATCTTTTGATTCATAGCTATAGCTTCCTTCTAAAATTTTTACCATGTTTTCGGGCTCAATAATCCAGTCGAATGTGGCGCGCCACTTACCTTTTCGCTTGCTTAAAAACTGCGAGCTGTCTGCCAGCTTAAAGCATTCAATCAGCTTTTCGATACCCATGTTTTGCGCAATGTAATCGAGCTTTTGCTTGCGCTGTTCGGTAAGCTTATCAACCTTTGGAAGTGTTTTACACGTTTTGTTAAATTCTGAAATAACAAATTGGTAATCGACCTCTCTCTCACTAATTGTTTTGTTTAGTTTAGTTTTGTTTAGTGTATAGGTATCGGGTAGTGTATCGCCTAGTGTATCGGGTAGTGTATCACCTAGTGTATCGGGTAGTGTATCTTTTAAGATACACAACTCATAGGTTGCAGGTCTTTTTTTAGCAACTCCTTCCTTAAACTTTATCAACCCTATTTGCTGTAACCTGTTTCTGCGATTAGTCAACGCGTTTCGGCTTACGCCCAAAACAGCACATATAATCTCTGTGGATTGATTAAAGGGATTCTTCCAGCCAAGCCTATTGCTTTTGTGTACGAGGTACAGGTATAAGTCTGCCTCGTGAACCGAAAGAATACCCTGTTCTCTCAACGCCCAAGTGTTATTTATCAGCTCTATATAGTTCATGATAGTAATGAATAGTTAATAATGAATAATTAATAGTAGATGATGAATAATTATTAATTGTTAATTACTCATTATTAATTATCTACGCCGATTGTCCCATCTCATCAAACAGGTCGCCGAAATCGGGACGAAGCGATTCTGCCGCATCGTTAATTCGTTCAAGCTCTACGCAGTCGGGGCACATACGCTGTCCCTTATAGCTGTCGAAATCTTCTACCGGATAGCGGTCGCCGCACATGGGGCAACGCTCCATCGTTTCGTCATCGTCATCGGCGTAGCCAAAGGCGCGGGCAAGGTCAGACAGCAGCTCTTCGTTGCGCAGATAGTCGTCGTAAGTTTGCTCTGTATTCATGGCATAAAAGAAAATGGTTAATGTTTAATTATTAATGTTTAGCCCCCAACCCCCAAAGGGGGCTTTAAAAGAGGGTTTAAATGAATTAAAAGGTTTAATGTTTAAAAGTCTTTGTTCTTTTGTCCCTGCTCTTTGCTCTATAAGCTACAGCATCGAGTGCTCGTAGTCGCTCTGATAATCGGCATAGGCGGCCATGGCGTCATCAATGGCTTTACCTTGAGAGAGCCCTGTGCCAATACATAGTTTTCTGTCTATTCAGGCATAGATGCGGTAGTAGAAGTTGCCCTGCCGCTCGTGCAGCGACAGCTCGTCAATGCTTACCGTTTTGCCCCTGAAGCGGTCGTTCAGCACCTCTTGTGCGTAGCGACGAAAGTGCATAAGGTCTGTACTCATGGCTATTCGGTTAAATAGTCGAGGTTCATGTTCAGCTTATCGGCAATGATTTTGAGGGCTGCCAGCTTGGTAAGCTCTCCGTTGGGGCGGTTCTCGCGCAGGTAGAGGTAGATGGTGTTCATTCCACGGCTAAGCGTTTGGCACAGCGCTTGCTTAATCTCTCCGTTGCGGCGGCGGTCGTATCCATCGATTCTGTAAATAATTTCATTTTTTAGCTTCATAATATGTATATTTGTGTGGTTAGTTAAATACATAAATTCAATACAAAAATACATATTATTATGTATATAGCAAATATTTTTACAGAAAAATACGCAATAGAATAGTAATTATATTGATAATCAGAGAGATAATTTTATGTATTTAACAAAAGGGAAAGTATTGTGATATGCGAAAAGAACAATGTGCTAATATGCAGATGTGGTAATGAAAAACGCGCGCTGGCAGGTGAGTGAAAAATTGATAATTAAAAGTACGACAATGAATAGCTATAACGAATTTCAAGCAAAACCATATTTTGAGTATATCCTTAAAGAATATTTATATCCTCTTTTTCAAGATAAAGGATACAAAAGAAAAGGAGCATATCATTGGATTAAAATTACGCAAGAAATAAAGGTCGAGATAAAGCTGCAAAAATCCGCTTATAGCACAAAGCATGGAATTATCTTTTGGTTTTGGATTGCCGTTCAGGATATTGAAGGCAGCCTGTCGGTTAGTGGCCGGCAAGGAGGTATTGATACGTTTCTGCCTATAGAACGAGCTAACTACAAAAGGGATAATCAACATTGGAATGGGGAGTACCTCATATATCGAGCCAGCGAATTTGACAAGCTATTGAATGAAGAATTAAAAGTTGACTTGGAAGATTACATACTTCCGCTCTTAGATAAGATTAATACGATAGAAATATTAAGTCGCATTGTTTCAAAGGAGGAAGAAATAAATAAAATGAGTTATGGTTCTCGGTGGTATATACCAGATGAAATCTCATTTGATTGAAAACACCCGCTAGCGCGCGTTTGTAACGCGTGCTAATAGCAAACACCAGCAATGTCTAAAAGCTATAAAATACAAGCTTACCGGAAGTGATATTGGAAGATAACATAGCTAACATACAGCTGATTGGCTCGCGTTACAACGCGCGCCAGCAGAGATTTGCCTATGATAAGAACAACAACGAATAGATCAAAAAAGAATATGAAATACTACAAATACATCGACTCTGAAGCTGAGGAGGAACGAATTGTTTATAACGAGTTCGACAATGAGTACTACTGCTTACGCGCGGTCTATGAGGAAAATGAGAAGCTAGCCTCCACTAGCTTTGTTGATGAGGCTTACCAGCATATCCTACCCGAAGGTAGCATGAGCGATTGCATCGACATGTTGGGCGACGAGATTGACTCGACCGAGTTTGAAGAAAAATGGGAGCAAGCATTAAGCCCTTACCAAAAAGAGTGGAATGCCATCAAAGATAAGTACACCGTTGGACAGAGCATAACCGCAACGATTAGCTGCTTCTATCCGCAAGGCATTATTCTGAATATTGACGATGAAAAATTTCACGGGGTTGCGGATTATGAAAAAAGTAAAACGCATTTTGGAAACGATAAAATGTACCCCCAACAACCGCTCGAAATGAACGTTGAGGGCTTTGATGATAAGAACATGTGGGTTGTATTAGCCCCTCTGTTCGGCTTAGGCTGTGCCTAAGCCGAGGTATATATTCAGGCTGTAGCCTGAAGCAATAAACGGACTGAGGCAGGAGCCTCAGCCCAACAGAGGGAGATAATTTTATGAATTTAACAAAAAGGTGAAAGCGCGAAAGAAGTAGAAGTGAGGAGCCGTGAAATTAGGTGTTATATCAAAAACAGGGATTTATTACAGCAAACATCCTGTTTAGGGATGATGGTGGTAACAAAAACACTTTCTTGTACAACCTATATTCTTTAACGTTAGGCGTCAGCCATAGACAGTGAAAGTAACATTGAATTTGATAAATTAAAAGACAGATAATGAAAAGATTTACATTGATTTTATTTACTACGATTTTGACAGTGACATGTTTTGGGCAAAGCTTGTTCTTTGACAATCTGAATAACTCAAAATGGAAATCCGAAGCATTTTTTAATCCTTTGACAATAAAGCAAAGCAAGGATATCTACTTAGCAAAAATGAATCATGCAAAAGATTCGTTGAAGGTTGATATTACAATATGGACATTCAGAGAAAATGAATTAGAAATTAGTTTTTATGATTGCAAGAATAAAACAGATAGTGTACTCATTTCTTGCAAGTACGAGATTGATAGTAGTAGCATCAAACCCTTTTTGATACTATATTTTGATAATGAACAACTAAAATACAAGGTTGGGATTAATTCGAGTGGTAATTTTGCACTCTTGACCAGAAAGAAAAAATAAATCCCCTCGTTCGGCTTAGGCTGTGCCTAAGTCGAGGTATATATTCAGGCTGTAGCCTGAAACAATGAACGGACTGAGACAGGAGCCTCAGCCCAACAGAGGAAAAGAAAATAAATAACAAAAATAAAAGCGTAATGAAAAAAACAGCAATCATACTAAGCATCCTTACCATAATTGTAAGCAGCTGCAAACAGGGTAACCCACAACAACAGCAGCAACAAATAGTCGAGACAACATATAACAATACAAACCCTAGCTTAAAAATTATGAACAAAACAACTTTCTGGGAAATCATAGAAAGAGCAAAAGATTCCGACACCGACAAGATGCTCTCTAACCTGCAAAAAGAAATGCAAAATCTTTCGGAAGCCGATGTGCTGCTCTTCAACTCATACATTGCAGCCTACATGCAGCTGGTAAACGAAGCTGTTTGGCTAGACATGGCTTGCAAAGTCATTAATGGCTATGTGAGCGATGATACCGGATTGTACTTTACCCTTTGGGTAATTTCGCGTGGCGAGACGGTTCTGCTAAACGCGCTGCTCAACCCCGATTCGTTGGCAAAGCTGCCCGAAATTCCTTGGGGAAGAGCTGATTTTGAAATGCTGATGAGTATTGGCATGGATTACTCGGAAGAGGTGGATTTTGAAGAGCTGGAGAGACTACGCCAAAGCGCCGTTGAAGAAATTGCCCCCACCATAAAGTTCAAAGATGGCGAGCAATTTGGCAGCTACGAAGCATTTGAAGATGCAATGGAAGATATTCCGAACGTGTTGCCAAAGCTAGTAAAACGAGCAGAGTTGGAAAAATTTAGCTGGAAAAATATGTACTGATTTTGAAGCCTTTGGTTGGGCTTAGGCTGTGCCTAAGTCGAGGCATATATTCAGGCTGTAGCCTGAAGCAATAAACGGACTGAGGCAGGAGCCTCAGCCCAACAGAGGCGATACGCCTGCTGATTTTCGCGAAGAAAAGTCGATTTTTTATGCTTATGGGGATGATCACACCATGTAGCTTTGTACAATTATTAATCAATAAAAAAATGATATGAAATTCAGCAATGTAAGATTACTAGTCAAAGACTACGAAAAGTGCTTCAAGTTTTACAACGAGCAGCTTGGCTTAGAAGCAGCATGGAATATAGAGGGCTGCTATGCAAGCTTTAAAGTAGCCGAAGGTATTGAAGGGTTAGCAATATTCACGTCCGACTTTATGGCACCCGCTGTTGGCAACGCAGACAAAAGCCAGCCAACCGGTTGCAGAGAAAAAATGATGATATCATTTGAAGTTGCGAATGTTGACGAAACATTCAACGTGCTTTCAGCAAAGAACGTTACCTTCGTTAATCAGCCAACCGATATGCCTGATTGGGGAATGCGAGTGGTGCATTTGCGAGACCCCGAAGAAAATTTGATAGAGCTATTTACGCCGTTAAAAACAGAGTAGCTAGCTTAACCTAAAAACGCTGTGTAGTAAGCTTGGCATCAGGCGGGAAAATACTCTCGCTTGGTGCCCACTGTTCGGCTTAGGCTGCGCCTAAGTCGAGCTATATAATCAGGCTGTAGCCTGAAACAATATGCGGACTGAGCAGGAGCTTTAGCAAAACGAAGGGACACACCGCAAGTAAATACCGATAAATAAGAGGGCTTATACAGCCAACACCCCATTTAAGAAAGCAGTAGGCTTGCAAAAAATAGTTAACTTTGTAAAAGAATCTTTCATTGGGCAGAATCATGAATTACTACGGCAAAATTAAGGAATTAACAACAAGTGTACCTGTTGAGCTGGTTAACTTTGAACAACCAAGAGACTTAGCAAGAACACCAACGCAAGCGTCTTCAAATTTTATTACGAACAAAGAACAAGGCGATTGGGCTGAGAATCTTATAGCAAGGGCAATAAACGAAACCTCAAAGAATTTTGTTGCAGTAAAATATGGCAAATCAGATAATTTAGTTGCGGGAGAAGAGGGTTTTGATGCTTTTTATCAAGAGTTCCAAAATGAATTGGACACCATTGGCAAACGACCCGATTTACTAATTTTTAAAAAAAGTGATTTCAAAGCCAATTTAGGATTTGATATAAGTCAAATTCCCCACAATCAAATTACGGAGTATGTAAAGAAAGCGATTGCAGGAATTGAAGTTCGTTCAAGCGCCTTCTTAATTGACCGCTACGAGCAAGCGATGCAAATAAGAACAGAGAAATTTGTGGAAATAGCATTGCAAACAAAAGAAAAGATACTTTCTGACTTCCTTGATCTACTACAACACACATCAAGGCAAGGTTACATAGATGTTCTAAAAGGAATAACCGAAAAAACATTAACGGTTGCTAATTTTAGAGTCCCTAGCTGGAGTTCTTCAGAACGCTTAATTCAGCTTAAAGAGCTATTCTGCCAGCTTAAAGTAGCAATTAAAGAAATTCAAAAAAGGGATTATCTCTCTATTACTCCTAAGGTTGAAGACATCAAAGTGGTTTATAAATGGATTGAAACATTCAACGTTCCTCATTTTTATTTCCAAGTTTTTTTTGATAAAGTCTATGGCATTTCTTTTGAGCAAATTCTTCAAATTATTTCAAATCCTGACAACGAAGGTGTCATTTTCTCTGTAGAATCTGATACCAAGAACCAAAATAAAACAACCATAAAAATCAACTCCAAATCAGGTATTCAAGTGGCTTCAAAGGTAGATGAACCATTACACGAAAGTGTAAGAAAAGAAATGGATAGAGGAAGGTTGCTTTTTTATGTAACGTTTAAAGGTGGAGTTGCTTATCTTGATATTGAAAACCTGAGAACTATTTTAGAAATAAAAGAAAACAACTTTTAGTGGCTGTTTTAAAAGAACATATTACCAATAATGCTATTGAAAGCAAGTATGCTCAATCTGTTTCGATTGAACATCGAAAAAAATACGCACAGTTTTTTACACCATTCCCTATTGCAAACTTAATGGCAAGGTGGATTCTAGGAAATGACAATCTAAAAACGGTTTTAGAACCCGCATTTGGTCTGGGTATTTTTTCGAGAGCTCTATTGAATCAAAAAAAAGGTATTAATATTAAAGGTTTCGAAATAGATAAAACTATTTTTAAAGAGGCGCAAACTTATTTTGATGCCTACAAAAATGTAGCGATCCACTTGGAAGATTACATGTATAATGATTGGAAAAACAAGTACGACGGAATCATTTGCAATCCGCCCTATTTTAAGTTTCACGATTACGACAACAAAAATATCTTGAAAGAAATAGAAGCTAATCTGAAATGCAAATTGAATGGCTTTACCAATCTTTATACATTGTTTTTATTAAAATATATCAATCAGCTTAATGTTAACGTAATATGTGCATTCATTATTCCATCAGAGTTATTTAATTCCTATTATTGTAAATTAGTAAAATCACATTTGATAAAAACAAAAACATTAAGACACGTAATCGTTATCAATTTTTCCGAGAGTGTTTTTGATGATGCCTTGACAACGGCCTCTATTATCTTATGCGCAAACGACAATAAGACAGAAAAAGTACAATTTAGCTATCTTGAATCTTTGTCTGATTTGCAAAATATAGAAAACATTATCTCTTCTTATCCGGCAACTTCAGAATCATCCAAGCTGACTTATTCTTTTTCAGAACTCGATCCCAAAATTAAGTGGAAAGCATACTACCAAGTTCAAAACAGCAAAAACTTTAAGAATCTTGTCCCTTTTTCAACTTATGCAAAAGTTGTTCGAGGCATTGCAACTGGCTCAAATGATTATTTTACATTTAATATTTCAAAGGCTAAACAATATTCAATAGACGAAACATATCTGCTGCCTTGTATTTGTAAGTCTGCCGATGTAAGCAAAACCATTTTCACAAAAGAAGATTTTGATATACTGAAAGACAAAGACAAAAATGTTTTTTTACTAAATGCCATTGCTGCAACAAATCCAAATGTACTCGCATATTTACAAAAAGGAGAAGCTGAAGAAATTAATAAAAAGTACTTAACAGCTAGCAGGTCGCCGTGGTATTCTTTAGAAAACCGCTCGCCTGCACCTATTTGGGTTTCTGTTTTCAACAGGGCAGGATTAAGATTTATTCGTAATGAAGCCAATGTTGCAAACTTAACAACATTTCACTGCGTTTATCCTAAGCAAAACAGCTTATTTTCGGTAGTTGAAACAGATTTACTATTTGCATACCTCCTAACAGATACTGCAAAGCAAATTTTTGAAGATAATTGTCGAGAATATGGAAATGGGCTGCAAAAATTTGAACCGAATGACCTCAATAAAGGAATGATGCTGGATTTATCATTACTAAGCGAGGGCACAAAAAATAAAATTATCGAGCTATACCGATCATATAAAACCGCTGTTCTTGAAAAAAAGCAGAATGAGCACATTTTTGTAGAGGACATAAATACAATATTAGAAAAAAATTTTTTGGTATAATGCCGCTTAACTTGGGGGCTTCTTTTCGTGATACGTGATACTTGTGTCGTGATACTTTCTTACCTTTGCTCAACAAAAAACCAACAATGAAGAAGAATATACTGCTGGCAGCGTTAACGCTCATACTTTGTACTCCGGTAATAAAAAGCAACGCGCAATTTGAGGCGGATACCGTAAACGTTTTCAAAGTCATTACCGATAACGTTTTCAGGATATACTGCAAGACATACGATACCAACCGAGATGGCATACTCTCGCCCAGAGAAGCTAGCTGGATTACCGAAATGGATTTAGGGTTAAACGTGGTTAAATCGCTGGCAGGTATTGAGTATTTTACCAACCTCGAAACGCTGGATTGCAGCTGGAACCGCATTACCAGCCTCGACCTAAGCAACAACACCAAGCTAGCTAAGCTGGCATGCAACAACAACCGCCTTACCGAGCTGAAGCTGGGCAACAACGAGGTACTTACCGATGTAAACTGCGACAAAAACAGCATAGTGGTGCTCGATGCCAGCGGGTGTAGCGCCCTTACTACGCTTAGCTGCGCCGATAACCAGCTGATAGAGCTTAACGTCAGCAAGTGCGCCAAGCTGAATAAGCTGAAGTGCGGCAACAACCAGCTATCATCTCTATACGTAAACAACAGCGAGGCATTGAGCGAATTGAGCTGTAGCAACAACCAGCTGATAATGATTTCTGTTGGCAATAACAGCACGCTATACAACCTTACCTGCGATAACAACCAGCTTTCTTTGCTGGATATTACGAGCTGTAAAGGCTTGGTATGGCTTAGCTGCAACAATAACGAGCTAACCGACTTAGATGTAAGCGCGGCTAGAAATTTAAGCGAGCTAAGCTGCGATAGTAACCTGCTGGATTCGCTAAACGTTAGTAAAAATACCGGATTGAAACGCCTTAGCTGTAGCTCTAACCAGCTTACCGGTATTGCCTTGACTAAAAACGTAGAGCTCGCAACCCTCAGCTGTAGCAACAATAAGCTTGCCGCCCTAGACGTAAGCACCAACAAACGGTTGACTGAGCTACACTGTACCGATAACCAGCTGGAGAAGCTGAATATCTCTAACGGAGCTCTGCAAAAGCTGTCGTGTGGTAATAACCCTAAGCTGCTAAAGGTGTTGGTGGCAGAGAGCTTCAACCTCGATGAGCCTACCCTTTCTATTGCCGAAATAGCAAAAGACCAGCAAACAGCTTTTAGTAGGGAATAAGTAAAGCCCCCAACCCCCAAAGGGGGCTAAAAGAAGTTAAATCACATAGAATACATAGGAGCAAATAGTATTGCGCCATGTGGTAAAGCTATAGCGTCATGTCGAACGAAGTGAGACATCTCCTCAATAGTAGCACGATATGCGTATCAAGTATCACGAAAAAGATTTTGGACTATGCCTAACTCAACATATTGCTGCTTTTCAGGAGATGTCTCACTTCGTTCGACATGACAGTAGATTGGTTCTACAAATATCTTATTTTATTGAAATAACATGAATGAAAAAGCCCCCAGTACTAATGGGGCTTCTTTTTCGTGATACTTGATACTTGTGTCGTGATACTTTTTTCGCATATCACATATCTGTATTACTCTTAAAGCACAGTAAATACAGCTGTTTCGTCTATATCTTCGCCTAAATCAAGGTAGCTAAACTCGCTAGCGGGGTTTGCCGTATCGAAGCCCGCCCATACGTATATAGCCGTAAGTGGGTTGGCTGCCGCCGCAAGGTATGTCATCGACGTACATCCTGAGATGTTTATCGTACCAAGCTGGTTGTTGTAGCAGTAGAGCTGAGCTAGTGCTGTATTTACGCTCAAATCTAGCGTGGTTAGCTTGTTATCGTAGCAATAGAGGTGGGTTAGCGCCGTATTGTTGCTTACATCCAGCGTGGTTAGCTCGTTATCGCCACACCAAACTCTGGTTAAAGCTGTGTTTTTGCTCAGGTCTATAGTGGTCAGTCCGTTATTGGTACAGCTAAGCGTTGTAAGCTTCGTGTTAACGCTTATATCTAACGTCTGTAATGGATTATTGTGACAGTATAGCACTTCCAGTGCCATAAGCTTGCTCAAATCTAAAGTGGTTAGCTTATTTCCGGAACACCTAAGCGTAGTAAGCTTGGTATTAGCACTTACATCCAGCGAAGCTATCTGGTTGTCGGAACAGTTAAGGTAGTTAAGGTTAACAAAAAGCTCTATACCCTTTAGCGAAACAACATCAGTAAATCCCCCACCCGGCAGGTTTATAACTCTAACTGCTTCTATTTCACTGGTAGAGAGCACGCCATCGCCATCGGTATCAAAAGTTTTGCAGTATTCGTTGAAAGAAGGATCATCCACAAAATCCAGCATATTATCTTCAGTGCTAATCTTATAAAAATCGCCATCACAACCGCACAGCATAAGCGTAAAAATACCTAAAAGTAAAAATAGCAGTGATTTTTTCATGTTGTTCGTTCAGTATTAGTATTATGTGGTCTGAGTTTTTTCGTTCTTTTAGCCGTTAAGCTCGGCTCAACTTACAGAGGCTGCTGACCGGTTAAAACAGCTTAACCCTGCAAACATAACGCTTTTTCTGCTTTTTCGCTTAAATTATTTACGCAATTTAACCTTAACAAGCCTTTTTATGCTATCGATCTAGCTGCATTGCCCCTCCCGTCCCCTAAAGGGGAAAGCCCCTTGTCTCCGATTACTCCCCCTTAAAGAGTTAGGGGTAAAAGAATTTGAACCACATAGAACACATAGGTGCACATAGAAAAATAGCAGATATATGGTGCTATACTATCTTTTCATTCTCACATTTACATATTCTCACATTTTCACATTGTTTTTTCCATTAACATTTCAATATACATAATTTTCTGCTATTTCTCCATAGCTTTGAAATTTTTATTATTTTAGCTGCCGTAACAAGATTTGATAATTTAACATGATATTTGATGCTTGCATCCTTATCGCTTAACATAAAAGTATGAGCTCAGAAATCAACAGCCGCATCAGAGAGATACGCCGCCGCTACTGTAACGACTCTAACGCCGAGTTTGCCGAGCGTATGGGCGAAAAACCCAACACGGTTAACAACTGGGTGCGCGATGGCTACAGCATTGGCAAGATTGTAATAAACAAGATTGTAAAGAAGTTTCCGGAAGTAGATGCCAGCTGGCTGCTTACCGGCGAAGGACGTATGCTGAAAGACGATGCCACACACCTCTCTATGCCCAACATTAAGTACGTGCCTATGGTTAGCCAGTACGCCTACGCGGGCTACCTTACCGGCTTTGGCGACGAGGAGTACATGGAGTCGCTGCCAACCATTCCGTTTATTGTTGACCAGCAGCAGATGCGGGGCAGCTACGTTTGCTTTGAGGTAAAAGGCGATAGCATGGATAACGGTACGCAAGACAGCATACTGGAGGGCGACCGCCTGCTGTGCCGCGAAATTAGCCGCCAGCTATGGTCGCAAGATAAGCTGCACATTAACCGGTGGGATTTTGTGATTGTACACCGCACCGAGGGCATACTGGTTAAGCGCATTGTAAAGCATAACGTAGAGGCTTGCGAAATTACCATTCACTCGCTAAACCCCGAGTACCCCGACCGCGTGCTGCACCTCAACGATATTGCACAAATATTTAACGTGGTTGAGGTATCGAGGAATAGGAAGAGATAAAAGCCCCTACCCCAAAGGAAATACAGAGATATGCGTATCACGATATGAGATATGCGAAAAAAACTATAACGTCATGTCGAACGTTTTGTTTATTGTAGCCTGCCCCCCCTCTTTTCATTCGCATATTTGCATATTTGCACATTATCACATTTCTTTTCTATGTAGCTCAGAAACTGTTTAAATTTGATAAGCGTAACATATACAGGTAGCACTTTGCGTTAGCATCAGCTGTTAGCAAGCATTCTCTCTCCCTACTTTTGTCTTGATACAAAAGTAGGCAAAAGATCAAGGTCGCCCGACGCTAGTAGCTTTCCATGGGCTAGCCTGCTCTTCGTCGGAACGCCGTCCGACCATACACTA
>JAVBOE010000022.1:0-3560 GCA_031550925.1 Bacteroidales bacterium | reverse complement strand
ATATGAGTCTTTCAAGTGCGAGTATTAATAGACCCGTTTTAGCAACGGTAATGACAATAGTTATTCTACTATTCGGATTAATCGGATATACCTTTTTGGGTATTCGAGAATATCCAAGCGTAGATCCCCCTATAATAACGGTAAGCACATCATATCCGGGAGCAAATTCCGATGTAATCGAAAGCCAGATAACAGAACCATTAGAGCAATCCATCAACGGTATTCCGGGCATCCGTTCGTTAAGCAGTACGAGTAGCCAAGGGAGTAGCCGTATTACGGTAGAATTTGAGCTAAACGTTGATATGGAAACGGCAGCAAACGACGTTCGCGATAAAGTATCCCGCGCTCAACGTCAGCTACCCAGAAATGTTGATGCTCCTACCGTTTCGAAAGCCGACGCCGATGCCAGCCCTATACTTGTTGTAACCTTACAGAGCGAAGGTCGGTCGATGCTGGATCTTAGCGAAATAGCAGACCTTACGGTAAAAGAGCGTTTGCAAACCATATCGGGAGTTAGCGCAGTTGATTTTATGGGAGAAAAACGTTATGCCATGCGCTTATGGCTTGATCCCGAAAAGCTGGCGACAAATGGACTTACTCCCATTGATGTACAGAATGCCATAACAAGAGAAAATGTAGAGCTTCCATCCGGAAATATTGAAGGGAATACCGTTCAACTTGCCATACGTACACTAGGTCTTATGACCACATCGGAAGAGTTTAACAATCTTATTGTCAAACAAAGTGGTACTCAGATTGTACGTTTTAGAAATGTAGGTAGAGCAGAGCTGGATGCCGAAGACTACAGGCGAGTAATGAAGATGAACGGAATACCAATGGTAGGACTTCAGGTAGTTCCTCAGCCTGGAGCAAACCATATTGATATTGCAGACGAAGTATATAGGCGACTGGAGCAAATGCAAAAAGACTTACCAGCCGATGTTATAACCGGTATAACCCTTGATACTACTCGTTTTATACGCGCATCAATTGCGGAAGTGCAAGAGACGGTATATATAGCCTTTGCGCTTGTTATTCTAATTATTTTCATGTTCTTAAGAGATTGGCGGGTAACGTTGGTACCCGTTGTAGCCATTCCTGTTTCATTAGTCGGGGCGTTCTTTATTATGTACTTGGCAGGTTCTTCTATAAATGTACTTACGATGTTGGCTATAGTGCTGGCCGTTGGTTTGGTAGTAGATGACGCGATTGTTGTGGTAGAAAATATATATGTTAAGATAGAGAGGGGAATGGCCCCTAAAGAGGCCGGTTTGCAGGGAACTAAAGAAATCTTTTTTGCTGTAATTGCTACTACTGTGGTACTGGTTGCCGTATTTTTACCTATAATCTTTTTACAAGGAACTACCGGACGACTTTTCCGAGAGTTTAGCTTGGTAATAGCAGGTTCCGTAATTATTTCCTCGTTTGTTGCGCTTAGCTTCTCGCCTATGCTTGCCACAAAGCTGCTAAAGAAACGCGAAAAGCAGAACTGGCTATACCGTAAAACCGAGCCGTTTTTCATATGGCTGAATAGGGCATACCATCAGTCGTTAGCCAACTTTTTACGCTATAGATGGTGGGCATTGGTAATCACGGTGGCGGCGTTTGTGTCTATTGTTCTTTTGTGGAATAACATAGGTTCGGAGATGGCTCCTTTAGAAGATCGTTCGCAGATAACTATTAATACCAGGGGGACGGAAGGGGTTACGTTTGAATATATGAACGCATACGTAGAAGACCTAAACGATATTGTATATGAAACAGTTCCGGAGTTAAAAACGTTGATTACCAACACATGGGGAACATCCGGTTTTCTTAGAATAGAGCTGGTAGGCTTAAATGAACGAACAAGGAGCCAACAACAAATAGCAGATGCCCTATCTCCTCAAATTGCAAAAAAAACGAATGCCAGAGCGTTTCTTCAGCAGCAATCTACCTTTGGAGGACGAAGGGGCGGCATGCCTATTCAGTATGTTTTGCAGTCGCCTAATATTGAAAAGCTGCGCGAAGTCTTGCCGACTTTTATGGAAAAGGTATATGATAGCCAAGTTCTACAAATGGCCGATGTAAACCTTAAGTTCAGTAGGCCGGAGTTGAGAATTCAGATCAATAGAGATAAGGCTGCTACTTTGGGCGTTTCTACTCAAGCCATAGGACAAACGCTGCAGCTGGCGTTGAGCGGACAGCGATTGGGCTACTTCTATATGAACGGTAAGCAGTATCAAATATTAGCGGAAATAAACCGTCAAAGAAGAAATACACCGTTAGATTTACGCTCGCTATACATCAGAAATAGCGCCGGAAATATGATTCAGCTTGATAACCTTGTGAGCATGGTTGAAGAGGTTGCTCCTCCTCAGCTATATCGTTACGATAGGTTTGTTGCTGCAACAGTTTCGGCCGGACTACAGGCAGGTTATACCATTGGAGATGGTCTTAACGAAATGGATAGGATTGCGGCAGAAGTGTTAGACGACTTGTTTAGAACAACACTTGCAGGAGAATCGAAAGATTTTAGAGATTCATCGTCCAGCTTAATGTTCGCTTTTATTTTAGCATTAGTGCTTATCTATCTGGTGCTATCCGCGCAGTTCGAAAGCTTTAAAGATCCGTTTATTGTTATGTTTACCGTTCCTTTGGCTGTAACAGGAGCGCTTTTCTTCCTTTGGTATTTCGATCAAACAATGAATATCTTTAGCCAAATTGGTATTATTATGCTAATTGGGTTGGTCGCAAAAAATGGTATTCTTATTGTAGAGTTTGCCAACCAACGACAAAATAGCGGGCTGACTAAGAAAATCTCTATTCTTGATGCTTCAACACAACGTCTTCGTCCTATTCTTATGACCAGTGTTTCTACCATACTTGGGCTTTTACCGTTGGCGTTAGCTTCCGGCGAAGGTGCAAAAGGACGTATCGCAATGGGTCTTGCCGTTATTGGAGGTATGGTTCTTTCTACTTTTCTTACACTATACGTAGTTCCGGCAATTTACAGCTATGTAGCAACAGATAGAAAAGGAACGCTTACTAAAATAGAAGATATAGCGGAAGAAGGGTAGTGTGATACGCGTATCAGTATCACAATATGCGGTATTAATACGGCGCTGAACTAAAAAGAAAAACTGCATACACAGCGGGTTTATAGGGCGTGATAGCCCGTCAACTCTATGATAAATCAAATAAACAACCACCCCCATAGGAGGAGGTTGTTATAAAAAATAAAGCCTAAGCATTCTGTAATAAAATCAATAAAATAATCCCTAATAGTTTATTTATAAGCCATAATAGCTAACTTTTTTACCACTATGCATCTTTCATAAATAAGGTGCAACATCTATTGTCTGTTGTTCACTCAAGTTGTTTGCTTCAGAAACTGTTTAAATTTGATAAACGTAACATATACAGGTAACACTTTGCGCTAGCATCAGCTGTTAGCAAGCATTCTCTCTCCCTACTTTTGTCTTGATACAAAAGTAGGCAAAAGATCAAGGTCGCCCGACGCTAGTAGCTTTCCATGGGCTAGCCTGCTCTTCGTCGGAACGCCGTCCGACCATACACTA
>JAVBOE010000021.1:0-12004 GCA_031550925.1 Bacteroidales bacterium | reverse complement strand
TTTTTAATATTTACTTTTGAGTTCTTTTTAATTAAAGCACGATGCAAATATCAGTAAAATATCACTGATAAACAAAAAATATCACTGATAATTTTAAATTAAATCAAAATATTCTTATATATGTTTGACTTAAAGCGTTTTAGAGTGGAGAGAAAAATTAGCCAAAAGGCTCTTGCAGACAAACTTGGTGTGGTTCAATCAGTTATATCTCAGATGGAGAGCGGAAAAGACCCTATCCCAGATACCATTGTTTCTAAGTTGGCTGATTTATACCAAGTAGAGAATATCACTGATTACTTTATAGATGAAAACAATAAACCGTTTACGCAACAAAACGGCAGAAATCTCATACCTTTTTATGACGATGTATCATCAATAGGGGGCGCAAATGGGGTTATCGCTGAAACAAGCGGCGTTTCAGAACCAGCCGAATATGTCGATGCCGGCGATTGGTTTAAGGACGCTACAGCAGCTATTCGTCATTATGGAGAATCAATGGTAGAGTATCCCCCGGGAAGTATACTAGCCTTAAAAGAGGTCTATGAGCGACAGCTTGTGGTATGGGGCAGAGATTATGTTATTGAAACCAACGAATATAGGATTACCAAACGGCTACAGCGGGGCAGTAATGAAGATTCCGTAAGGGCATACAGCACTAATGCAGAGATTTATCCTGATGGTCGGTTAATACATGAGCCGATAGACATTCAGTGGAAGCACATAAAGCATATATTTTTGGTTTTAGGCTATGTTGTCAAGAAAAACGGCGGAACTATAGTAACAAGCAGCCAGAAAAAGAAAAAATAGCGATGAATGAACGCTTGTTAGATATCATAAAGTATAAAACAGGAGGGAAGCAAACTGAATTTGCACTCCTAATGGGCTGGTCTCCTCAATACTTAGCCAAGCTGATAAAGGGAAATAACTTCGGATTACAGCCTGTATTGGCGATTATTGGTAATCTTCCCGAAGTAAACGCCCGCTGGTTTTTGCTCGGAGAGGGCGAGATGTTGCTGGATGACAAATTCTCAACCATACGAAAGGTAATGCATGAAAACATGCTCCGAGTTCTTGATATGGAAAAGTATATGTCGGTTATGTCGCCGGAGGAGCTAAGGGACTTTGAAATGGTTGTTTCCGGCAAGAAAAAAGCCGATTTCAGCCCCGATATTATTGATAAATGGGAAAGGTTATTGGCTGAGCGAAAAAGCGACATTAACGCTAGATTTAAAACCGCAAACAATAAATCAGATAAGACATGCAGACAGAGGAAAGCCAAAAAATAGTAAAGCGTTTTTTTGAAGCATTATACGCCCTTAAAGCAAGAGGGGATATCCGGGGAAAGCAGACCTTTACGAATAGGTATGGCATAAATCGTTGGAACTTAAACACGCTCGAAAAGAACCCTGCAAGCGATATTATGCAAATGTCTTGGCTCGCCTATCTCATCTCAGATTATGGCGTTTCTGCTGAATGGTTGATGACTGGCAAAGGAGAAATGTTTGCTAAAACTAAGGCTAAAAAATAGCACATGGTAACTTTCTTCCTTGTCAACCCCACACGGAAAAACTCCTCCATATCTATACTCGTTTCGTTTAACGGCAAGAAGTATAGGCGGTCTGTCGGGGAGTCTATCCCCGTTAAGCTGTGGAATAACACAAAGAAAAGGGCAAAAGTTACCGCTGATTACACTTATGGGAATGTGCTAAACGATGTTCTATCAAAATGGGAAGCCGCCGCTTTACACGCCATATCGCACTTTAAGGAGTACTACAACCCTCCTACTCCTGATGTTTTTTTTGTTCAACTTGATAAGGAGTTCTATAAAGAAGATATATCCGCATCAGAGCCTGTCGTATTTACCCAATATCTAGAAACCTACATCGCTCGTTACGAAAAGGTTAGGAATAAAATGACAATAAGAAAATACACCACAACTCTTAACAAACTTAGGGAGTATGAGTCAGAGAGGCAAACTCCGCTCAACTTTGAGGACATAAACATAAAATTCTATAATGACTTTCAATACTGGTTCTACACTAAAGGGTATTCAGATAACTACTTTGGCACTTTTATAAAAATCATAAAGCAAGCATACAAAGAAGCAAGGTTGGTTGATAAACTACACAACTTTAACCACACAGCACACAAAGAGTTTGTGACAATAAACAAAGAATCGGAAAATATTTATCTAACAGAAAGAGAACTATTAAAAATTCATCATCTTGATATTACGCCGGAGCTTATTCTGCAACATTTCCCTGACTTGTCAACATTTCGGACGCAGCAAAAAATAAAAAGTATGCTGCTAGTTAGAGATAGGTTCTTAATAGGGGCTTATACAGGATTAAGAGTGTCTGATTTCGGGCGGCTTAACGAAATGAATATCGGCAAGCATATCCGCATGAAAACAGTTAAAACAGGCTCTGATACAGTCATCCCTATTCATCCCATTATCCAAGAAATTCTTGATAGTGGGTTTAATCCCGCTATTACAATATCAGACCAAAAAATCAACGTGCATATAAAAGAAATAGCACTGCTTGCAGGGATTAACGAGAAAGTTCTTATCCATAAACATATCGCCGGAGATATAAAACAGGAGATAATTGAAAAATATAAGCTTATTTGTACACACACAGCTAGGCGGTCATTTGCCACAAATGCATACAAAGCCGGTGTGCCTGTTATAGCCATAATGAAAATAACAGGGCATAAAAGAGAGTCAACGTTTTTGAGATATATAAAAATTTCTGCGGAGGAAAATGCAGACATGCTTAAAAATCATCCTTTTTTTGGAGGAAAAGATAATGCAGAACCTATTGCAGAACCAAAACCGACTAATGAGAACGATTAACCTGTCCAACAAATTACACAAATAGCATTTATACGCTTGATATTCAAATAATAGTTGCCATATCGTATGAAAACAATGGGTCTTGTTCTGGGCACTATCAAAAACAAACAGCAGCAGATTGACTAATCCGCTGCTGTTTTAGTACCCTCAATTTACACTAATCATTATACTTATGCTATATACTTAAAATAAAACCACTTCGGTTCACAACCATAACATTGGTATCTTTTGCTAACTAATTATACAAAAAATCACATAAAAATACTAAAAAGCACTACATAATTCTATAGCCTTAATCATACCTGTATCAATACTTTGTCATCATTGTGATAAGATAATTTAGTTCTATATTTGTATTAACAAGATTTGAGGGTTGTATGGGTGATTACAGAGAAGCCTTTGAGGAAATATATGCTAACCATCTTTTAAAGGTAAGGTTTGTTGCCTATAGCTATTTAGGCGATAAGCAAGATGCTGAATGTCTTGCTCAAGAAATTTTCATGATTGTATGGAATAAAATAGCAGAAATAGATATTAATCGCCCCATGCTACCATATTTGCTCACCATTACCAAAAATAGATGTCTAAATATCTTAAAAGCGCGGAAAGCAAAATATAAAAATAAACATTGTGTGGATGCTGAGAATGATACTATTAATATTCAGGCTATTGAAAGAACAGATGCACATATTTTTGCTGAAGAGCTACAAAAGCAAATTGAAGTATCTTTAAAGGAAATGACCCCAATTGTAAGAGAAACCTTTTTACTAAGTCGGTATAACACATTAAGGTATTCCGAGCTGGCTAACCATTATGGAGTTTCAGTCAAATCAATTGAGAATCGAATAATGAGTGCGCTAAGAATACTGCGAAAACATTGTAAAGATTTTTTGGTTTTACTTATAGGGTTATTGATAAAAATGTTGTGACAAATATGGAGTGAGTGAACTATGAAAAAAGAACTATTGATAAAGTATATTAGCGACAATGCTAACAAAGCTGAGCAAAAGCTGGTTCAAGAATGGATTAAGGAAAAAGAAAGTAACCTAAGCTATTTTATTGAGCTTAAAACGTTATGGATGCAGCTAAACATACCGCAAGAAAGGGCCTCGGCCGAAGATATGCTTATGCTCGATGGCATTTTTAATAAGAAAAAAACAGCTATCCCTAAAGTAGAACGAACTAAAACCACCACTCACATTATACGTTATGGAGTGGTGGCTTGTATTGCCCTATTGCTAGGTGTTAGCTTTTATTTATTATACAATAAGTTTAACTCAACTAATGAAATAAGTAATCCTACTGAGCATAGAGTCGAACTAAGCATGCTTCCTATTGAACAAAAACATACTCTTTATACGAATAAAGGAGTAAAAGGATCTGTAGATTTACCTGATGGTTCTAAAGTATGGCTTAACTCCGACTCTAAAATTACATACCCTGATAGGTTCGAAGGAAATACACGGGAAGTAGAAATGTCGGGAGAATGTTACTTTGAGGTTGCTTCTGATTCTTTAAAGCCAATGATTATAAGCACAAACAAAAATTTTCAGGTAAAAGTTTTAGGTACCAAATTCAACATAAGAGCATATGATAATGATCTTGAAGCTAAAGCAACACTTATCGAAGGTTCTATCGAGATTATAAAGGATAATAACGCTAAAGATATATTGGCTGCAAAGTTACAGCCAAGCCAATCGTATATAGCATATAACAGCAAAAAAGCAGCAACTGTTGAAGTTGTAGATACAACTAAACAGCTTGCTTGGACAAAAGGTATTCTTATTTTCGAGCAAACCCCTATTGAAGAAGTTATAAAAGAGCTGGAAAGATGGCATGGTACTGAGTTTGTTATAAAGGATAAAGAAGTACTTAAAAATAAGTTTACAGCCGAATTTAATTCTGAATCCATTGTTCAGATAATGGAAATGCTGAAATATTGCTCATTAATAAATTATCGTATAAAGGATAACAAAGTCTGGCTCTTCTTCAAATAAACTTTATCATTTTTTTAGTTTTCATAAGTAGGGTTTATTCAAAAAAAATTGTGTTTTTAGAATAAACCCTAATATGTTAGACTATGAAAAAAAAATCAACCATCAAACTAGCAAGTAAAGCCTTACTTGTAATTTTTGCTATGCTTGCATTTGTACCAAGAGCAGATGCCCAGCAAGTCAGACTTAATTTAGATCTTAAAGACGTCACCGTTAAGGAGTTTGTAGCAAGAGTTGCCGAACAAACCAAATACAAGTTTGTGTTCAGCGATGCGCTTAAAGAACTCGACAACAAAGTCTCTGTAACGGCAAAAAACGAAAATCTGGATGCCGTTCTTACAAGAGTGCTTACCAACCAAGGCATAGTTTATAAGATACAAGACATGCAGATACTGCTTTCGTCAAAAGCCTTAATTAATAAGGTAAGCAACATTGAAGTAAAAGGAGTAGTTACAGACGAAACGCTGGCAGAACCTCTTCCTGGAGCAGCCATTCAGGTTAAAGGAGAAAACATTTATGCCGTTACGGATATTAATGGCCGCTATACGATAACCGCTCCGGAAAATGCCACCTTAATTATTTCGAGCATTGGAATGCAATCTAAAGAGGTAGCAATAAACAAAAGAATAGAAATAAATGTCGGATTACAGCTTGAAGAGGAGTTTCTAGAGGCTGCCGTTGTTGTGGCTTATGGAGAGATGAAAAGAGAAGCCATTACAGGTGCGGTATCTTCTATTTCAACACAAGATATAGAGAAAAGAACGCTGTCTTCTGTTTCCGGTGCAATTGAAGGTTCATCGCCAGGTATCATTGCTACCACCAGTGGTGCTCCGGGTTCCGCACCCGATATACGAATTAGAGGATTTACTTCTATCAGTGGAAGTAATGCTCCTTTATATATTGTTGACGGTGTTCCATTGGCAGGAAATATAGCAGACTACAACTCTAATGATGTTGAAAGTATTACAGTACTTAAAGACGCTGCCTCTGCTGCGCTATATGGTAATAGAGCATCAAACGGGGTTATCCTTATAACCACCAAAAGAGGTAAAAGTACTACACCAACTTTCAGGCTTAGCATAAATCAAGGGATTTACAGCAAAGCTATTCCTGAGCATGAAAAAATGAATGCATACGAATTTATGGAAGCTAACTGGCAGGGACTTTACTGGTCATTGGTAAACGACCCCAGTAGTGCTTACTATAGCGACCATACTGGCTTAAACCAATATACAGGAGACCATGCGCTTGACTATCTGGTGTATAATATATTTAACGTTGCTGATAGCGAGTTATTCCTTGAAAACGGAAAGCTTAATCCTAATGCCAAAATACGCCCGCAATATAACGATCTTGACTGGATGGATGCCGTAATAGGTACCGGACATAGACAAGAGTACTTTTTTTCTGCCGATGGAAGGAGCGACAAGAGCAACTACTACATTTCGGCAGGCTACCTTGACGAAAAAGGGTATTTGGATGACGACAGGTTGAAACGATACAGCGGTAGGACAAATGTAACCCTAACTCCAAAGTCTTGGTTTAAGATGGGACTTATAGCCAATGGTTCGTATCAGGAAAGCGATAACGTAGCTACAGACAGTAATACAGGATATATAAATCCTGTTTACTATGCGCGTTACATGTCACCTATATACCCTATTTATTTGCACGATATGGCAACCGGCGATTATATTCTAGATGATGACGGAAACAAACAATATGATGACGGAAGCTTGCATGTACGTCCACAAAATGGGGGACGCCATGTTATATGGGAGCGTGAACTTAACTCTGATAAAACCTACAGAACAACGCTTAATGCCAATTTATGGGTCACGATAACATTTCTTAAAGATTTTAACTTTACTGTAAAAGGTGACGCAAGCCTTAGAAATACAGAGAGTAGATACTATCGAAATGCAGTTCTCGGAGACGCTAAAGGAGCCGGAGGTGGTACGTCCGGAACATTTTACAAATACCTTACGATTACCGGACAGCAGCTGCTGACATGGGATAGGTATTTCGACCGTCACCATGTTGATGTGCTTCTATCACATGAGAACTACGATTACTCTTATAAGTATAACTATGCTTACAAAGTAAAGGAAGCATATCCCGGAGGTGTTGAGTTTACAAACTTCTCAGAGCTGTCTTCAATAAGTGGATACGAAAGCGGGTACAAGATGGAAAGTTACCTTGGCCGTGTGCGGTACAGCTATGATAACAAATACTTTTTCGATGCATCAATCAGAAGCGATGGATCTTCAAGATTCCACCCCGACAGCAGATGGGGAACTTTTTGGTCGGTAGGAGGCAGCTGGTCTATACATCGTGAAAATTTTATGGGAAACATACAGGCTATAGATGCACTTAAACTACGTGTTTCTTATGGCCAGGTAGGTAACGATAGAGGTGTTGACTACTACGAATGGCAGGATCTATACAGCAACACCGTAAATGGCGGGTTACCTGCTTCTTATAAAAATCAAAATGGAGGAGGCAAGGCTTTGACTTGGGAGTCTGCAAATTCTTTTGGCGTTGCCGTTGAAGCACGGCTATGGAACAGAGTAAACATTACAGATGAGTATTTTGACAAAACCTCAAAAGATATCCTATTCAATTTGGACAATCCCCTTTCTACCGGATCCATATCAACATCAAGTATGGGGGCAACAAGATGGATAAACTCGGGAAATATATCAAACAGAGGTGTGGAACTTTCTGCCGATGTCGATGTTATAAAAGTTAGGGATTGGACATGGAACATTTCTGCAAATGCAACAATCATGAAAAATAAGATTACCAAACTGCCTACAGAAATGATTGATTATGTATCGGGAAGTAGAAAGTATAGCATTGGTCACTCTATATACGAATGGTGGGTATACCAATTTGCCGGAGTAGATCAGATGACCGGTAAGTCTCTTTACTATATAGATGAAGAGGAATATGACCCGACAGGACAAGACTCTAACCGTGGTAAAGTAACCAGCGAACATCTTGTTCAGATAGGTGATAAATATTACACCACGCATTATTCCTATGTAAAAAAAGATTGGTCGGGCTCTGCTTTGCCGGATGTATACGGTAGCTTCGGTACTAATTTCTCGTATAAGAATCTCTCCTTCACCGCACTATTTACATATTCAATTGGAGGGAAAATGTACGACTCAAACTATAACAGCCTAATGAGTGTTGGTACAACTCCCAGTGCTATACATAGAGATTATCTGAAGGCATGGAATGGTGTTCCGGATGGTATGACTGATAACTCTCCAAACAGAATCGATCCGGATGGTATACCGGCAATCGATTACTACATGAATTCATACAAAACCGTGATGGCTTCTAACTTTTTACACAGCAGATCTTACCTATCAGTAAAGAACATTAGCGTTTCTTATATGCTCCCACAAAGATGGGCAAATGCTATCGACCTTTCGAGCATATCCGTGCGCGCAGGGGTAGAAAATCTTTGGACATTCACTGCCAAAAAAGGGCTTAACCCCCAGTACTCTTTTGGAGGAACTACTGCTAACGACTATGACGGAGCAAGAATTGTATCGCTTGCTATAGATATTAAGTTTTAATTAATTGCATAAAAGAATCTAACCATGAAAAGAAAAATATACTCATTATTATTGGTTGTTATTGCGTTTTTCTTCTGTAGCTGTTCAGATGAATACCTTGATACCGTTCCCACGTCATCTACCGGAGAAGCTACGGTATTTGAAAATACCGACTACGTTAAGTATGCCGTAAATGGTCTCGCTAGGCTTATGACAAATCAATATCTTAGCACTCAGGGATTTAATGGAGAAGGCGCAATCAAAATGTTTTATGGTAACTATCCGGGTGCAAACTTCTATACATATAGAACTGGCTATCAAAATACCATTACATTAAAACAGTATAACAACTATACTACAAGAAATGTATACTATCCTTGGGGTTACTACTACATGCTGATTAGCAATGCTAACAATATTATACATAAAGTTGATGATGCAACTGGTACGGAATCCGATAAGAATTACCTTAAAGCTCAGGCCTTAGGTTTCAGAGCATATGCTTACACCATGTTGATGCAGCTGTACACCATACGAGGGGTGGACTCGAACAACGGAACTACTAACGGGGAAAAAAACAATGGAGTTATACTTCGTACGGAGCTAACTACCCAAGATAATATCTACGACGGTCCAGCCACTCCAGCCCAAGTATATCAACAAATATACGATGATTGTGACGAAGCTATAAGGTTATTTCAGGCATCAGATTATGTTAGGGGCAACGACGCATTTTATGAAGTTAACGAAAATGTTATCTATGCTATCTACACTCGAGCAGCACTTAACAGGCAAGACTACGATAAAGTTCTTGAAACTGCACCTAAAGCAAGAAGTGGATACCCTTTGATGACATGGGATGAATACAAAGCCGGATTTAGCACACAAAACCAGGAATGGATATGGGGTAGCTATGCCAGTACCGACCAACATACAGCTTACTATTCGTTTCAGTCCTATATAGCATATAACTCTAGTTCTTCTGCGGTAAGAAGCACTCCCGCCTGTATAAGTAAGGATCTTTATGATCAGATTCCAAGCACAGACAAGAGAAAGTCGTTTTTCCTTGGGCCTCTCAGTGGAGAGACATATAGCACAACACACGGACGTGCCACTGCAAACTCTGCAATAGACAAACGTGCAAGATCACTATATCCCGATATTGACGCAACAGGCTATGTTTTTGCCTATATGCAGTTTAAGTTTAGCTGTTTCGAACAACCCGGAGTAGGTAATCTCAACCATTTTCGTTCATCGGAGATGATACTGTCGGAAGCAGAAGCTCGCTACTTTAAAGGAGATGAGCAGGGAGCCCGGTCTCTTCTTATCGAGCTGAACAAAACCTCAGGCAGAGACCCAAACTACGATTGTACACTTACAGGTTCAGCCCTGTTTGATGAGATAAAGAAGTATCGTCACTTCGAACTATGGGGCGAAGGTTTTGACTGGTTTGATCTCAAACGATGGAAAGATGCCAGTGTAAGAAGATCGTTTACGCAAGGAGGTAACTTCTACTCTGCATTTGCAGGAACAATAGAACCAGACTCCGAAAATCATTTCGACTGGACATTCTGGATTCCTTACGACGAGCAAAATTATAATGAATGGTTTGATTGAAAATTAGTCAAGAAGTGTCATATCTCATAGGTAAATGGTAATTTTTTGATCAGGAAGACCTGCTTTAGCATTAAAGCAGGTCTTCTGTTGTCTTACAAAAGACTCTTCATTAAAAAAATATTCTCTATACAACAGAAGGGAAATAAAATAGACGGCAAATGATTAAATATCATAGATATATAAGTTAGAATGTTATACTCTGAAAAGCATAATTCAAATATTATTTATTTAGCTACCTTTGTACATTAAAACCATAAATAACGTAAGAAAATGGCATTATTCAGAACATCAAATCCGGCAATGAAAGATAGCGTTTTTTCAAAAATCGCTACCGATTCAGCTAACACTATGACGATTAAAGGGTCTATAAGCAAAACCCTTATACTTTTGGCTTTAGCCGTAGCCAGTGGTGCCTACACTTGGAAAATATTTACCAGCTCTATCGACCCTAACGCTTTTGTGCCATGGATGATTGGTGGATTAATTGGCGGACTTATCATGTCGCTTATCGTAATATTTAAACCAAAAACTTCGGCGTGGGCAGCTCCCATTTATGCTTTATTCGAAGGGCTATTTTTAGGAGCGATTTCGGCTTGGTTTGAATATGCGTTTGCAGCAACCTACCCCGGCATTGTTTTAACAGCAGTTGCTATTACAGCCCTTACTCTATTTGTAATGCTGGCACTATACCGCTCAGGAATCATTAAAATGAATAATAAGCTACGTAGTGGCATTATCATAGCAACAGGTTCTGTTGCGGTATTCTATTTAGTTGCATTAGTAATGAACCTTTTTGGTGCAGATATGTCTGTTGTTTGGGGTTCTGGCTTGTTAAGCATAGGCATCAGCGTTGTAATTGTAATAATTGCCGCTATGAACTTATTGCTAGACTTTGAATTTATTGAAAAAGGTTCGGCTGCAGGAATGCCTAAATACATGGAATGGTATGGCGCATTCGGACTTATGCTAACCATTGTATGGCTATACCTCGAAATTCTGAAGCTATTGGCAAAGCTGGCTAGCAGATAAAATATTACGTCATTTTATTGGGATTAAGTTTTTTTAGAAAAAAATGCGTATCTTTGCAGCCCTAAAGTGGAAGTTTAAAAGATTAAAATATTAAGATACAATGAAAAAGGAGATACATCCGAACAACTATCGCATTGTTGCGTTTAAAGATATGTCGAACGAGCATGTATTTTTAACTCGTTCAACTGTTAACACAAGAGAAACGATTGAAATTGATGGTGTTGAATATCCTCTATACAAAATGGAAATTTCTAACACATCACATCCGTTCTATACAGGTAAAATGAAGCTGGTTGACACTGCCGGACGTGTTGACAAGTTCATGAACCGTTATAAAAAACATTACGATAAAAAGTAAAAAACTCACAGCTTACGTAAAGCTCCGATTATACGGAGCTTTTTTTTTGGCATAACCCTTGTAGTATCTATGAGAGAATAGCCAAGGAATATATACACATATTGCTAATTATAAGGTAGATACTACATATATAAAATAAAATAAACGTAACCAGATACAGACTGTTAAGATTAAATAAATCACAAATTCTGACATTGTGTCACAATCATATCTCCAATATGATTTTGTATCTTTAAATCATTATAAGGAAACGACGAAAAATTGTATGGCAATAAACATTAAAATAGATTCTGCTTTTTTGGCAGATCCAACAGACGAAAATACCAGCTTTATTCCAATCAGCATTGGTGCCGATAACGATAATAAGGTTGAAGAAGTTCCAGAGTCGAACGTAATTCCTATTCTTGCGCTTCGTAATGCTGTTCTTTTTCCCGGAGTACTAATTCCTATAACGGTAGGACGCGATAAGTCTATCAGGCTGGTACGCGAAGTATATAAAGGCAGCAAGATACTCGGAGCCGTTGCACAAATAGATGCATCCGATGAAAATCCTGAGATAGCTAACCTACATAAGGTC
>JAVBOE010000033.1:0-53983 GCA_031550925.1 Bacteroidales bacterium | reverse complement strand
AAGACGGTCGCGTAGCATTACTATTTTGTGGAAAAATGTCTCAATCGGAATTTCTTTGCTTTGTAGCTCGGGGTTAGACGGAGTAAGTGTCATTGTACCACCAATCCAGCGGTCGCCCAGCTCCACAACTTCTTGTGTAGCACCATATTGTTCAAGTACATGGGTTACTAAAGCTTCGGCTTCTGCAAGCGATATGCGGGGTGTATTGCTGGTATCCTCCACCTCGTTTACAATGGTAAAGCCGGCATTAGACTTAAGAATGCTCATTTTACCGCCACGTTCAAAAATTACCTCATAATCGGTAAGGTTATTCTTTGTAATTATACCTTCGCCATAGCGTTCATGGTCAATTCGTGTTCCTGGTGCTAAATCGTATGACATACTTTTGTTATTAGTTATTAATGTTAATCGTAAAGCGTTAATAGTTAAGCGAAAAAGAAGTTTGAACTTCAAATTGTTTCTACTTACTATGCAAAACTAGGAGTTTTTTAACGAAAATGCAAGGTAACAGTTTTTAACCTGCTATATTGGGATGAATTATATAACTTTACGGTGGATTTATAGAAGAGCTAAAGATTTAAATTGAAAATATCTTTTTCGCTTAACTATTAACGCTTTACAATTAACAAGCATCATTTAATGTCGGCACCATTAGCAGAACGTTTACGCCCTAAAAACCTTGACGAGTACATCGGCCAGCAGCATTTGGTTGGCGAGGGAGCTATTTTGCGCAAGATGATAGAATCGGGCAACATATCCTCTTTTATTCTATGGGGTCCGCCGGGTGTTGGTAAAACTACGTTGGCAAAAATTATCGCGAATCAGCAGAATAGGCCGTTTTTCTCGCTTAGTGCGGTAAATTCGGGAGTTAAAGATGTGCGCGAAGTAATTGAAAGCGCGAAAAAACAGCGTTTCTTTAATACGCCATCGCCTATACTGTTTATAGACGAAATACACCGTTTTAGTAAATCGCAGCAAGATTCGTTGCTTGGTGCGGTAGAGCAGGGCATTGTTACGCTGATAGGAGCTACGACCGAAAATCCCTCGTTTGAAGTGATTAGTCCCTTACTTTCACGTAGTCAGGTATATGTACTAAAATCTTTAGATAAAGAGGATTTGGAGAAGCTGCTGAAACGGGCAATAGAAACAGATGTAGAGCTGAAAGAACGCAAGTTTGATGTATGCGAAACGGAAGCCTTATTCCGTTTCTCGGGAGGCGATGCACGTAAGCTATTAAATATACTGGAGCTTATTATTAACTCATACAAACCCGATGATGTAGTAGTAATAGATAATAAGACGGCTACGGAGCGTTTACAGGAAAATATCGCTTTGTATGATAAGAATGGCGAGCAGCATTACGATATTATTTCGGCATTTATAAAGTCGATTAGAGGTAGCGACCCTAATGCCGCTGTGTATTGGATGGCACGTATGATAGAAGGTGGCGAAGACCCTCTATTTATTGCCCGAAGAATGGTAATACTTGCTGCCGAAGATATAGGCTTAGCCAACCCCAACGCTTTGCTTATTGCAAATGCCTGTTTTGATGCTTTAAGTAAAATTGGTATGCCGGAAGGGCGCATCATTCTTTCGGAAGCCGCTATATATTTGGCAACAAGCCCAAAGAGTAATTCTTCGTATATGGCAATAGATGCGGCTATAGCATTTGTAAAACAAACAGGCGATTTACCTGTTCCTTTGCATTTACGTAATGCGCCGACTAAGCTGATGAAAGAGTTAGGTTATCACGATGGCTATCAATATGCACACAGCTATAGCGGAAACTTTGTTGAGCTGGAATTCTTACCGGAAGAAATAAGCGGAACAGTGTTTTTTGATCCTGGACAGAATGCAAAAGAGAAAGACATTCAGCAAAGATTAGCACAATACTGGAAAGAAAAGTATGGATATTAGCTGAAAAATAATAATGAACAAGAACGATAGCTTAGAAGACAAAAACATAGCGTCATGTCGAACGGAGTGAGACATCTCCTCAATAGCAGCAGTATGTTGAACGAAAAACAGTCCAAAAAGTCCCCTTTAGGGGATTTAGGGGTAATGAGTTAACGGTAAAATAGCCGCAGCATTCCAAATCAGGAGATTTCTCCCTACGGTCGAAATGACGAAAGTATTGATAACCTTAAACATTTTATATACAAATGAACATTCCCTATTTAAGACATACTACCAGCAATAACTTCCTGCTACTTGCAGGTCCTTGTGTGATTGAGAGCGAAGAGCTTTGCATGGAGGTTGCGGAAAAGGTAAAAGCAATTACAGATAAGCTAGAGATACCATACGTATTTAAAGCATCATATCGTAAAGCAAATCGTTCGCGTTTGGATTCGTTTACCGGATTGGGAGATGAGAAGGCTTTGGAAATACTGAAAAAGGTACGAGATACATTTAAGCTTCCGATAGTTACCGATATTCATAACCCTGAAGAGGCTACTTTGGCTGCATCGTATGATGTTGATATCCTTCAGATACCTGCATTTCTTGCCCGTCAGACCGATTTACTTGTGGCTGCGGCTGAAACAGGCAAGGTGGTAAACATTAAAAAGGGGCAGTTTATGGCTCCCGAATCAATGCAATTTGCAGTAGGTAAAGTACGCGATTGTGGTAACAATAACGTAATGTTGACGGATAGAGGAAGCATGTTTGGCTACTACGATCTTGTTGTTGATTATAGGGGAATACCGGAGATGCAGAAGAATGGTTGTCCCGTAATTTTAGATATTACGCACTCATTACAGCAACCTAATCAATCATCGGGGGTAACGGGTGGAAAACCTGAATTAATTGAAACTATTGCCCGCGCAGGTATTGCTGTTGGTTGCGATGGCTTGTTTATCGAAACGCACCCTAACCCGGCATGCGCAAAATCTGATGGAGCAAATATGTTACCGCTAGATAAGCTGGAGGGGTTACTTACTCGGTTGGTTGCTATACGTAAGCTAATTCGTACTTTTTAATAGATTTGCAGACTTATGGAATATTAGACAAAAGACTACTTATTTTATAGCGTAATGGCTGTTATTGTTTTTGTCCTACTGCTTACTAGTTCTTTGTCCTTTATCTATTATCTTTTATCAAAAAACCTATGCCCAATCAAAAGATTCGCGAACATTTAGAGCTGAAGCCTGTTGGAATTGAACACCTAGATCAGTTCAACGAGTTGCTGCGGTATGTATTTCAGGTAACCAATCGTGATTTGTCTGAGAGTGGTTATGTCGAAGGCGAATTTATAAGAGCTAAGCGTCCGTTACTTGAGAATTCGGATGTTTTCGGTTGGTTTGATGATGATCAGCTTGTATCGCAGGTTGTAGTTTACCCATACAAGGTTAACATTCATGGCAGATTATTTAAAATGGGCGGACTTACAGGCGTTGGTACCTATCCAGAGTATGCCGGCTTAGGATTAATGAACGACTTGATTAAGGTTGCCTTAAAAAAGATGAAAGATAACGGTCAGCTTATCTCATATCTTTATCCTTACTCTATTCCTTACTATCGCAAAAAAGGATGGGAGATAATGTCGGAGATGCTTTCTTTTTCCATTAAAGATACCCAGCTGCCGGAATACGATAGTAATACCGGTTTTGTTAAGCGTATGCCTGTAATCCATAAAGATGTTATTCGTACATACGATAAATTTTCGAAGATTAATCACGGTACTTTAATACGTGGACAGGCAGAGTGGGACGAGTATTGGCGTTGGGAGAATGAGGAAGAAAGAACAGCAGCTATCTTTTATGATGATAAACGTAAACCTCAAGGCTTTATCCTATACTGGATTGCAGATGATATATTCCACATAAAAGAGTTTATATATCTTACACAAGAAGCACGTAAAGAGCTATGGAATTTTATACATGCTCATACATCTATGGTGGAGCATGTAAAAGGAACGATTTTCAAAAACGATCCTATTGCATTTTTAATGGAAGATAGCCAGATAGAAGAAACCTTATCGCCATACTATATGGCACGCATTGTAGATGTTGCTGAGTTTTTGAAGAAATATCCTTTTCAGAGAACAACAAGACCATTTTGTTTCTTTGTTACCGATCCTATGGCAGAATGGAATAACGGTATTTTCAGTGTAGAGTGGAGCGAAAATGGAAGAGTGAAAGTTTCGCGAAAGTCAAAAGGGAAATGCATTTCTATAGATATTCAGACGCTAACGGCGTTATTGATGTGTTTTCGCCGACCTTCGTATTTTCATAAAGTAGAGTATATGAGAACCGACCCTGAAACACTCAGAATACTTGAAGAAATTATTCCCGACGAATATCCATACTTCTCAGACTACTTTTAGTAGTCTTTTTATATGCAATAATTTCTACCAAAGATTCCATTAACGAAATTTTATATATGACTATAACCATGTTATATAATCTTGTTTTATAGAATATTAACGTTAATATCTATGATCGTTTTTAACTTTTTGAGTGAAATACGAATTAAGCCCAAACATTTTTTACTTAGATTTGTTAATAGTTTAGCAGGGGTATATGGGGTATCTAAAATAGGTACTAAAATTCTTTAATAGATTATTTAATGTCAATATGAGAGGTAAAATAGCTCTCTGATGATATGAGTATTGATAAAAAGCAATATAAAAAAATTATAGATTTAGAAGAAAGTACTTATTATCTTATGCATAAAGATAGCCTTGTTAGCTGGTACCCGTGGGGGCCGGAGGTTGTCGAGAAAGCTAAAGATGAGAATAAGCTGCTTTTTATCCATATTGGCTATATAGCATGCCATTGGTGTATTAGTAAAACAAATCTCAACTTCGAATATAACAGAGAGGTTGCCAACTTTATTAATGATAACTTTGTCCCCGTACTGGTAGATAAAGACGAGCGGCCGGATTTAGATCGTTACTATTCTAGCATAGTTCAAGAAGTAAACCAGCTTTCCAGCTGGCCGATCATATGCTTTACGCTAAGTGATGGTACCCCTGTTTATGGAACCGCATATTTAACTCCCGACCATTTACTAGATGTTGCTAAGAATGTACTTAAAACCTTTAGCAATGACCCCTTAAATTTTTTAGAAGTAGCAAAAGATTTAAGTGAGAGTCTTTCGCCTGCCAATATTCTGCCAAAAAACGAGGATTGTTCTTTTTCTGAAAAGGATATCCACATTATTGTTGAGCCGTGGAAGCGAAAATTTGACAAAAAAAACGGAGGAACACTATCCCCTCCAAAATATCCGTTAGCTAGCGGGAAAGAGTTTTTGTTAGAATATGCATATCATTATAACGATATGGATGTTTTAAATCATGTAAAGCTAACTCTAGATAAAATGGCCAATGGAGCAATATATGACCATTTGAATGGCGGTTTTTTTCGCTATGCAAAAGATGCTGCGTGGCGTTATCCGATATTTGAAAAACAAGTGGTAGATAATGCGGTGTCGGTATCATTATATGCCAAGGCTCAGCAGTATATACCCTCTTCGTTTTATAAAAAAGTTGTAGAAGATATTTTGCAATTTATCATGCGGCATATGCTTGCCATTGATGGCGGCTTTCATACATCTATACAGGCTGATATCATAGGTAGAGAGGAGTTTTTCTATACATGGACCATAGATGAATTTAAAGAAATATTGGGCGATGATGCTAAGCTTGCAATGAACTATTATGGGCTAAAGCATTATGGAAATAAACCATATAGAAATGCGCTCTATATTGGCTCTACAATACCAAAATTAGGTAAAGAATTTGGTTTGAGTGAAAATGTGGTAGAAGAAAAGCTTGCTGCTATAAAAATAAAACTTGCTCAAACTTTCAACAGAAGAATATTTATTGATTCTGATGATAAAGTTATAGCATCGGTCAATGCTATTATTGCTAATGCTTATATCTCCGGTTACAAGATATTGGGATATGAAGAGTATTTGCTATTTGCAAGCGAGACATTAAGCTATATTAGAACCCGTTTAATGTCGCCGAAAGGAAAGATTAACCGCTTTATTCGTAACGGAAAGGTTGAGGGAGACGGATTTTTAGATGATTATGCTCATACCATCGATGCTTTTATAAATATGTACCTCATAGATGGCGATGAGCAATGGATATTTGATGCTAAACGATTAGCGGATTACGCTATTACGAATTTCTTCGATCCCGAACTTAAGATGTTTCTTTTCTGCGAAAAAGGTGAAAAGTATAGCAAAGTTCAAAGTATGCCTGTTGCTGATGGAGCATTCCCGTCAGCGGGCTCGGTTATGCTTCACTGTTTAGCGGCACTACAGCTTGTTTTTGAAGAAGAGAGCTATCTCATAATGGTTAGACAAATGATGTGTAATATTAAAGACCAGCTACCCGGATCGGGACCATATTGCGCTAACTGGGCACGCTTGTTATTCCGCATGGTTAACTTACATCAGCTTGTTGTTATTGCCGGACCCGATGCGGAAGAGATTGCTGCTAAGTATTTTCCATATTACCATCCAAATGTAGATGTAGTTTTTTTAAAGCAAAAATCTAACCTCCCATTATTTAAAAACATACCATACGAAGCAGACCGAACTACATTTTATATCTATAGACAAAATCAGCTGGAGGAAAAAGGAACGGATTTAAGCAGGTTAAACTCCCTACTACGTAAAGAATAGCTTCTTAGATCTATGCTGGTTTTGCTACAGATTGTTAAAAAGTATCGGCAATAATTTCCCCTAGTTATTTTAAAATGATAGATATATGCTATATTTTTGTCATGTAAGTTTTCTTACATGATTTTTTATTATTAAAAATGGGTATATGGTCACTATTGGTATAGATTTAGGGGGAACGAAGGTTGTTGGAGCTGTTTTTGATTCGAATGGAAATATACTTAACAAAGCGTTTTGTTTGCTCGAAGGTAGATCTGGTAAAGAAGTGGGAATGCTGGTAAAAGATGTAATAAACAAGCTGCTGAACTCTCCCGATTATAGTTCATCTCAAATTGCTGCCATAGGTGCATGTGTACCTGGAATAGCCAATAGTAAAACAGGCAAGGTTTGGGCTCCTAACATTCCGGGCTGGGACGATTATCCCCTACAAAAAGAAATAGAAGAGCATATTGATAACACAAAGGTAAAGGTAAGCGTTGCCAGTGATAGAACATGCTATATTTTAGGGGAAACGTGGAGAGGCAACGCCAAAGGATGCGACGATGCTATATTTGTTGCGGTTGGTACAGGTATAGGCGTTGGTATTCTTACAGATGGACGTATTCTTCATGGTCATAGTGATATTGTAGGAGCTACAGGTTGGATGGCTCTTCAAAAACCATACCTAGAAGAGTATAAAACCTATGGTTGCTTCGAAAGTCATGCATCTGGGACAGGTATAGCATTACAAGCACAGAAGCTACTTAAATCAAACGATTCAACATATAAGAGCAGTATTCTTCATCAAAAGGAGGTAGATATAATAACCTCGCATGATATTTTTGCTGCATACGACAAAAACGATACACTGGCTAAACATGTTATAGATAGTGCAATAGAGCTATGGGGTATGGCCTCGGCTAACTATGTCAGCCTATTTAATCCCGCTAAAATAATATGGGGAGGGGGAGTGTTTGGTCCTGCCGTAAAATTTATTGATAGAATATATGAAGAGGCGTGCAGATGGGCACAACCAATTAGCATCAAGCAAGTGTCGTTTGAGCCATCAGCGTTATCCGGAGATGCCGGATTGTTGGGGGCAGGTCATCTTGCAATGTTGTCGTTAAAAGACTAAATAAAACTAAAACCAATAGCATATGTATAACAAAACCCTAGTCTATACCGCCGCTTGTGCCGGTATGGCGTTTTTTGGCGTAACAATGTTATCGCTAGGTCCAATTCTTGGAGCGTTGGGTAGCGAGGCCGGAATACTTTCTCCGCTTTTAACGGTGGGAATTATTATTGGTACTGTTTTCTTTGGACCAATTGTTGATAAATTCGGTTATAAATGGCTATTGATAATAGGTTCTGTATTGGCAGTTGCCGGAATCTTAGGACTTGCCAGATTTCATGATATAGCAATGCTTTCGGTCTCTATTACGGTGCTTGGTATAGGAGGTGGAATACTGAATGGAGAAACAAATGCGTTAGTATCCGATATCTACGATGATAAAAGTCGTGGCGTAAGGTTAAGTATTCTTGGTGCTTTCTATTGTGTAGGCGCACTTCTATGGACTTTGCTTTGTACATTTATAAACTATAACTATGTACTTTATGGTATTGCCGCTGTGATGGTATTATGTATCATATATTTCTGCTGTATCGGATTTCCGAAAGCCAAGCCGCAAGAAAATGTATCGACTAAACAAATTCTAGGCTTGCTTAAATATCCGGCGCTTATTGTGTTGGCTTTAGTTCTTTTCTTTCAAAGCGGATTCGAAGGTATATCGGGCGATTTTACCGTTTCGTTCCTACATAAAAATGCGATGATGGATATGCCTACGGCAACATTCTCAATGACTGTTTTTGCAATTGGAATGTTAATTGGACGTTTTGTTCTTAGCGTACTTATGGCTCGCATGCGCGATTTAATGGTGTTCTTTGTATATTTATCTATTGCTTTGGTAGGCACTATTCTGCTTTATTTCGCTAATGGAGATGGCGCAGTTGTAATGGCATATACCGGAATGGCATTAATAGGTTTTGGCGTAGGCGCAACATACCCTGTTATACTAAACTATATTGGAGCAGCGTTTAAACAGCTATCGGGTTCTGCGTTTTCGATAGCGCTTTTTATCGCGTTATTTGGGGGTATAGTGTTTAAGTCGATTGTTGCGGGTGGTTTTGAAACAGGTAATATGGCTATTTTCCCTATACTGCTAGTTGGCGCTGTAGTTGCAATGATGCTAATTACACCATTTGCGGTTAAGCTCTCTAAGAAAATGAAAAGTTAAATAAACAAAATAATAAAGAAAAAGAACAAAGAAAACCACCAATCTGTTTAAAAGAAAAGTGTTGTCGTTGCTCTTTTATCTTTGTTCTTTTTTCAATATAAATTATATCACTAAATTAAAAAACTATGTTAGCAATTGAATGGTTAAGTAATGCCCGTGGCATTATGCAGAAAATCGAAGAAACCCAGCTGGAAAACATCAAGAAAGCAGCCACTATAATGGCCGATAGCATTGAGAAAGGAAACTGGGTACACACGTTTGCATGCGGTCATGCTACAATTCCTGTAGAAGAAATGTATCCTCGTATTGGCGGTTTTGTTGGTTTTCATCCAATTATAGAACTTCCACTATCATTCTTTACTCATATTACCGGTGAAATGGGAATTCACCAATTCCTTTTCCTGGAACGTGCCGAAGGATATGGAAACGCTATTATGAAGTCGTATAACTTTAGCAATAAAGATTGTATCTGGATTTTTTCCCATACAGGTATCAACAACGTGAATATTGACGTGGCTTTGAAAGCAAAAGAGCTAGGACTAAAAGTTATAGCATACGGTTCTGCTGCCGAGGCAAAAGGAAAAGTAACCCGTCACCCTTCGGGAAAAACGCTGTTTGATATTGCAGATGTTGTAGTAGATTCATGTGTTCCTGTGGTAGATGCATCGGTTGTGTTGAAGAACCATCAGGATAAAGTTGGACCTCTTTCAACACTTGGATTCGTAACCCTTGTATGGATGACAATTACAACTGTTGCCGAGATTTTAGCAGACAGAGGTGTTAAGCTATACATCCACCCATCTCATAACGTTCCCGGAGATACAACCGCACACGAGCGTTTAGATGCTTGTTTGGCAGAATACAAAAAACGCGTAGCAGGCATTTAGTAAACACTGTCTATAAGTTTCAGAAGAGGTCGAAACAATAATGTTTCGACCTCTTCTTTTTTCACACTAAAGAGCTAATGTTGCTAAACAGACATGCTTGAATTTATCTGTATTATGCTGTTTGTCATATATATAGCTAATGGTTTATATACTTGTTGATATAAGTAAGCTGAACGATACTTTTTGTCTGATTGGTTTTTAATATCTTTGTGGATTCAAATTTTGACATATTTTGTGTAATATACTGATATGTAGAATGTTAATCAATGTGAATTAAAGGAGAACTATATAAATTATGAGTACAAACTATGCGACGATGTTTCGTCGGCAGCTAATTACAAGAGTGTCTAAGCTGATTTATGTAAATGATTTAAATGAAAAGCTAGATAGGCTGACGATAGAAATGCACCCAAAGGGAAAGCAAACGCTTCGTTGTTGCATACATAAATCACGGGCTGTAAACAAATATAGGGCAATGGCCTTTTTGGGTTTCAATACCGAAGACGAAACCGACGAGTTAGCACCACTATCATACTACGCTCAAAAAGCAAAAGAGCGTACAGACCATACCGATGTAATGATGACAGTTGTGGATGAGGCATGCAGCTCATGTGTAAAAAGTAGCTATTCGGTATCTAACCTATGTCGTGGCTGTGTTGGTCGTCACTGTAGCCTTTCATGCAATAAATCAGCTATCAGCTTTATAAATGGTCAGGCACATATTGATACGGATAAGTGTGTAAACTGTGGCATGTGTATGAAATCGTGCCCATTCCATGCTATTATCTATCAACCCGTACCTTGCGAAGAGTCGTGCCCTGTTGGTGCAATTAGTAAGAATGATAGCGGTATTGAGCATATTGACCCAGAGAAGTGTATCCTTTGCGGTAAATGCCTTTCGGCATGCCCGTTTGGTGCAATAATGGAAAAATCCAGCTTACTTTATATTTTTGAAAAGATTAGAGAAGGAAAGAAAGTTGTTGCTATGGTTGCTCCGGCAATTGCAGGGCAGTTTAAAACTGAATTTGGGAGAGTGATTTCTGCCATTCGTCAGCTAGGATTTAGCGATGTTGTAGAAGTTGCCTTAGGGGCAAATGTAACGTCGAAGAATGAAGCGCATGAGTTTGAAGAACGCATGGAAGAAGGGCAACCATTTATGACAACGTCTTGCTGTCCCTCATACATGTTGCTGGTAAAGAAACATCTTCCAGAGTTAACACCTTATGTGTCTACAACCTTATCGCCTATGGCATATACAGCCCAGATTGTTAAGCAACGAGACCCCGAAGCCGTTACAGTATTTATTGGGCCGTGCGTAGCCAAGCGTTACGAAGGTTTCTACAACAGGAATGTGGACTATGTAATGTCGTTTGAAGAGCTTAACGCGTTGTTTACAGGTGCTGAAATAGACGTTCAGAAATGTGATATATACGAGCTGGATACTGATGTTGAAAGTTCAGGTCGCGGATATCCTTGCATTGGAGGAGTTGCCGGTTCTCTTAACGTTTACGCCAAACATCCCGAAAATATTAAACCTGTGCTTATTGATGGTATCAATAAAGTAAATATTCGGGCACTTAAATCTTTTCCTAAAGAGTGTCCGGGTAATATTGTCGAAGTAATGTCTTGCGAAGGCGGGTGCGTTAATGGGTGTGCTACCATTGGTAATGCGAAGACTGCAGCGCGCCAGATTCAGAATTTGGTAGCAGGAAAATAATCAAGGGGTATGAAAAAATATAATTTTGATGAAATAGTAGAACGGCATAATACAGGTTGTGTAAAGTACGATGGCTTAGAAGCCGTATTTGGTAACGCAAATATTATTCCACTTTGGGTTGCAGATATGGATTTCAAGGCTGCTGATGTTATATTGGAAGATGTGCAGAAGCAGCTAGACCATGGTATTTTTGGCTATCCGTTTGTACAGCAATCGGTTTATAAATCGATGATTAATTGGCTAAAGCATCGCTATAGCTGGGATATAAAAGCCCATTGGATTACATTTTGTCCGGGTGTTGTTCCCGGATTAGGCGCGGCAGTGCAAGCGTTTACAAAGCCCGGCGATAAAGTTATTATCCAGCCACCGGTATATCATCCGTTCTTTTACGCTATAAGAAACAATAATAGGGTTGTTTCAGAAAATTGCCTGATAGAAAAAGAGCCCGGCTACTACGTAATGGACTATGTCGATTTAGAAGAAAAGTTGAAAGATGCTGCTCTTCTAATCCTTTGTAATCCTCATAATCCTGTTGGTCGGTCGTGGAGCAAAGAAGAGCTTACTAAGCTAGGAGAGCTGTGTCTTAAATATGGCGTAACGGTTATCTCAGACGAGATTCATGCCGATTTGAATATGCCATCGCATAAGCATACTCCTTTGGCTACTCTTTCGCCGGAGATTGCAGATAACACGTTTACATTCATGGCGTCTAGCAAGGCGTTTAACACAGCAGGATTATCTCAGGCATTTGGAGTTGCCTCTAACCCTAAGATACTAGAAGCGTTTAATACGCAAGCAAACAACCAGTTTTTAGAGAAAAGCCTATTAGGATTAGTCGCTCTTCGTGCGGCATACGAGAAAGGAGAAGAATGGCTTAGTCAGCTTATAGAATATGTTTCTGTGAATGCCGATTATGTAGTGTCTTTTTTACAAAAAGAAATACCTACACTAAAGGCACATAAGCAAGAAGCAACATATCTGCTATGGCTTGATTGTAGAGGACTTGGATTAACACAAAATGAGCTTGCAAAATTCATGATAGAAGAGGCCGGTATAGGAATGAATAACGGAGAGATGTTTGGTAAGAATGGGGTAGGCTTTATGCGTATGAACCTTGCTTGTCCTCGTACAACACTAGAGAAAGCCTTAAAACAGCTGAAAGTTGCTGTTGACAAAACATTTGCATAGCAGCCAATTCATAAATTCTACTTATATTAGAGTGGTATTAGCAAGAGCGCGTACCACTCTTTTTAATGTAATAATGGAAGAAAAAAAAATACCCGAAGCATACTTATCTACGGCTTACTTAGGAAATATACAATACTATAGCAAGCTGGTAAATTCTGATTTGGTGTATCTCGAGCAAAACGAACACTACCAGAAGCAGAGCTACCGTAACCGATGCAATATAGCAGGGGCTAACGGTGTGTTAGCGTTGGTCATTCCTGTTGAAAAAGACCATGGAATGAAGATGCCCATACGTGATGTACGAATAGACCACTCGCAAGCATGGCAACAGAACCATTGGCGGGCAATACTTTCAGCCTATAACTCGTCTCCATTCTTTGAGTACTATGCCGATGATATCCATCTGTTTTATGAAAAAAAAGAAGTTTTCCTGTTTGACTACAACCTACGGTTTACAGAGCTTATACTAGAATTACTTTCGCTAAATTCTAATATTGTACTAACCGATACTTATAAAGTAAAAGCTGAATATCCCCAGTACGATTACAGGCAAAGCATAAGCCCTAAAGATCGGTTGGCAAAGCCCGATGCTTTATTTACTCCAACGAGCTATTTTCAAGTATTTGCTCAACGTTTTGGTTTTATTCCAAACCTAAGTATTATAGACTTATTGTTTAACGAAGGACCCGGCGCATCGCAATATTTATTGCAGTAGGGAGTATTAATACATATAAAAAGAAAAGACGGTTATATAACCGTCTTTTCTTGCTTTATAAAACAAAACCATATTTAGAATCTCAAACCAAAAGTTAAAGCAAATCTGTTGAACTTATTTTTTACCGTTACAGGAGCCATGTAGCCAAAGTTTCCATATGCATCAAGAAGGTATTCTACTTTCGAGCTTGCAAGAGAGTATGCAAAGTCTATGAAGCCATGCGTAAATCGGTATCCAAAACCTGCAGAGAATACATTGGTTGTATTGTCTCCAATCCCCCAAGAGTAGTTTGGTACTATTACAGCATCATTGTTATCGCCATCAAGTATGTATCCGAAATTGTCACCATCTTTGATGTTGCTTTTATATGGACTTCCATAGTAGCTGTATCCTGCGCGAAGTGCAAATCCCGCTGGAAGATTACCTTCAATCCCAACTCTAAGATTTGAAGCGGCTCTTAAAGAGTTTTTAATAATGTCATTTTCACCGTCAAAGCCATTCGGACCCCAATAATCATAGGTCTCTTTCATACGCATGCTTGAGTAATCTACAAACTCATAATCAACACTGATTAAACCATAGTTTTTAAACGTGTATGCTGCTCCTGCAATTAGCTTATAAGGTGTATTTATTCTGTAGTCGAAAAAGTTTACAGGGCTACTACTGGGGTGCCGACTTCCATCATCAATATAGTCTGCCTGTTGGTATGCGCTATACTCATCGGTTAGCTCATAGAAAGTGGGTGTGTGAACAGCAAAAGCTAACCGTAAATCAGGTATAGGACGGTAAATCATCCCTGCCTTAAAGTTATACCCTGTACCCGATGTTCTATAGTATTGATCGAATATGAAGTTAGACAAACCTTCCGGGTTATTCATTACTTCTTCGTACAGCTTAGTAGATTCATAGCTAATATCTTGTATGCCAAATGTAAGTCCAAAATAAAACTTGTGAGATATGTTACCACCAAAGCTGAATACATATTCCCCAATATTTCCTTCTGTCATGGTTTGGGCATATTTGGTGTGATTTTTAAGCTTAACACCTCCATCTATTTGGTAACCACCGGTACCATTCTCCATAATTAGGAAGTTGCCCCATGCCATAACTACAGGCCAACTAAAAACACTTTGATCGTCGAAATTTAAGGGTCCGGCAGTATAATTGCTTTGATCAACTATCGCATTTACCATAGATTGTTCTGCAGGAACATTTGAAGCTATCGCACTGGAGTTAGAGTTGAAGTTGTTTAGTTTGTTATAACCCACTCCGAAGTTCATGCTAACAAGGCCTTTATCTTGTAGTTTAGAGTACAACGGCATTACAAACCCCATGTTAGAAAGACCGAATTTTGTGTTCGAATCAGATGTGCTTGCGGCATTTCCATAAGCTGAAGAAGTGCTGGAATAGCTTATAGCGGGAGTAATGGTAAATTCCATTGCACGATATACGCCAACTCCGGCTGGGTTTATACTTAACGATGTAAAATCTCCACCCAAGGCCGAAAAGGCTCCACCCATAGAGGTAAAGCGGGCGGTTCCTTCATAAAAATTTTGCGAAAAACGAATAGCGTCAAAACGGTCTTGAGCATTTATGATACCTATACTTAGCACGGCAAATACTAGTGATAGTCCTATCTTTTTCATAATAATTTATCTATGAGTTTATTATTTAATTAAATATCTTCGGTTAAGGTATAGAAATTGCATCAATGCACATGAAATGTAACGCATTGATGCAATTGAGCTTATTCCGGTTACCTTCTACGACTGCTTGATGAACCGCTACTGCTGCCGCTCGAAGAGCTTCCACTACTTCTTGATGATGAACTGCTACCCGAAGAATAGCTACCACTGCTACTACTTCTGCTTGAAGAGCTACTACTTGGAGAATAGCTACTGTTATTGCTTCTGCTAGAGCTCGAAGAAGAGCTGCTGCTTGGAGTATAACCACTATTACTGTTGCTACTGCTACTTCTAGTTCTATAAGCATCTGTAGATACATTTCTACTGCTACTAGAGCTGCTAGGAGTAGTGTAAGTAGAGGTAGAACGTCTGCTGGTACTGCTAGATGTTCCGGTGCTGCTATTAGTGCTACTGCTTGTAGAGCTCGAGCCGCTTTGGTTGTAGCTTTGTCTATTTCCTGAGCTTGGTCTTACGTAGCTCGGAGTATAGTCATTATTGTTATTACTTACAGCATCACTACTACGACGGGTAGAGGTACCGGATGAATTAGAAGTACCTGATGTGCTAGGTCTTGTAGTCGCACTTGATGAATTAACATCTGACTGACGTCTGCTTGTACTGGTACTTGAATTATTAACACCACTAGATGCACCAGACCTGCCACTCGAAGGGCTGTTTATACTACTGCTAGTAGCAGAGCCTCTTCTAGTGCTGGTTGTTCCGGTAGCTGTAGCAGAGTTTTGGACTCTACTGCCTCCTTGCTCAACCATTTGTACACGCCTGCTGCTGGTGCTACTGCTACTTCTACTTGGGTTGCTAATCATGCCATTTGTACTGCTTGCACGTCTTGTAGATGTGGTTGCTTGAGACCTACGACTAGATGATGCCATACCGTTATAGTAACCGGAAGAGCTGGTTCTACGGCCATAAGTCGTATTGCCATAATATCCCCTATCCCTATAATATGGCGGATAGTAGTGGTGTGGATGGTAATAATCCCATCCACAATAAGATGGATAATAGTATGAAGGATAGCCCCATGATGAGTAATACCAAGGATAGCCATAATAGCCACCCCATCCCCAGTTCCAGCTCATATTCCATCCCCAGTTAGAATTCCATCCAAAGCCCCAGTTACTATAGGGGTAATAGTAGTTATAGCCGAAATTTATGGTAGTACGAGGGTAACCAAACATATTTGATACATACTTAGGCTCTACCCATATTTCGTTACCCATTACAACAATATTGTAAAAGGCCGGATCGTATGATGTCACCATCATCCAATCGCTACTGTTGGTAATTCTAATCCAGTTTTCCATACCATAGCTAGGATCTTCGTAGCCTCGTAAACGACGCTCGTACGAATCTTCGTATGAGTCAGAAAGAATGCTTCTTTCAGGCTCGTTAAAGATATACGTTGTATCGGGATATAGCTCTATATCATCTCCCGAAGAATAGTTTACCTTCTTTGTAACGTTGTTGCTGGTTAGCTGTTGAGTCTTTTTTGTTAGCTGAACAACCTCAGCATTGTCACTTGTAGCAGGCTTTGCTGTTGCAACAGTGGTTCCAGGATTATAGTAGATATCATCTGTTACTCCTGATGCAGCGTATCTTCCCGATGTACAAGAAGAAAGAGCAGCAAGTGCAAGAATCCAAAATACTAACTTCGTTTTCATAACATTAGGTATTATATATGTTTAACTTTTTTATTTACTTTTGCGTTGCTTTATACTGTTTTTCTGCCTTATTTCGTGCAAATTTCATGCCAATAATAACAATAAAAGCAAGGCAAAGAGCTAAAACGGCAACATAAACAGCTAAATGTACAATAAGCACTGAATTAATTACATCACAATATATACAAATAATGGCAAAAGAAGTTGTAAGTAGAAAAAAAAATTACTCACTATGGTATAATAACCTGGTAACCAAAGCCGATTTGGCTGAGAACTCCGCAGTTAGAGGATGTATGGTTATTAAGCCGTACGGGTATGCAATCTGGGAAAAGATGCAGGGTACCCTTGATAAGATGTTTAAAGATACAGGTCACGTAAATGCATATTTCCCTTTATTTATCCCTAAATCGTTTTTTAGCCGCGAAGCCAGCCATGTGGACGGATTTGCTAAAGAATGCGCGGTTGTAACCCACTATCGCTTAAAAAACTCTCCGGATGGAGACGGTGTTATTGTAGATCCGGAAGCTAAGCTGGAAGAGGAGTTGATAGTTCGCCCAACCTCAGAGACAATAATTTGGAATACTTACAAAAACTGGATACAATCATATAGAGATTTACCCATTCTGTGTAATCAGTGGGCTAATGTTGTTCGTTGGGAAATGCGTACACGCTTGTTCTTACGTACGGCCGAATTTTTATGGCAAGAGGGGCACACCGCTCACGCAACACAGCAAGAAGCTATAGATGAAGCCGAAAAGATGATACGTGTGTATGCCGATTTTGTTCAAAATTGGATGGGCGTGCCTGTAATTATTGGTAAGAAATCAGAGAGCGAACGTTTTGCTGGAGCTGTTGATACATACGCAATAGAAGCACTTATGCAAGATGGTAAAGCGTTACAGACCGGAACATCTCATTTTCTTGGTCAGAATTTTGCCAAAGCATTTGATGTGCAGTTTGCCAATAAGGACGGTAAGCTCGATTATGTATGGGCTACATCTTGGGGCGTTTCTACCCGTTTAATGGGGGCGCTTATTATGGCCCACTCGGATGATAACGGCTTAATTCTTCCGCCAAAGCTGGCACCTGTGCATGTTGTTATTGTGCCTATATATAAAGGAGAAGATGAGCTGAGCTTACTTCGTTCGCAAGCTGAGGTTTTGAAAAAGAAAATGGAAGGACGTGGTATTATTGTAAAGATTGACGACAGAGATAATGTGCGTTCAGGCTTTAAGTTTGCGGAACATGAGCTGAAAGGAGTACCGGTACGTTTAGCTATTGGGCCAAGAGACTATCAGAACGGAACGATAGAGGTTGCCCGTAGAGATACGTTAGAAAAGCAGGTGGTTTCTCAGGAAGGTTTAGAGGATTATATTGCGAATTTATTAGAAGATATACAGGCTAATATATTCAAGAAGGCTCTTAAGTTTAGAGAAGAGAATACGCATAAAGTAGATACGTACGAGGAGTTTAAGCAGAAGATAGAAGAAGGCGGTTTTATTATGGCTCATTGGGATGGAACGCCTGAAACCGAGGAGAAGATTAAAGAAGAAACTAAGGCAACCATTCGTTGTATTCCGCTTGAAATGCCAATAGAAGAAGGTGTATGTATGGTTACTGGTAAACCGTCGAAGCAGCGAGTCGTTTTTGCGCGCTCATACTAAACTGGTAGATTTAATATAGCACTACATAAATATGATTCAGAGCGTTAAGCTTTGAATCATATTTTTTTAGTTTTGTTAATAGTTGTATGTAATTTAAATTAGCTTAATTTGCATAGAGCCAAATTGCATAAACTCCCGCCTTTATTGAACTTTTGGCATAATATTTGTGTTAATAAAGGCTAATCCAAAAAATACAAGTAGCCCATGAATAACGACTCTTCTACTCCTCAGCCAGCTACCCGCGAGCAAATCCTTCAGAATTTAAACGGTAAATCTACGGTTAAACAATCTGTGTATGATATTACGCTGGATGTGTTTACTAAAGTAAAAGAAATACTTAGCACGCTGAGCGATAATATTAATAACAGCATACAGAGCGATGATAAGCGTGTTAGGCTTGAATACAGAGATAGAGGACCGTTTGAAGCGGAAATAAAAGTAGCAAGTGATGTTTTAGTATTCAGCATGCATTCAAACATATTTGTTTTTGATAGAGATCATCAGATATGGAAAACATCATATGTACAGAATGATAGGCAAAACGCGTACTGTGGTGTTATCAGCATGTATAACTTTTTAGCCGACTCGTTTAAGTATAACAGAATGGACGACTTGGGCTATTTAGTTGGTCGAATATTTGTAAATAAAAACCAGCATTATTTTGTCGAAGGAAAGCGGCAAATAGGGTTCTTATATAATAACTTCGGTACGGCGGTCTTGAATGAAGAAGATTTGACTAAAATAATTGAAACAGCAATTCTTTATACTCTTGAGTTTGATCTATTAGTTCCGCCATATGATGCTGTAAAGCTGGCTACTGTTAGCCAAATGAACACAAAGATAGATAATGCAAGATTCCAGACGGGTAAAAGACTAGGGTTTAAGTTTAACTCTGACGATGTGCTAGCAAATGCGAAACAATAATTATATTAAAAACGTATATTTAAATTATGAGGAAATATGTAGTTCTATTTACTATTGCATTAGCAGTAGTGGCGTGTAAAAATGGAGGTAAGAATGAAGAAAAGAAAGAGGTTGAGCTAAATATGAATGATAGGCTGAAGGAGTACGTTGAAGTTGAGCTGAAAACAGATTTATCGCATTTGTCTGATAAAGAAAGACAGATGATTCCTTTGTTGATAGATGTTGCTCAAATTATGGACGATATTTTTTGGACACAAGCTTCGGGCAAAAAGGCGGATGTTTTATTTGGCATTACCGACGAGGCAACCAGACAATATGTAATAATAAATTACGGGCCATGGGATAGAATGCGAGCAAACGAACCTTTTATTTCTGGCATACCACTAAAGCCTGCTGGCGCGTGTTTTTATCCAATAGATATGACGAAAGAAGAGTTTGCTGCTCTTGATGATAAAACAAAAGAAAGCCAATACACTCTGATTTATAGAGATGAAGATGGAAAGCTGATTGTAGTGCCATATCATGTTGCTTATAAAGAGCAAATAGAGAAAGCGGCAGATTTACTAAATCAGGCTGCAGAGCTGGCGGAAGATAAAGGGTTGAAAAAATATTTGACACTAAGAGCAGAAGCATTGCTAACAGACGAATACCAAAAAAGCGATTTTGCTTGGATGGATATGAAAACAAATAATATAGATTTTGTTGTTGGTCCTATTGAGAATTATGAAGATGAGCTGTTTGGATATAAGGCTGCTCACGAAGCATATTTATTAGTAAAAGATAGGGATTGGAGCAGTAAGCTGGAACGTTTTGCTCGTTTACTCCCCGTATTGCAAAAACAACTTCCGGTAGATAGTAAGTATAAGCAAGAAACACCCGGAACAGATTCTGATCTTAATGTTTATGATGCGATATACTACGCCGGCGATTGTAATGCAGCGGGTAAAACGATAGCCATTAATTTACCTAACGACCCCGAAGTTCAGCTGAAAAAAGGCAGTCGTAAGCTGCAGCTTAAAAATTCTATGCAGTATAAGTTCGACCATATAGTTCTTCCTATTGCCAATATCCTTATAGATTCTACGCAACGTCATCATGTAAAGTTTGATGCATTTTTCGAGAATGTTATGTTTCATGAGGTTGCTCATGGGTTAGGAATCAAAAAAACAGTTACTGATGGTACTGATGTTCGTACAGCGCTTAAAGAGCAGTACTCGGCAATAGAAGAGGCTAAAGCAGATTTGTTGGGTTTATATATAGTAGGCTTACTCTACGAAATGGGAGAGCTACCTGAAAAAGATCTAACAGATAACTACGTTACATTTGCGGCAGGTATATTTCGCTCTGTACGTTTTGGGGCATCAAGCGCGCACGGGAAGGCAAATATGCTTTGCTTTAATTTCTTTGAGAAAGAAGGCGCTTTTACTCGTAGCGAGGCAAACGGAACATATAAGGTTAACCTAGAGGCTATGAAGCTGGCTGTAGCTAAATTAATTAACCAGATTATTACCATTCAGGGTAACGGAGATTATAATAAAGCATCGCAGCTTATAACAGAACAAAGCGTTATAAAACAGCTGTTGGCAGACGATTTAAAGCGTATTGAGGCGGCGTCTGTTCCTAGGGATATAAGATTTAAACAAGGGTTAGAAGTTTTAGGATTAGCCAGATAAAAAATCCTTGAACAATAAGCAAGGTTTTATATACTAAGACATAAAACTATGCTATATTTACTCTTCTAACAATTGTCATAAAATTGTTAGAAGAGTTTTTCTTTTAGTAAGCTTAAGGTTATTGTATAGAGCCCAATAAATAGTTACATTTATAAGCGAGGCGTTATTTTAATTTTCAATGAAAGTCTTGAAATCCTTAAATCCTTAAATCTTGGAATCTATATAAGTGCGCATACGTAAAGTTTACATAAAATTATTAGCAGCCATGCTAATGCTGTTTTGGCATACATCAGGTTGGGCGCAGCACGATGTAAAAATGTCAAATAGAGATTCTGTTCGCACTGTTCGTATAGATAGCTTAGAGCAAAAATACAAGGATAAAGATACAACCAATAGCAAGTTTATGAATAGCATGGAGCGAACTGTGGAGGGTTCAAAGCTTACACGTTGGTTATCGTCTTCTATCTTTGTTAGAGATAAAAGTTTTGCCGAAAATGATAGTATAGTCAAAGAAAACTATTCAGAGTATAATGGTAAAATTATACGTCATGTAAAAGTTCAAGGTCTGGGCCCGTATGAAATTAGCGACTTAGATCCTGATGATAGCACTCAAAACTGGCTAACCAAAGTAGCAGAGGCAACTCATGTTAATACTCATGGCTTTATATTGCGTGAGAACTTAATCGTTCAGGATGGAGATGTCTTTGATAACGAAATGATTATTAACAACCTAGCTTATTACAGAAGCTTGCGTTATATATATGATGCAAAAGCTATAATAAAACCCGTTCCGGATAGCGATTATGTTGATGTGGACTTTATTGTAAGAGATGTATGGTCTATTGGTTTTAACTTAAGCAGACTGGATCTCAACAATGCGAATTTTGAGCTATATGATCGTAATATTCTGGGCTTTGGAACAGAATTGAGAGCAGGGGTTTACTATAATCGCTCCGGAGGAAACGATTACTTAGGCTTTAGGGTATTGCAGTCGGAAAGTAATTTCAAAGGAACATTTATAGGAAGTAGGATTGAAATAATAGATAGAAAAGATAAGAAGCTGCGAAGTGCTTCTCTCGAAAGAAATGTATTGCCAAACCTTAAAACGGTTGGAGGTCTTTCCTATCAATACCTCGATGAGAATAAGTACTTTATTACAATAGATACAGCCCATCAGGTAATAGACGAAACGGCAGATGCTTGGGTTGGACAAGTTTATAATGTTGGCTCTAAAAAACGTGGTGGGCAGAACAGATTAGCCGCAATGGTTCGTTATGAGTATCGCAGGCTGCGAAACCAAATGCCTTTACCGGAACACTACTTTGATATTTACGAAGACCGAAATTTATATATTGCCGGCTTATCGTTGTACAAGCAACAGTATTATACAGATAGGTTGTTATACGCATTTGGTGTTAACGAAAATATCCCTTACGGCTGTAATATTACCTTACAGGCCGGACATGAAGCCCATTACTATGGAAATAGATTTTATACTTCGCTATCGGCAAAATTCGGAAAGCAGCATGGGTGGGGGTATAGCTATGCGGAGGCTTCGATAGGAGGCTATTTGCATGGCGGAAGTATAAAAAATGGATTATTTGAACTAGGATTAGCATATTTCAGTCCTTTGATACCATTGAAAAATCAGGCATTCAGACAATTTGTTCACGTAATGTACTCCAGAGGAATTAATAGAGGAATGGGGGAGGGTAATTTTTTAAACTATACCGAAGACTTATTGTTTGATTTAAGCTATAATGACCGCAGGTACTACGGAAATAATAAGCTAACTTTATCTTTAGAGTCAGACTTTTTTAGTACGGTAAGGCTTTTAGGATTTAGGTTTGTATTCTTCAACTTTGCAGATATGACTTGGATTGGTAACAAAACAAGTATATTTGCAAATGACTTTTTACCGGGATTTGGAATAGGATTACGCATAAGAAACGATAAGCTGGTGTTTAGTACGCTTCAGCTAAAGTTGGGATGGTATCCTAATTTTCCGCAATCAGGGTTCAGCGATTTCTTTGACTCATCTGGCGTAGATAGGTTTATGACGAATGACTTTATTCCACGAAAACCGCATACTTTAGAGTTTAAATAGTGGTAGATAGCGTAAAAAAATATATTGAAGAAAATTCCTTGTTTTTACCTGAGGATAAGATTCTGTTGGCTGTTAGTGGCGGAATAGATTCAATGGTAATGGCTGCTATCTTTGTCAAGAGTGGTTATAAAGTAGGTATTGCCCATTGTAACTTTTCTTTGAGGGGAGAGGAATCAGACAAAGACGAGCAGCTGGTAGGGCATTTTGCTACAAAGCATGAGCTGCCTTTTTATTCTATTCGTTTTAATACCAAAGAATACGCAGAGAAGCATTCTCTATCTATACAAATGGCAGCGCGAGAGCTACGTTATACTTGGTTTCGTAGTATATGCGCAGAATATTCTTTTCAATATATAGCAACAGCACATAACCTTGATGACAAGATAGAAACATTTTTTCTGAACCTTACACGAGGTACCGGTATAAAAGGTTTGAGCGGAATGCCATCTAAGAGTAATGATGTTGTTCATCCAATATTATTCGCATCACGTAAAGAAATAGAAGAGTACGCTAATGCTAACGATATAGCTTTTCGCGAAGATGCTAGTAATGCAACAACCTACTACGCACGCAACAGGATACGCCATAATGTTATATCTGAATTTTGTACAATCAACCCGTCTTTTTATAGTACGATGGAGGGGAATATGAGGCACATTATGCAGGTGGAAGAGCTAGTGCAGCAAACTCTTAATAAGTTGATACAAAAGGCTTGCAGGCAAGATAAAGACGCGTATGTAATAGACATTGGTACGCTAAAATCGTACCAACCGTTATCCTTATTTTTATTTGAGCTGTTACATCCGTTTGGCTTTACCGCTGGCACAATTAACGACATTGAACAAGCGTTAACAGAGCAAACCGGAAAACATTTCTACTCTCCAACTCATCAGCTGGTGAAGAATAGAGACGAGCTGCTTATCTCTCCCATCACCATTGAAGAGGACAAAGAATATATAATAACGGAAGAAGCAAAAAAAATTACGTTGCCGGTAAAGCTAAGCTTCGAATCTATTTCCAAAGTATCTGTAAAATCATTCAAAGTAAGCAATAATGTGGCGTATATTAATGCCGATAAGCTTGTTTATCCGCTTATGCTGCGCAAGTGGAAGGAAGGCGATTGCTTTGTCCCTTTTGGTATGAATGGTAAGAAGAAGCTTAGCGATTTCTTTATTGATAGTAAGCTATCGTTGATAGATAAGCAGCAGCAGTGGGTATTGCTTTCAGGTAGTGATATAATATGGGTTATAGGACAACGCACCGATAATAGGTATCGCGTTGACGAAAATACTAAAACGGTATTAAAAATAGAGTTTATTTCGTCATTTCGTTCGAAATGACGGTATCTAGAGCAATTATTCCAACCCTAAATCTTTTATTACCTCTTCTATTCTTTTATCTGCAAGCGCAGCTATTTCTTCAAAATTCTCTTTAGAATCTAAATCCTGGCGAACACCAATGTAGAACTTTATTTTAGGCTCTGTTCCCGAAGGACGTACAGAGATCATAGTATCATCGTGTGTTACAAACTGTAGTACATCAGACTTAGGCAGCGGTATCTCATAGCGTAAATCGCTGATTAAATCTACGGTTTCCGAACTCAGATAATCATGTATTAATACAATGCTGGAACCGGCAATGGTTTGAGGAGGTTCAGCACGAAATTTTTTCATCATTGCTTGGATTTGCTCTTGCCCATCCTTTCCTTTTTTGGTAAGCGATATCAACTTTTCTTTAAAGAAACCGTACATTACGTATATGTCTATCAGCAGCCCATACAATGTTTTGCCTTGCTCTTTTGCCCATGAGGCAATCTCGGCAATCATAGCACAGCTCATTACGGCATCTTTATCTCTAACAAATTCGCCCATCAGGTAACCGTAGCTTTCCTCGCCACCGCCTATAAACTGTTTAACACCCTCGTACTTGTGTATAACCTCTGCTATATACTTAAAACCGGTGAGCACATTGTAGCACCTAACATCAAAATCGTCGGATATTTTGGTAAGCAAATCAGTGGTAACAATTGTTTTTACGATGTACTCTTTGCCTGTTAGCTTACTGTTTTCTTTCCACTTGTATAGTAGGTAGTAGATAAGTATGGCTGCTGTTTGGTTACCATTCAGCAACACCATCTCGTTCTTGGTATTTCTAACGGCAATGCCAACTCTATCGGCATCCGGATCTGTAGCCATAACTAGCTCTGCACCTGTTTCGTTTGCCTTATCTATAGCCAGCTTAAGTGCTGACGCCTCTTCTGGATTTGGTGATTGAACGGTAGGGAAATTTCCGTTAGGAATATCTTGCTCCGGAATATGAATGATATTGCTGAACCCAAATCGCTCGAGTGCCTGTGGAACAAGCGAGACACCTGTACCATGGATCGGGGTATATACAATTTTCATATCCTTATGCTTCGCAATGGCTTCGGGCGATAGCGATAGTCCAACAACGTTCTTTAAATAAGCATCATCTACCTCCTTACCGATAAAATGAATCAGGCTATTATCTTCCTCAAATTTAACATCACCAATATTTTGAATAGCGTTGACTTTATCTATAATATTTTTATCGTGAGGAGGAGTTACTTGAGCACCATCTTCCCAATAAACCTTATAGCCATTGTACTCTTTAGGGTTATGCGATGCTGTAATTACAACGCCGCTTTTGCAATGTAAGTAGCGTACAGCAAAGCTAAGTGATGGAGTTGGATGTAAAGTATCAAATAGGTACACCGTAATGCCGTTTGCTGCAAATACATTAGCAGTAACTTCTGCAAAATAATCGCTGTTGTTTCGCGAGTCGTGGGCAATAGCAACCTTAATTTCTTCTTGCGGAAATTGTTCCTTTAAGTAGTTGGCTAACCCTTGTGTAGCAAGCCCTATGGTATATTTGTTTACCCTATTGGTGCCTACACCCATTATTCCGCGTAATCCACCTGTACCAAACTCCAACGTTCTATAAAAGCTGTCGGTTAGCTCTTTCGGATCGCTGTCAATCAGGCTCTGTACTTGTTGTCGAGTGGCTTCGTCAAATGGCTCTTTTAACCAAACCCTAGCCTTTTCTATTACTTGTGAATTATCTGTACTCATAGTATATCGTTTTTCTGAATGAAAGTTAGCAATATTAATTGTTCATTAGGAGATTCATACATTTTACCAGGCTGTCTTCCCAATGAGGAATGCTGATTCCGTATGTGTCTTTTATTTTTTTCTTGTTTAACACGCTATAATGCGGACGTTTTGCCGGGGTAGGGTAGTCTTTGGTTTCAATAGGCTTTACAACACAGCTACGGTTACTTATGTTCATTATTTTTCTTGCAAAATCGTACCAGCTACAAACCCCTTCGTTAGAATAGTGGTAAACTCCGCCTTTAAATACAGCAGGGTTTGCCATTACTTTTTCAGCTATTTGAATAATTGCAGAAGCTAAATCAGCTGCATACGTGGGCGTTCCTACTTGGTCGAAAACTACGCCAAGTTCGGTACGTTCACCTCCCAATCTGAACATTGTCTTTACAAAATTGTTACCATAAGGAGAGTATAACCATGCTGTGCGAATTATCAAGCTGCGTTCATAGGCTAAAGCGTACTGTTCGCCATGTACTTTGGTTATACCGTATGTGGAAGTTGGCGAGGTGGGATCGTCTTCCTTATACGGAAGATATCCCCGACCATCAAAAACATAATCGGTAGAAATATGGATAAAGTATGCATTGTTTTTCCGGCATGCTTCGGTAAGGTTGCTTACGGCTGTAGCATTTAGTAATTCGGCTTTATCGGGCTCGCTTTCAGCCTTATCAACAGCAGTATATGCAGCACAGTTAATAACGAAAATAGGGTTATGCTCCACCATAAACGAGTCTATGGCATTGGCATCTGTAATATCCAGCTCTTTATAGTCTGTGTATAGTAGCTGAGTGTTGTTTAGCTTGTTAGCAAGCAGCTTCAATTCGCTTCCAAGCTGTCCTAGAGCACCGGTAACTAGAATTTTTTTCATAAAATAAAGATAAGCATATGTACAAATGTAAGTAAATTTAAGTAGTAAAATATTTGGAGAATTAAAAAAGTGATATACCTTTGTTGCTCAATTTTCAATGTCCCTATAACATATTTCATTTCGATAAGACATTTTTGTCATCATTTAATCATTTAAAACATATTTAAATAGCAGCTCTCTTAATGGGAGTATTGCGCGAGTAGAGTATAAATACATTATTTATGTACGACATTTTAGAACTAAACAAAAAAGCGTTACCGGAGCTACATGAGATAGCGAAGGGTTTAAAAATTAAAAAAGCAGAATCGCTAAGTAAAGAAGACCTTATCTATAGAATACTGGATGAGCAAGCCATTCAGTCTATTGATAGAGATAAAAATGATTCAAGATCTTCTCGAAAGCAAGTGCAGAAAAAAGAAACAGCCCAGTCAAATGACAGTTCAGAGCAAAAGTCAAAAAGAGAACGTATAAAAAAGACGGAGCAGAAGGTAGGATATTCCGGACCACTTGGTTCGGGTAATGCTGTCAATAAGAATGAAAATACAGCAGCTCCGGCAAATGCACAATCAAGCGAAGCAACAGCAAGAAAAGAAAATAAACCTATAGTAAAACAACACGATAAGCAGCAGCCTAAAAAACAGGAAAAGAAAGTCGTAGTACGCGATAATTCTCCTATTGTTAATATGCTTGAAGATGTTGAAGTTCCTTTATTTGAAGAAACAACACCAAATACTTCTATAGACGAAAATCCGGAAGTACAAGCTGTAGAAGCTATCGTTGAGCAACCTCAAATGCAAGAAGAACCAATGCAGGAAAACTCTGCTGTAGAAGAGGTAGAAGCAGAAGAAGATGCTAAAAAACAGAGAAACGACCATAAGCACCAAAAGAAAGAAAAAATAGAGTTTGAAGGAATTGTAGAAGCAACAGGCGTTTTAGAAGTTATGCCTGATGGTTATGGCTTTCTTCGCTCGGCAGATTACAACTACCTAAACTCGCCGGACGATATATATGTATCGCAATCGCAGATTAAGCTGTTTGGGCTTAAAACGGGTGATACGGTTACTGGTGCAATACGTCCTCCAAAAGAATCGGAAAAGTTCTTCCCGTTGGTTAAGGTAAATGAGATTAACGGTCGTCATCCCGACTATATCAGAGATCGCGTACCATTCGATTTTCTTACACCGCTTTTCCCTACTGAGAAATTTGATATAACAGGTAAAGGTCATAATAACCTATCGGCACGTGTTGTAGATCTGTTTACGCCTATTGGTAAGGGGCAGCGTGGTTTGATTGTCGCACAACCAAAAACCGGTAAAACCGTTTTGCTGAAAGAGATTGCAAACGCCATTGCCGATAACCACCCTGAGGTGTACATGATTGTATTGCTTATAGATGAGCGTCCTGAGGAGGTTACCGATATGGCCCGTAGCGTAAAGGCAGAAGTTGTTTCTTCTACTTTCGACGAACCGGCAGAACGCCATGTAAAGGTTGCCAGCATTGTGCTCGAAAAGGCTAAGCGTTTGGTAGAATGCGGACATGATGTTGTAATTCTTCTTGATTCTATTACTCGTCTGGCTCGTGCGTTTAACACCGTACAACCTGCATCGGGTAAGGTATTATCCGGTGGCGTTGATGCCAACGCGCTGCATAAACCAAAGCGTTTCTTTGGTGCAGCCCGTAATATCGAAAATGGAGGTTCGCTTACAATACTTGCTACAGCTCTTATTGAAACAGGTTCGAAAATGGACGAAGTTATTTTCGAAGAGTTTAAGGGAACAGGTAATATGGAGCTTCAGCTGGATCGCAAGCTTTCTAACAAGCGTATATTCCCTGCGGTTGATGTTATTTTATCAAGCACCCGTAGAGACGACCTGTTGGTAAGCAAAGAAATGCTGAGTCGTATGTGGATTCTAAGAAACTATCTAAGCGATATGAACTCTGTTGAAGCAATGGAATTTATGCGCGACAGGCTGAATAAAACACAATCGAACGAAGAGTTCTTAATATCAATGGATAAAGGCTAAAAAGGCTTATTTATATAAATGAAAAAGGATGCCCGATTGGACATCCTTTTCTTGTTTCGCTATTTTTGCCCCCAATTCCCTAAAGGGGCTTTTTGTTTATCGTAGCCTATTCCCCTTTAGGGGATAGGGGCAATGCAGAGTGCTTTAGTCAACTGACTGCTTCTTTTCAGGAGATATGGCTTCACTGAGCTAGCTGTTCTCACTTCGTTCGATATGACGTATTTTTAACTACTACAGCAAATTCCCAATTTTAACTCCAAAGAATATGGTGCGAGGCAAGCCTGGTCCGTAAACATAAGCCGGGTCGCGATCTATACCTCTGTCAAAGTCGCTTTGGAATGAGTTGAATATGTTCTTCATACCGCAAAACCATTGAACGGTAACATTATCGGATAAACGCATATCGTAATGGAGCTTTAAGCTGGCATCGAAAAATTCTTTTGATTTACGAAGCTCTCCGGCATCTCTAGTTGCTCCTTCCGGTAGCTCCGCACCAAAGTAAGGAACTAGCATCTTTCCCGTATAATTTCCAGTTGCCGAGAGACCAAAGTCCTTGGCAAACTCCCAATCCAAAGTAAAGAAGCCATAGGTATTCGGTGTGCGGAAGAACTTCTTCTCATTAAACGTATCGTCCGCATCTTTGTATTTACTTGACTGTACGGTTAAGCCTGCGCTAAAAATCAGCGTTGAAGAAGGCATTAGCTTCAGTTCCATATTTAAACCTTGCACTACCGCTCCATCCTTAGAGTTGACACGGGTATAGATAACCGTACCGTTTTCGTCGGGTTCTCCGATTTCGTTTCGGAATGGGTTGTGCAGCTTATTGTAAAATCCTTCTATCAGGAAGTTCGTGTTTATGTTTCCCAACTTCTTATTAAAATCGAACGATAAAGTAAGGCTTGTGCTGTTCTCCTGCTCTAAATCCGGAGCGTTTACGTTTATTACTTGGCGCGACCCTGATGTCTCTATGTGCAAATCTTCATCAAAAATTTGAGGTGCGCGGTATCCTCTGGAAAAGCCTAAGCGTGTTTGCAAATAGGATGTAATATCATACATAATGCTTGCTCGAGGGATAAAAACAGTTCCCGATTTATCGCTGTTGGCCTGCTTATCGTCAACCGAATAGTGCTCTACGCGTGCTCCGGCAAGCAACTTAGCCTTACCTACTTTTATTTCGTACTGAGCAAATGCGCCTGTTGTGCTTAACGATTGGTCGGAGACAACGGTGTTAGGAACATGCGTAACAACAACTTCTGTTCCGGTGGGATCTACTTCATATTCGGGGTAGCCCAATTTTATATCTTTTAGGAATGAGCCTGTATGCTCTACGCCTCCAATAAACGATGAGTTATCATTTACAGTGAACTTGTACTGCGCTCCCACGTTAAACGTTTTGTCTTTTGTTTGCCCGTAATCGCTAAGCGATTGGCGTGCTCCGTAGTAGGAGTCTCTGTTCAGGTATTGTCCCGATGCAAAAAGAGTAAGCAAATCACTTTTGCGTAGATACTGCTCAAATGTCAGTGCTGCGGTATGCATATCGTGCCTTACAGCCTCTGCTACATCACGCTCGTGAAGCGGGTAGCTTTGCATGTTTCCGCCATCGCGTTTTTCTCTGATGTTAAAGTAATCAAGTGCCAGCTTGTTTTTATGGCTGAAGCGATGAAAAATGCGAGTACCAACTACCGTGTTACTCATTGGCGCAATTTCCGAAAAACCATCATCGTTATCATCAAACATCTTACGCTCGCGAACGTTTCCAAATACCGATATCCCAGTTTTATAGTCATCTGTTACCAGCGTTGCGTTAAAGGTGGCGTTATAGTCTGCTGCCGGCCTATTCGATCCGCTTACACCTGTTCCTATAAGAGAAGTGCTGAATCCGGCTTCGAAGCTGTTTGTTTTAGGGTCTTTCAGTATCAGGTTAATTGTTCCGGCAATAGCATTCGACCCGTAAAGAACGGAACCACCTCCGCGTACAACTTCAATCTTTTCGAGCATATTAGCGGGAATAAGTTCCAACCCATATACACCTGCCAGCCCACTGAATATGGGACGGCTGTTTATAAGAATCTGCGAGTATGGGCCTTCCATGCCGTTTATACGCACTTGTGAAAATCCACAGTTCTGGCAGTCGTTTTCGTAACGCAAGCCTGTGCAGAAGTTCAGTCCCTCGCCCAAAACAACAGACTGGGTTGTCTCCAGCAGCTTTGTACCTATTGTATTTACAATTACCGGAGCTTCGGTACGTAGCTGAGATGTACGTCCGGCGGTTACTACAACTTCGCTCAAAGCAAGAACATCGTCTTCAACTACAAACTCAACTTCAATAGTATTACCTTCTACCAGCTCAACCTCTAGTTCCTGAGGTTTATAGCCAACTCCGGTGGCAACCAGCGTATGCTTGCCTATGGGTAAGTTCTTTAAGCTGAAATGTCCGGTATTATCTGTAGCAGTGCTAGTAGCGGCGTTTTTTAAAACAATACTTATGTATGGAACATGTCCTCCTGTGTTAGCCGAAATAACATGACCAAAAACGTTGGCATCGGTTTTTTTAGGATTAGCATGGCATAGTGTTGTAAAGAAGATAAGGGTAGAGAATAGTATGGTTATTTTTTTCATCTTATATTTATTTTTTGTAGTTAAAATTTGAGGTGCAAATTTAATTGCCAAAAAAATACTACACAATCATTATATGTAGGGATATAAATACATGCTGGAAATGGAGAATAGATAGTGATACCAATATGATGAATATTGTCTTATGTAAAAATTACGAAAATAAAAACAGCGTTGTAATGAGCTTACAATGCTGTTTTGTTTTTAGCGTTGACCTACCAGGACTCGAACCTAGACAAACAGATCCAGAGACTGTTGTGCTACCATTACACCATAGGTCAGTTTGAGGGTACAAATGTATGAAAACTTTTGTAATGAAATAAACCCGAAAGAAAATATTAAAAAATACCCTATTCAAGTCATTGTATGATAAACAAAAAAGCCTCACAAAATGTGGGGCTTTTTATGTTGACCTACCAGGATTCGAACCTAGGCTGACTGAACCAAAATCAGTAGTGCTGCCATTACACCATAGGTCAATAGGCAAAATCATCGTTTTGCGGTTGCAAAAGTATAAAAAAATATATCAAGTGCAAATAATAAATACTCCAATGAGGTAAAATAACCGTTATCTATCTACTAAAACGTATAAAAGCCTAGAACAGATATTCTCCATACATAGGCTTTTATATCATCACCAACTAAAATCTATATATAAGACGAATAAATGGTAATAAAGTTGCATGGTTATAATGTTAATGAACTCATAATACAACCATTGTTTTTTAATATGCTTATTATTATGCGTTTAGCCTGTGTTAAATATCCAGCTCTAAAACACAATCTACTTCTGTTGGAGCTTCTTTAAGTGTAATAAACACTCCGTTTGCATCTTGCTTAAATGTTACGGGCTGTTTATCTTTATAGTAGGCTGCTTTTTTTACTTTTTTATCTATTAAAGGAATGAACAGCGCATTATCCTGCAAGCTTAAAATATGAACGTACAGCTTATTGCCTTTATGTGTACAAACACCCCAATCGCGGGGAGGTACCAGCTCTGCCCTTGTTCCATAAATAGTTTCGCCATATTGGTTAAGCCATTCGCCCATTTCTTTTAGATGCTCTATTGCTTTGTCCGGAAATTCGCCATTTGGTCTGGGACCGACGTTTAGCAATAGATTGGCGTCTTTACCCGCTGCTTTTACAAGGTAATGAATCAGCGTTTCGCTAGATTTATAGGCTGTATCGTGCATGCGATAACCCCATGTTTTATTCATAGTTTCGCAGGTTTCTAGCGGTAAGCGGCTAACTTCTTGTCCCGATAGTCCGGCTTTATTTTCTCCCGGTAAATCGCGCTCAAATATCTGTATATCTTCGCCCGGAAAGGGTGTTATGTGGTGGTTGTTAGCAACTAGGCACGAGGGCTGTAGCTGATGGATAAGCTTATACTGCTCTTCCAACCCCCAATCAAAGTCGGGATTTGCTTCCTGGTCCCAAACACCGTCAAACCAAATAGCACCAATCTCTCCGTAGTTAGTAAGTAGCTCGGTTAGCTGGTTATTCATAAATTGGTAGTAGGTTTTCCATTCGCCCTGAGTCGTACGTCCTGTACCTCTTCCGGTTCTTCCAAGCGGATAGTAATCGTCTCTACCCCAATCGAGGTGCGAGTAGTAGAAGTGTAGCTTAATACCCTGCTTATGGCACTCGTCTGCCAATTCCTTTAAAATATCACGACCAAAAGGTGTTGCGTCAACCGCGTTATAAGGCGAGTACTTGGTATGGAAAAGCGAAAAACCATCATGGTGGCGAGAGGTAATGCAGATGTACTTCGCACCTGCCGCTTTTACATGGCTTACCCACTTGGCAGCGTTGAATTTAGAGGGATAGAAAGCACCTGCTAATAGCTCGTACTCCTCATGGTTGAGGTTTTTGTTGTGCAGTATCCATTCGCCGTCACCCATCATGCTGTATAAGCCCCAATGAATGAAGATGCCGAATTTGTTATCCTGAAATTCTTTTCGAGCCTCGAAGTTTTCTTTTGTTGGTTGGTAGCCGGATTGCGCGATTAATGCACATGGAGCAGAATAAAGAAGTATAAACAGGTATATAAATTTATTCATGGTTAGCAAGGTTTTATTGGACTGATAAATATACAATAAAACGCTAAATTTGTAGCTGTTTATATCATATATAAAGTCTAATAAGTAATTATATTTATATGTGAAGCAATATTTTGATTCTCACAAAGAGTCTTTAAGTCTTAAAGTCCTTAAATCTTGAAATCTATAATATGATGAGAAAATATTACACTTTCGAAATATGTGCCAACTCGGCGCAAAGTGCCATTGCTGCACAGCAAGGCGGAGCAGATAGGGTAGAGCTATGTGCTTCTATGCCCGAAGGCGGAACTACCCCATCATACGGAGAGATAATGATGGCACGACAAGCTATAGATATCAAGCTGCACGTTATTATTCGTCCGCGAGGTGGTGATTTCTTATATACTCCGCTGGAACGAAAAATAATGCTGAAAGATATAGAAATGGCACGTCTGCTTGGTGCCGATGGCTTGGTATTCGGTTGTCTTGACAGACTGGGAAATGTTGATACCGTATTTCTTAAGGAGCTGGTGGACGCATCGTGCGGGATAGCAACAACCTTTCACCGCGCATTTGATAGGTGTAGGAATCCTAAAGAAGCACTTGAGGCGATTATTGATGCCGGATGTAGCAGAATACTGACTTCGGGGCAGGAGTTTGTCGCAGAAGAAGGCATCCCTTTGTTAACCGACTTAGTGAAACAAGCTGAGAACCGTATTATTATTATGCCCGGAAGCGGAGTTAACGAGCATAATATTGGTAAAATAGCAGAGCAAACGCAGGCAAAAGAGTTTCATTTTTCGGCTAGAGAGAAGGTAGCCAGCGCTATGGAGTATCGTAATGATAAACCGTCTATGGGCGGAGATAGCTCGATAGATGAGTACTCAATATACCAAACATCACCGGAAAAGGTAAAGAAAGTGATAGAAGCGTTGAGCCCCCAACCCCCAAAGGGGGCTTAAAAGAGGATTGAAAAGTTTACCTCATTCGGCGGAATTTGTAATTCCGTCGTTCAACAAATACGAATTTGAAATTCGCAAAATAACATAAGCGGCATTACAAATACCGCTTAACAGGGGTAAATATACAGCAGCTGAGAACCGCGTATTTACTAACATGCAAGCAACCTTGTCAATAATTGACGAGGTTACTACCGAGGTTGGTGCTGAGGTTACTGCTGAGGTTGTGCCGAGATTACTAACGAACTTTGGGTAATTACAGGCAAAATACAACGCTATATACACTTAAATATATTGATAGTTAAGCGTTTGATAATACTAATAAGGCTTTAAGAAAAAGCAATAGTATGCGCCAACAAAAGTTCTTTTCTGTTTATCTTTAATTTTGGAGAAAAGAATTTTGTGTCGTTAAACAAAAGCTAAACTAAACGAAAAATTACCCACCCATTTTTAAAATTTAATAGTAATGAGGGCGGGTATGCCCTTAATAGGGCGCGAACAAAAAAGAAAAGGTTTTTGCTCAACCCGAGTAAGCTGTTACCAGCCTCCCTTAACCTGCCGATTTCCCCTAACATACCTTTCGCAACCCCGTCTGGACTAACCGTCTTTACCCTAAGCCTCCTTTGCCTGTACCCTGTTTGGTAGGAGGAAATTGCTAGCTGTTCTGCTAAGCCTGCTGTGCAGGATTTCTGACAGGTACTTTTCGAAGCTATCGGGGACACCTCGCAGCTGTATGGCCAACCGCTACTACCCGACGTCTGTTCCTCCGTTTAAGCCATACGCCAAGCTGTAAGAGGAAGTAATAGCGGCAGCAGCGCATTGAACACCCGATAGGGCTATCGCATACCACTATGCTTCGGTAGGCAAGGTACAACGTATTTGAGGATTAACAGGTACATTTTATCCTCATAGTTTTGACATGGTTTGAACATAGGTAACTATTAATGGTTAGTGTTTAATTATTAGCCTGTTACACCAAACATAGCGAGGAACCGTCATTTCGAATGAAGTGAGAAATCTCCTCAACAGTCGCAAATCGCTGGCTAACGCACGCTGTAAAAGTCCCCTTTTTGGGAACCGAGTTTACGAGCTCGGCAAAGCCATTTAGGGGTAAATGAACCGTGCCTAATTCAACGTACTACTACTTTTCAGGAGATTTCTCACTTCGTTCGAAATGACGTGTTTTTTCACAAAAGAAGCAGCCTTGTATTAAAGCTGCTTCTTTCTAATAAAGAGAATTCCTACCAAATATTACTTTTACCACCAACAGAATTAATCAAACTCATTATACTCCCAGTCAAAGTGGTAGCGTACATCACTATCCAGCTCATCATTCAGTATAACTTTTTTGCTTCTCGGAGCATATATTATCAGTCTGCCTGATTCTCCGCTCCACTTATGCTCTTTTGTAAACTGATGGGGGTTAACGGTTATTAGCGAATCGGTGACGTTATACTGTACCGGAATGGCTTCTACTTTAAGCCTGGCTATAGCTTTATTTTTTGCCCGCACAGAACGTGTATAGCTGATGTTGAACGTGCTATCATCAGTGTAGTAAATATCTACTTCCGGAAAAACAGACATAACATCTTTCTGTTCGTTTATCCATAGGTAAGGTATGTAAGGATGGTGGTCGTCGCTATCCCAACCTACATAAAACCTGTTGTTGTTTTGAGCGAAGTCGCGGGGTATATCTATATACAACGTATCTGATGTTGTAGTATATGTTTCTTCGGTTAATTGTTTTGCTCCGCTTCTATAATCCCTAAGCGTATAGCCACCTACAGCGATTAATCCGAAGATGCAAATAATCCAAATAGTTACCAAGGAGATTACAATACCTTTACTTTTTGCTTTAAAACGGAATAGCAGACGAATGGCTGCATATACCAGCAGCATTAGCGGTATAGCGATAACTATAAGTGCGAGAATCTTTATTAAAGTGAGGTTTGTGCCTGCTATTGCGACAAAGTCCATTAACGGGAAAACGCTGTCTTGTAAAAACCATCCTCCGGCAAATGCTACAGCAATAAAAGCAACGATAAGCGCAATGCCTACACAAATGATAGGTATAGCAATAATTGCTGCCAATATGTAAAAACCTACCCGTATGATGTTTCCTATCGCGCTTCTTTTTGGTCTGGCTTGCACAGGAGATTTCAAGGCTTCTTCGCGCATTTTACGTTCTATGTTTGCAACGCTGGGAGATTCACCTCGCATCTCCAGCTTCTGAGCCATAGTCAGCGCCTGCGGAAGGCATATCCATAGTACGACATATGCAATAACTGCCGCTGCGCCAAAGTTCAGAAACCATAAAAACGGACTGCTAATGGTAAGCACCACAAACAGTATGCGGAATATAACAGGGTCGGTATTAAAGTACACGCCCAAACCTCCGCAAACACCTGCTACAACCTGATTATCGGGGTCTCGATAGAGCCTCTTCTTAGCAGATACAGGGGGAGAGTAGGGGATATTGTTACTATTAACGTTAGCGCTGCTATCATCGTTCAGTTCCTCGGGTTTGCCTAAAATATCAATTACTTCTGTTACATTATTAGCCGTAACAGCTTGTTCGGGAGTATTGATTTTAGCCAAAAGCAGCTCTGCCAGTCTAGCTTCGATATCCTCAATAATTTCTTTTTCTCCTTCGTTCTTGCTGAAGTGTATGGTTAGCTCGTCTAAGTAGTTTTTTAGTAGCTGATATGCATCATCTTCAAGGTTGAAGGCTATACCACTTATGCTGACTTTTATTGTCGATTTCATGACTTAATGATTAATTATTAAGGTTTAATGCTTATTCTCTATCCTTTATCTTTTGTCCTTGTTCTTTGTTCTATTATCCATCGTTCTTTATCTCTTCTGTATGCTGTCGATAGTATTTACCAGCTCTTGCCAAACGGTATCCAGCTCTGCCAATACTTGCCTGCCTTTATCGGTAATGCTGTAGTACTTTCGTGGCGGACCTTGCGTAGATTCCTCCCAACGGTACGATAGCAGACCTTGGTTTTTTTGTCGGGTTAGCAATGGATATAGCGTACCTTCTACAACTATCATTTCCGATTCTTTTAGCTGTGTAATGATAGACGATGCGTATGCGTCTTCTTTAGAGAGCGTAATCAATATACAATACTCTAAAATACCCTTTCTCATTTGGGCTTTTATGTTGTCAACATTTATTGCTTCTGCTGTCATGGCTTTATTTTATTTTTAATGTAATGTATTATATGGGTTGCAATAAATAATTACATATTCGATTTGTGATTATATATAGATTTCAGGATTTCAAGACTTTAAGATTTTAAGACTTCAGGATTTTCAATAAAAATCTTTTATCTTTTGTCCTTATGTCCATTAGTCTATCAGTCTTTTGTCTTTGTTCTATAAAAGGGCTTAGCTGTATTTTTGATAGTAGCTACGGATATTCTCCGCTGTAACCGGGTCGCCATGCATCTCCAGCTTTTCGGCAATTGTATTTGCGCGAGGTGCTGCTATCCATAGCACAAGATATACCCAGAAACCCAGTCCACCAAGAGGTATAGCGCAGGCAAACAAGATGCGTACCAGTAGTATATCCAACCTGAAGTATGCTGCTACTCCTCCGCAAACACCACCTATCATAGAGTGGTCGGGGTCTCGATAGAAACGTTTGCGAGCATACCCTTGAAAAGGTGGAGGCGTTTGCGTTTCAGCTTTACTGCTTGAGCTATCAGGCTGTCCCTCTCCTTCGGGTGTACCCATAAGCGCAATAACTTTATTCACTAAATCGATGCTTACAACTTGGCTACTCGAACGAACGTGCTCTGTAAATATTTCGGCTATGCGGGCCTCCACATCTTCCATCACTTCTTTTACATCGTTTTTGTTGCTGATAGATGCTTCGAAGCTATCAAGGTAGCTCTTCAGCTTATCAAAAGCATCCTCTTCTATGATAAAGCTGGTTTTTCCGATGCTTATGCTAATTGCTTTTTTCATGAGTATGAAAGATTTATAAGTTTAAAATAGATTTGATTACGATAACTATATGATAATTAATATTATAAAAACGGTACTATTATTTTTATATAATTTGGTAATGCAAATATATAAATTATTTTTAGTACTTTGCATCACATAGTACTAAAAATATGAAATAAAATTTAATTATCATTGATAATCAGTATTTTATAATCATGTTAAATTTTTGTTATGAAAATTTAGGTAGAAATATTTATTGGTTTACGCTATATTTATAGGTAAATATGACATTATATAAAAATGAAAACGTTAGAAGAAAGCATTGCAACAGCAATGGACTTTGATAAGAATACAGCGATAGTTCCCTTTTTACCCTATATTATGCAAGATTTTTGGGATATGGGAACACCACCCGAAATTGTGATCGATCTCGTTCAAAAACATTGCAGAAATTATTCGGGATTGCGTGTTTTGGATTTGGGTTGCGGTAAAGGTGCTACTTCCGTAAGGTTGGCAAAAGCCTTGCATTGCAGCTGTTTGGGAATAGACGGTACCCCCGAATTTATTGAAACTTCAAAAACAAAAGCCCAAGAATACGAAGTAGGCAAATTGTGCCGGTTTGAAGTGGGAGATATTCGCGAGAAAATAAAGACGCTAGATAAATTTGATGTTATTGTTTTAGGTGCTATCGGACAAGTTTTCGGCGATTATTATGCAACGCTGACAACGCTGTCGGAACACCTTACGTCCGAAGGAATTATCATTATCAATGATGCTTACATTGACGATTCAAGTACATTTCAGCACTCTGCCGTGTTTCCTCATCGGGAACTTTTGGCACAAGTTAAAGATGCAGGAATGGAGCTGATTGATGAGCATGCCGATGTAGCAAACAGTGAAGAATATTCTGAACAGTTTGAGTGCATACAAAATAGATGCAATGAGTTGATTGCCAAATATCCCAATAAGAGCACTCTTTTCGAGAAGTATGTCCAAAATCAAGTTGATGAATACAACGCGATAGAAAATGAAATGATTTGCGTAGTTATGGTTCTGAAAAAAAGATAAGCAGCTTAATCAGAACTCAGGTCATATAATATGATGTTAACTCTTCCTACATTTGCTATACTATTACGATACTTTTTCATATATCGCTGTATCCATGGGTAATATTCTATACACTTAGTGTAGAAAGATAAAGATTAAAAAGTACTGGCTGGAATGAAACAAAGAATCTATAACCTGCTATTATCCACTGGCAAAATTCAGTTTCGATAAGTTAACAATTTCTGATTCTCAAGAAATAATAGGGGCTTATATTCCGATTAGATTTCTATAAAGATAGGGCTTCCAAAATTTTCTGCTCAAATACCTCAACATCTTTTTTTACCTGTTCTTTATCTATAGAGCCACCCGCTTTCAGATAAATTATCTTGCCAGCCCGATTAACAATAATATTTGTGGGAAAACCTGCACCAAAATTCAATCGATAGCATTCTTCTATTTCCACTGAATAAATAGGATAAGAAAGTTGATACTTACGAGCCGTAGCAGACGCTCGCTCAGCATCATCTTTTGTTATCGAAATAAGCTGTACATCCGAATTATCCTCATATTTACGATTTAAACGGTTAAGTTCATCAAACTCCGCAATACATGGTGGGCAACCGGCAAACCAAAAGTTAATCAACGTGACTTTACCTTTCAGAGAGTGCTCGGTAATGATTTCACCATTCAGATCCTGAATACTAAAGCTAGGATATGGGCTCCCAACTCTAGCATAAAAAATACTGTCTTTTTCTGATATAGCCTTCATAATCGAGTCTAAATCTGTCTGTGCTTGTAGTGCATTATATGTACCAATAAGTATAATAGCTATGATTATAAATTTTCTCATACGTTATGAATGAAATTAATAGTATAAAATAACTAAAAAATTGGCCATCCAAAGAATGGCCAAAATAATTCTTTAAGAAAACACCTATGCTATGTTGTTATATGCACCCCATCACAAAATGCTGCAGGATATGGAACTTCACATGTAACATCAGCATCTCCAGCATAATGAATATCAAGGTAACATGTACCACCATAAATCCTAATACCGACAATACTACCTGTTCTTCCTCCATTAATTGCCTCCATTTCAGCGAGGCTCAACTTTGTAAGACTCAACTTTGTAAGATTTAATTTTTTCATGATCTAAAATTTTAAATGAATGTATATTAGAGTTTATATTCAATAGTGAATTTTAATTTTGATTATCAGATACTTACAGAATCAACATTTTGGATATATTGCTGAAAATCAATAAATTTCAAAATTATGCTTTATAAATAATTGATTTTCATGCATCTAAATGCTTATTGTATATAATGCCTATTAAATAACAAATGCAATATTAATAAAAAAATATATAACATACAATTTTTAATAAATAATTTATTTTTATCTTGGCTTAAATAATATTAATCCTAAGGTCACACACCCAGCAAGGCTGCAAAAAGACCTAATATACTTGGAAGTAACAAGAAGGATAAGCGTATGAGCAGGTGTCTAGAAAAAAGAAATTGTTTTTTAAATACAAAATCCCACTAAGAACAAATGAACTACGGTTTTCCTTATGGCCGAAATGATGGATGGGTTGAGACAATAAAATTAAAACGGCTTCTCAGAATTTTATATTTGTACTATTTTTTGAATCTCAGGTTTTGAGAGAACTTATTTATTAATTTACTTTGTACCTTACACTAAAACATAGCAGCATAAGTGAAATACTTTTTTGCCCACCTAAAATTTTTATTGGCTGTACAGCTTACCGGAATTGTATTCTTTACACTCTTCAGATTCGCTCTTTTCTTTTCGGAGATTCATCAGCTCGAAAATATTCCAAACTCATTCAGCATCATGCTTCATTCATTTTGGATGGGGCTCAGGTTCGATAATGTAATAGCGTGCTACATTATTATTTTACCGTGTGTAGTACTTTTACTTACATCTATAGTTGGGTTTTACCGTAAGGTGCTGGTTAAGGCAATGGCGTGGTATATCATTGTGTTATACGGTATAAGCTTTTTTATATGTGCCGCAGACATTCCTTATTTCAACCAGTTTTTTAAGCATCTTAACCCCTCAATCTTCAACTGGACCGGAGAGAAGAGCTTTGTTGTTGAAATGATATTTAAAGAGCCCAAATACCTTCTCTTCTTAGCTGTTTTTATAGTAGCTGTAATTTTATTCTCGTTTCTTATCTTCCGCTATATACGTTGGATATATAAAGGAATACCCAATAGAAAGTTTGGACGAGGGATTCTTCAGATAGCCATGCAATCTCTTATATGTATTGTATGCATTCTCTTATGCTTTGTAGGGATGAGAGGACGAATAGCCTTGAAGTCTCCTATACGTGTTGGTACTGCTTATTTTAGCGAGTATGCGTTTGCTAACCTTTTGGGGTTGAATCCTGTTTTCTACTTGCTTAACACGGTAATTTCCGAGAGTAAAAATAAAGATAAGGACATTATACTGATGGACGAAGCGAAAGCTGTTCAGCTCGCCCAGCAATACTTAGGTATTCAAAATCCGGACCCCGATTATCCCATAGCAAGAGAAGCTGAAGCTATTGATTCACTACCATCATTGAGATCGAATGTAGTGCTGATACTTATGGAAGGAGTATCTGCAGCGAATCTTGAGCGGCACGGAGCAACAAATCCGAAATTCCGATTTTTAGATAGCCTTACAAACAGCTCGTACTATTTTGAGAATTGCTACTCTGCAGGGATACATACCATGAATGGTATATATGGTACGTTATTCTCGTATCCGGCGTTTTTCAATGTTCACCCTTTAAAGGCAAACGACATTCCTGCTCACGAAAGCTTCCCCTCTGTACTGAAGGATAAAGGGTATAAGACGATATATTTTACAACTCACGATGATCAGTTTGATAATGTGGGGGGCTTTTTGACTGCGAATCATGTAGAGAAAATTATTTCGCAAAAAGATTATCCAAGCAGTAAAGTTCTCAGCAACCTTGGCGTACCCGATGATTATATGTTCGAGTTCAGTATGCCCATACTTAACCAAATGGCCGAATCGGGGAGTCCTTTCTTTGCCACTTTTATGACCGCAAGCAACCACCCACCTATTACTATACCCGAATATTTTAAACCTACAGCCGGGGATGAAAAGGAGCAGGTAATGGAGTATGCGGATTGGTCGTTGCGTAAGTTTTTTGATATGGCGAAGCAGCAAGCTTGGTATAACAACACCATTTTTGTTTTACTGGGAGACCATGGTGCTATTGTTGGGAATCAGCTTTACGACCTATCGCTTTCATATAACCATATACCTTTAATAATAGTATCATCAGGTATGGAGCCTAAAGCTTATAGCCAACCAACGGGGCAGATAGATGTATTCCCTACGGTAATGGGGCTGCTAAACCAGCCATATGTAAATAATACGATGGGTGTTGATGCGATAAACACACCGCGACCGTATATCTATTTTTCGGCAGATAATATTATGGGATGTATAGATAAAGAATGGCTGTATCTTTATAGGTTAGATGGCAGAGAAAGCTTGTATAGCTATTCAACATTAAGCACGCACGATGCGTTGAGCGAATATCGCGAATGTGCAGACTCTATGAAAAGTTATGCTTTCTCTATGCTACAAACATCAAGATTTGTAGAGAAAAACGGAAAAGTATCAATAAAGAGATAAAGCTGATGTATTAAAATATCTACAGAGGAGCATAAGAGAAATAAAAAAACAAGCGTACCTAATTAGTCGCTTGTTTTCTTTTTCGCATACCACTACATGTGTAGCGTGATACCGTCTTTACACCGTTTGCTTATACATAACAATAAACCAGCGCCATTCGTTTTTATGACGGCTAACTTCATCGCTCGGATATCCAACTCCCGGAGTATATAAAAAGATACCAATCTTTTTATTGGGATTATAATATTCTTTTGCTTTACTCAAATCGCTGACAGCATTCCATATTGGACTAAAGCTTGCAGGGTGACAATTTTCGTCAATAAAAATAACCTGAAACTGAAAATTGCTAGGTGTGTTACTTGCGGTACTGGTAGTTGATGAGAATTTGCTTGCAGGACAAAATACTTCTGGAACTTCAATCGCACCGGTATGTTGCCACATAATTTCACCCTTAAATATGGTATCTATAGCCGGGCGGTTTTTGAATGGCTCAAAACATATTGCAAGCTCTCCAAAATCACAAGGCGATACATAGCAGGCTTTTACAGGAACAGTATCGGCATGCACAGATGATGAGTATGTGTATTCTTTACCTCCAATAAACGTATTGGTAAGATAATCTACTTCAAGCAATAGTAAAGAATCATTGCCGGGTGAACTTTCGTCTTTATTACAAGCTGTAAGTATAAGAAGGACAAAAAGTCCAAGTGCTGTTGTTGTTTTCATATCCTATTTCCATCCATTAAGTAATTTTGTTAGGTTATAGGTAGTGGGTGGGTTTAGATTATATGTTCATTTGCTATTTCAAAAAATGTAACTAAATTAGTTGGTTAAAATGTCCTATATAATCTCTGATGCAAAAGTACAACACTTTTTTCACATTAAATACGATATAGAGCTAAAATATAATTATGGAACTATAATACCTGTTAATTAAGTCTATTTTTGAGAAGCCTAACTTAATAAAATATTAATCTAGATTAAACATTTAGGGCGTTAAAACTGATTATATTTGTAATTATCATTCATAAAACGACAATAGTATGCAAAATAAGTTGCAAGAGCTAACAGATAAGCTATACAATGAAGGATTATCGAAAGGTCAGCAAGAGGCTGATAATCTGTTAGCTAAAACCAGAGAAGAAGTCAAAAAAATGCTCGACAATGCCAAAGAAGAGGCTAAGCAGATTATTAGCAAGGCAAATAAACAAGCAGAAGATGTAAAGAAAAATGCGGATGCTGAAATTCGTTTAGTTGGTCGCCAGATGGTAGAGCAGGTTAAGCAAGCTATAGAAGAAACGTTAATAACAAAAGCTATTGCAGAACCTACCAAAGCATCATTTAACGATACCGATTTTATTAAGGAGGTTATTAAGCAGGCAGTAGGACGATTCTCTCCAGATTCTGATAACAACATAGAGCTATCGTTGTTACTACCCGAGGATAAAAAGCAGCAGCTATCAGATTTTACAGCAAATAAAATACAGCAGCTATTAAAAGATGGGGTAGAAGTTCAGTATAGTAAATCGCTAAAAGAAGGTTTCCGTATAGGGGCAAAAGATAAGGGCTACTATATCAGCTTTACGAGTAACGATTTCGAGAATCTTTTCAAAGAATACTTACGTCCTTCGGTTCAAAATTTACTTTTCGGTTAATAGGTTCAACAATTCGCAATGAGTTCAAACTATTACTATTTGGTAGCAAGCCTGCCTAAGATCGCTTTTGATCTGGAGCAAAAAGATATCAACATTTTAGCTCTTAAAAAAGAGGTAAGAAAGAACGTCCCTTCTTCTGATTATGTCTATGTTGATATGCTATTTACTCCATACGACATAAGCAACCTGCTGAATAAAATTTTGGAACGTAAGCTGCCCTTTTCTGATAAAGGTCGTTATACCGAAGAACAGCTGGAGATTGCGATTGAACGACCGATTAGGTTGCCCGATTTTATGTCGGATTTTATAAAGATGTATAAGGGTAATGTTGAGCTGGAAGACGAGGAAGAGCATGCTGCGCGCGAGTATATACTTAGCGAGCCGGAAATATACTTATACACTCAATTCTATAACGAGGTTATATCGTCTCGAAATAAATTTATTAAAGATTGGTTTACCACAGACAGAGATATACGGAATATTTTGGCAGCGGTATCTGCCCGTCGTTTGGGTATAGATAGAGAAAAAGTTCTTATAGGCAAAGGCGAGATAGTAGAGGCATTGGCAAAAAGCACTGCTGCCGACTTCGGACTTCGGACGGAAATAGATTACCTCGATAAGCTTCTGCAAATTACAGAGGTTCCGGATATGTTGGAACGAGAGCGCCAGCTTGATGTTCTTCGTATGGAGTTGGCTGAAGACCTATCATTAAACCACTATTTCGATATAGACTATATACTCTCTATATTACAGAGGGCAGACATAGCAGATAGATGGCTGAGACTTGACAAAACAACAGGAACATCCATGTTTAGGCAAATACTTAAAGATATTCAAGCCGGATTTGATATAAAGCAAGCGCTATCGCAAGACCCTGTGCTTAGAGGTGTTGAGCGTCAGCAGTAAATCGGTGTACAGAAGAAAATAATAACGAATGATGACAAAAGGAATAGTTACAGGAATTACATCCAACTTGGTAACCGTAAATGTTGACGGTCCCGTTGCTCAGAACGAAATATGTTTCATCGAGCTAGACGGAGTAAGGCTAATGGCCGAGGTAATTAAAATCATAGGCGATATAGCCTACGTGCAGGTTTTTGAAAGTACTCGCGGATTGAAGGTCGGTGCTCCTGTTGAGTTTGAAGGGCACATGCTTGAGCTGACACTTGGTCCAGGCTTGCTATCGAAGAACTACGATGGTTTGCAAAACGACCTCGAAAAAATGGATGGCGTATTCCTTAAGCGTGGCGAATATACCGAGCCGCTTGATAACAATAAGAAGTGGCACTTTAAACCTATTGCTAAAGTTGGTGCTAAAGTTAAGGCTGGTAGCTGGCTTGGAGAGGTTCCCGAGAATTGGATTGCTCATAAAGTAATGGTTCCTTTTAAGCTGAATGGTACTTATACCGTTAAGTGGATTGCCGAAGAAGGGGATATGACCATTGTTGACAAAGTAGCGATTATTGTCGATGAAAATGGCAACGAGCAAGAGCTCAATATGACTCAGAAATGGCCTGTTAAGGTGGCCATTACAGCATACGAAGAAAAGCCTCGCCCAATTAAAATTATGGAAACGGGTGTTCGTGTTATCGATACATTCAATCCAATATCAGAAGGTGGTACAGGTTTTATTCCTGGACCGTTTGGTAGCGGTAAAACCGTATTGCAGCATGCTATATCAAAACAGGCGGAAGCCGATATCATTATCATGGCTGCTTGTGGTGAGCGTGCAAACGAGGTAGTTGAAATCTTTACCGAGTTCCCTCAGCTGGAAGACCCGCGCACGGGGCATAAGCTAATGGAGCGTATGACTATTATCTGTAATACCTCTAACATGCCCGTTGCTGCGCGCGAAGCATCTGTATATACCGCAATGACAATAGGGGAGTACTATCGTTCTATGGGGCTTAGAGTTCTTCTATTGGCAGACTCTACTTCACGTTGGGCACAGGCATTGCGCGAAATGTCTAACCGTTTGGAAGAACTTCCCGGGGCAGATGCATTCCCTATGGATTTGTCTGCTATCATATCTAACTACTATGCTCGTTCGGGTTACGTGGTGCTTGAGAACGGTAAAACAGGTTCGGTTACGTTTATCGGAACGGTATCGCCTGCGGGGGGTAACCTTAAAGAGCCGGTAACCGAAGCAACAAAGAAGACGGCGCGTTGTTTCTACGCCTTATCGCAAAGCCGTGCCGATAGTAAGCGCTATCCGGCAATCGACCCTGTTGACAGCTATTCTAAATACTTAGAATATCCGGAAATCATAAACTACCTTGACATTCGCGTTGAGACCGGTTGGGCTGCGATGGTTAGTGAAGGGAAGAACTTTGTACTTCGTGGCAAAGAATCTTATGAGCAAATAAATATTCTTGGAGACGATGGTGTACCTGTTGGCTACCACGACCGTTATTGGAAGTCTGAGCTAATAGACTTTGTTATCCTTCAGCAAGATGCTTTCGATAAAATAGATAGCAATACTTCTATAGAACGCCAGATGTATATGTTCAATAAGATTATTGACATTTGTAGGATGGAGTTTAACTTCTCAAACTTTGAAGAATGCGTTGATTTTTATAAAACCCTTATTAACTTATTCCGTCAGATGAACTATTCTGAGTATGAGAGCGAAATGTTCAAGAAGTACGAAACGGAGATTGATAGTCAGGTTAAAGAAAGAGCTGTTGCATAGCTGTAACGTTCTACTAATTTTCAGACATAAAATATAACGATATATGGAGACTAAAGCATTCCAAAAAATATATACAAAGCTCGAAAACATAACTAAAGCTACTGTTGTGATGAGAGCTAAAGGAGTAGGATACGATGAATTAGCCACAGTTGGAGGGCGTTTAGCACAAGTTGTAAAGATTAACGGAGAAGCCATTACACTACAGGTTTTTGCCGGAACAGAAGGGCTGGCAACCAACTCGGAAGTGGTTTTCTTTGGCGAGCCGCCTACCCTTAACGTAAGCGATGGGCTTGCAGGTAGATTTTTTGATGCGTATGGTAATCCTATTGGTGGAGGAGCAAAACCCGATGGTGAGAAACGCGAGATTGGTGGGCCATCAGTAAACCCTTATCGCCGTATGCAACCATCAGAGTTTATTCCTACAGGTATTGCCGGTATCGACCTGAATAACGCATTGGTGTCGGGGCAAAAAATTCCGTTCTTTGCCGACTCCGACCAGCCTTATAACGAAGTAATGGCAATGGTTGCGTTACGCGCAGAGGTTGATAAGATTATTCTTGGAGGAATGGGGTTATCGAATGATGATTTTTTATATTTTAAGCAAACATTTGAGAATGCCGGTGCGCTGGATAAGATTATATGCTTTATCAATACTACAGAGCAGGCGCCTGTAGAGCGTTTGCTAATTCCGGATATGGCGCTAACCGCTGCCGAATATTTTGCGGTAGATAAAAACGAAAAGGTTCTTGTACTGCTTACTGATATGACGCTCTATGCCGATGCGTTGAGTATCGTGTCCAATCGTATGGATCAGATTCCGTCAAAAGATAGTATGCCCGGTTCGCTATACTCAGACTTGGCAAAGATATACGAGAAAGCTGTGCAGCTGCCCGATGGAGGTTCTATAACCATTATTGCGGTTACAACGTTGAGCGGCGGCGATATTACACATGCTGTTCCCGATAACACGGGATATATCACAGAAGGACAGCTATACCTGCGTACTGATAGCGATACTGGTAAGGTTATTGTGGACCCGTTCCGTTCGTTGTCTCGTTTAAAGCAGCTGGTTATTGGAAAGAAAACACGAGAAGATCATCCGCAGGTAATGAATGCTGCGGTTCGTCTATATGCCGATGCTGCAAACGCTAAAACCAAGCAAGAAAACGGCTTTGATCTTAGCGACTACGATGAACGTACGTTGAAGTTTGCAAAAGAGTATTCCGGAAGATTACTATCAATAGATGTTAATATTAATACTACAGAGATGTTGGATGTCGCATGGCACTTATTCTCTAAGTATTTTAGTCAAACAGAGGTTGCCATTAAGCAGGATTTAATGGATAAGTATTGGCCTAAGTAAAATAAAAAGCAGAATAGCAAGAAGAGAATAAAAATAGAAGAATAGTATTTTAGCATTTAGCTGATAAAAGAACTATAATGGCCATAAAATTTCAATATAACAAAACATCGCTTAACGACCTTAACAAGCAGCTTAAAGTCCGACAAAAAGTTTTGCCCTCTATTAAGAGCAAGGAATCGGCGTTGCGTATGGAGGTTAAGCGTGCAAAAGATAGGGCCGAACAGCTATCGAAAGAGCTGGAAGAAAGGATAACCTCGTACGAATATATGAGTGGTCTATGGAATGAGTTCGAGCCCGATTTGATTAGTATAGAGGACTTAGAGGTAAACGTAACCAAGATTGCCGGAGTAAAAATACCTGTTCTTAAAGAGCTCAAGTTTACTCTTAAACCATACAATTTATTCAGTAAGCCGTTTTGGTATGCCGATGGAGTACAATTGCTTAAAGACCTTTCTACGCTTAGCATTGAAAGTGAGCTGTACATAGCAAAGATGCGGTTGCTTGATTACTCTCGTAGAAAAACAACTCAAAAAGTGAATCTTTATGAGAAAGTGCAGATTCCTGGCTATACCGATGCGATAAGAAAGATAAAGCGATTCATAGAAGATGAAGATAATCTTTCTAAATCGGCGCAAAAAATAGTAAAGAAACGTCAAGAAGAGGAGGCTGCGTCATGATAGTTCCGATGAAAAAATACTCCTTTCTTGTATTCTACAAGGATTTGGATGATTTCTTGTCACACCTTCAGGAGTTTGGCATAGTTGATATTACGCGAAGCGCTAAAACACTTGATGGTAAAGATAAAGAAATGGTTGATTGGCATACACGGTATGCAATCACTATTAGAAAGCTTAAAGCACTAAAAGCCGATCAACCTAAGCAGTTGGATGAAAAATTGACGGGAGAACAAATTGTTAATGAATATGAGGCTCTTATAGATAAGCAAGACCAAACAAGCTTACTCATCAAATCTGTTGCAAAAGAGATTAAAGATATAGAAGTATGGGGTAGCTTAGATCCTGCGGATATAGAACGTTTGCATCGGCTAGAGTGTACCCCTCATTTCTATCATGTTTCTCGTAAACAATACTCAGATGAGTGGGAGCAACAATATGTTACCCAGATTCTAAATGAAGATGAACGGAATGTTTATTTTGTTGTATTGCAGCAAGACAATGAGCCGCTTAATATTCAGGCGCAAGAGCTTAAGGCTCCTACTGCAAAGCTGGAAGATAAAGAAGCAGAGCTGCAAGAGCTACAAAAAACAAGCGGAAGCATTACCAACCGTTTAAATGAGCTGGCCGGTTATATTCCTACGCTTCAAGAGGCGATGGTAGAGCTTTCTAACCATATAGATTATAGCAGCGCAAAGCAAAGTGCGGAAGGTAAAGCCGAGGATAAAATTATGCTGCTTACTGGTTGGATACCAGAAGATAAGCAAGCAGACCTTGATGCGTTTTTGAAGGAGCAAAGTGTGTTATATCTCAACGAGCCAATAGAAGAAACGGATAACGTTCCTGTTAAGCTTAAAAATAATAAGTTTGCACGCTTGTTTGAGCCAATCGTTGAAATGTATTCGTTACCGAACTATCACGAGATTGATATTACGGCATTCTTAGCTCCATTCTACATGATGTTTTTCGGTTTTTGCTTTGGAGATGCCGGTTATGGCATACTGTTGATATTGGCTGGGGCACTTGTAAAACCTAAGCTTAAACCCTCTATGAAGCTGTATGCATCGCTTATGCAATGGTTAGGATTCGCTGCATTGATATTCGGTTCGTTTACCGGTTCTGTTTTTGGAATAGCATTAGTCGAAGAAAATTGGGTATCCGATACTCTTAAAGGATGGTACACTAAAACTAACGATCATACAACGTTGATGATGCTTTCCATTGCATTAGGTGCTGTTCAGGTATTTCTGGGAATGGGAATCAATGCCTATAATATTGCTAAACAGAAAGGATTAAAATACGCTGTTGAAAAAATTGCATGGATAGTAGGGTTGCTTTCTGTTCTTGCAGCCATGGGGCTTCCAATGATTGGAGTTGCTGTTCCTACACTAATTCTATATGTTTTGTATGGATTGATAGGGATATCATTCTTGGCAATTTTCTTTTATAATAATCCCGATAAAAATCCAATCATCAATTTTGGAGGAGGTATCTGGAATTCGTTTAATATGGCAACCGGATTATTAGGAGACCTGCTATCATATATTCGTTTATTTGCAATAGGTTTAACGGGAGGTATGCTTGGCGGTGCGTTCAATAATATGGCATCAATACTTTCACCCGATATTCCGGTTGTAGGATTTTTAGTAAGCTTTCTAATTTTAATTTTCGGGCATAGCTTGAATTTCGGGCTTAGCATGTTAGGTGCATTAATTCACCCTATACGTCTTACGTTTGTTGAGTTTTTCAAGAATTCTGGTTACGAAGGAGGAGGTAAAGCGTATAGTCCGTTTAAGTATAATCAACCAAAATAAAAATAGTAAATTTAAATTTTCGAAATTATGGAACCGATTTTATTAGCCTATATAGGCGTTGCATGTATGCTGGTACTTTCTTGTGTAGGTAGTGCATGGGCTTTATCTAACTGTGGTAATGCTACTGTAGGAGCATTAAAAAAACGTCCTGAGGCACTTGGTAGCTACATTGCATTGAGTGCATTGCCCAGTACACAGGGATTATACGGATTTGTAGGCTTCTTCTTTGTTATGGATAAGCTTACTGAGGGTATTACTTGGCTTACAGCTTCGGGTATTTTTGGTGCAGGTTTGGTTATGGGTGTTGTAGGTTTAATATCTGCTATCCGTCAATCGCAAATATGCTCTAATGGTATTGTTGCCGTTGGGCAAGGACATAACGTAATGGGTGGTACGCTTACGCTTGCAGTATTTCCTGAACTTTATGCCATTATTGGTCTGCTTACCGTAATCTTTGTAAACGGTATTATCTAATAAAGAATAACAAGTAATGAATTTTCCGGATCAGTATTGGTTCGGAAAATTTTTATATAGGGGTTAATCGCTAATAGTAAAGAGTTAATCGGAAGAAGATTTAAAAATTCAAAAATATAGGCAATTCAAGTCTTTCTTTGAATCTTTTGTATTATTTAGATTTCTTGAATTTCTTTTGAATCTTTTTCACTTCACAATTAACGATTAACCTTTTCATTATCTTTGCATTTTAAAAGAGGTACTATGAAAACAAAACAAGATATAATACACAATTGGCTCCCACGCTATACCGGGAATAAGCTGGAAAATTTTGGCGAACATATATTGCTTACGAATTTTCGTGATTATTTACAGAATTTTGCAGAGTGGAATAATACAGAAATCGTAGATCCAAAAGCAAACATGCCATGCGCTACTGCCGATGGTATTACCATGATTAACTACGGAATGGGTAGCCCTAATGCAGCAACCATAATGGATTTATTGGCGGCAATAGAGCCTAAAGCGGTGCTGTTTTTGGGCAAGTGTGGCATAATGAAAGAAAAGAATAAGGTTGGGGATTTGATTCTTCCTATTGCTGCAATTCGTGGCGAAGGTACATCAAACGATTATTTACCACCCGAAGTTCCGGCTTTACCAGCATTTAGCCTTCAGCGTTCGGTATCTACCAACATTCGTGATTTTGGGTTGGATTATTGGACTGGTACAGTTTTCAGCACTAACCGCCGTGTGTGGGAGCATGATGATGAGTTTAGAAATTATCTAATCAAAATTCGCTGTATGGCTGTTGATATGGAAACGGCAACCATATTTACCGTAGGCTTTGCCAATAATATAAGTACAGGTGCTCTGCTTTTAGCATCAGATAAGCCTTTGATAGAAACAGGCATTAAAACGGCAGAGAGCGATAAAAAAGTATCGGAGCTATACGTTGAAAACCATATTAAGATTGGTATTGAAGCGCTAAAGCTGATTCGTAGGGACGGCCGTTCTGTTAAGCATCTACGGTTTTAAACAGAACAAAGATATAAAGACAAAAGAGCAAAGACTTTCAGTATTTCTGAAAGTCTTTGCTCTTTTTCTGTGTCATTTCTCGCGCTGCGCTCGAAATGACGATTCGTTTGCTAAAACCCTATGAAATACCCTAACAATCCGGCAATAGTAGCCAGTATAATTTTCAATACTTTAATCCAGATAAATCCTTTTTTCGATTCGGCAAGTAAGGGTAGGGCAGCATGACCGTCCTGTACAATAGAGTTGGCTAAGAATACGCTAAACGGAATATGTCCGCTGGCAAAGAGTGTGATGAATATCATGTGTGGCCCGGATTCTGGAATAATACCTATGAGAATTGCTATTAGCAGCATCCACAAAGCGTTATCTGATACCCAATCTTTTATGTCCACGTTTAGCATTATGAGGTAGATGAATACTAATGCTCCAAGTGTCCACAAGAATATTTTAAGGAAGTGTTTTTTGATAACATGCCCCCAAAGGTGTTCGCTAAGAAAGTGGTCGTTTACTTTTAGCAGAATATAAAGTACAATAACGCTAACACCTACAAACAACAGGTTAAGCCATCTTTCGCTGAACATAATATTCATATCATAGTGATGATGGTGTTCGTGGCTGTGGTCACCATGATCATGAACATCTATAATATCAACAGCATGATCGTGCGAGTGATCCAATAAACCGCTTATCAATCCTACAATAAAGATGATTACACCTGCAATTAGTATTGCACGTTGAAACGATATATTCTTTAAGTTATCCTTCCAGCTACCTTTTGGTGAGCCGTGATGGTGATGGTGGTCTTCGCTGTGTAAAACAAAGTGGTT
>JAVBOE010000049.1:0-12903 GCA_031550925.1 Bacteroidales bacterium | reverse complement strand
CCAACGGTAGGCGAGATTACCGGTAGTGCGGAAGTTTGCGAAAACAGCACCATAACGCTAAGCAGCACGCCGATCGGTGGTGCTTGGACAAGCAGCAACACTGCAGTAGCAACAATTACCAGCGCAGGAGTAGTAACCGGTAAAACCGCCGGTACTACCACCATTACCTATACCGTAACCAATACGAAGGGTTGCGTTCAATCGAAAACAAAGACAATAATGGTAAATGCGCTGCCAAACGTATCTCCAATAACAGGTCCAACTCCAATGGCGGTATGTGTTGACGGAACCCTACAGCTTAACAACGCTACACCCGGTGGTGTATGGACAAGTAGTAGTGCTGCTGCAACAGTCAATAGTTCGGGTGTAGTGACTGGAAAATCTACAGGCACAGCCACCATTGCTTATACGGTAACCAATAGCACTACGGGATGTAGCCAATCGGCAACGGTAGAAGTTACTATAAAGGGCAATCCGATACTTACTATAAATAATACTTCTGTAAACGAAGGAGGCATCCTGGTATTTACTGTTATACGTACAGGCGATGCTTGTTCTCCCCAAAATTATAGCGTGAAATATCAGACGATAGACGGAACGGCTACTACCGCTGCACCTGCTGATTATGTTGCTACAAGTGGCACTTTAACATTTTTGCCAAGCGAATCGACTAAAACAATATCAGTGCAAACAAATGCGGATGATATAGTTGAGGGAGAAGAATATTTGACGTTAAGGCTATATGAGCCGGAAAACTGTGTATTGAGTGGAGGAGCTGCGAATTTAGATGCAACCGGAAGAATTAACGATATTACCGATGGAACCATTATGGTAGAAAAGTATAAGCCTACAACACCTGATATTACAGCATCGGCATCAGAGCCATCAACAGACGGGTCTTTTAGAATTAGGTTTGCGAACCCTAATGTAACCTGTGTAAAAAATGTAAAAGTTGATTATGTACTTAGCGGAGCAACACTTAACACTGATTATACAGTTGATACTACTGTTCCTAATGTAACCACTTCTACAGCTACAATACCTAAGGGTCTTAACCATATTGAAGTGCCAATTAAAGTGGTAAATAACTTTATAGTAGAAGGAACAAGAACATTAAAAATCAATATTTCAAATCCTGTACTAATGCCTTAAGTATATTTGCATTATTGTTGAACAGGGTTGTCTAAGTTTTTTAGGCAACCCTTTTTTAGCTGCATTGGTAAAGAGATAGGCTTATTCGCTTATCTTTGCATCTAAATAGAGAATTATGGTAAAGTCGATGACAGGGTATGGAAAGGCTGCTGCCGAGTACAACGACAAAAAAATTACAATAGAGCTTCGCTCAGTTAACAGTAAACAGCTTGATACGGCTATTCGGGTACCCGTTATATACAGGGAAAAAGAAGCGGATTTACGAGCAGAGCTGCTTAAGCTGCAACGGGGTAAGGTAGAGCTGTTTGTTACGGTTGATAGTCAGAAAAGTATTTCTCAGGCACAAATAAATGAAGGTCTGTTTGCCGACTACTATAATCAAATAAAAGCTATAGGTGAGCATTTAGGAATTACAACTGATTCTTCGGAGATTATTCGTACAATTATTCATCTTCCCGAAGTTTTGTCTTCCGATAAAAAAGAAATCTCGGAGGATGAAACAGCTATACTTATGTCTTGCTTAAAAGAAGCCATTAAACAGTTTGAACGGTTTCGTGAGCATGAGGGAGAGGTTTTAATAAACGATATACTCCAACGAATTTCTAACATAGAAACCCTTTTATCAAAGGTTCAACCTTTCGAAAAGAACCGTATCGAGACTATAAAAAATCGTATTAGTACAAATTTGGAAGAAGTTGTTCCTTCTGCATCAATTGATAAGAATCGGTTTGAGCAGGAGCTAATCTACTACCTCGAAAAAATTGATATAACCGAAGAAAAAGTACGCCTTAAACAGCACTGCTTATACTTTAACGAAACAGCAATTAAGGAAGAAAGCCCCGGACGTAAGCTTGCCTTTATTTCTCAGGAAATAGGGCGCGAAATAAACACCCTTGGCTCTAAAGCTAACGAAGTAAATATTCAACAGCTGGTTGTTCAGATGAAAGATGAGCTTGAGAAGATAAAAGAGCAGCTACTGAACGTATTATAATGTGTTAATTTGCTAATGTGTAAATGTGGTAATGAGAAAAGTATCACAATGCACGCATCAAATATCACGATCTTCGAAAAGAGCATGGTGCCATGTCGAGCGAAGCGAGACATCTCCTGAAAAGTAGTAAGCCGTTGAATATTATGCAGCCTCAAAAGTCCTCTTTAGGCGAACCGAGTTTACGAGTTCGCCGAAGGCATTAGGGGTAAATATTAAACACTATAATTAAACATTAAATTTTCCATCTCTTTTTAGCTCTGCTTTGGATTGGGGCGCTATAAACCTCTCGACTACTGGTCTTTTGTCCTTGTTCTTTGCTCTTTAATCTTTTGTCTGCTATTGGCATTGTAGGTGATATTAAATCTAGCTATCTTTGCTATTATTTTAAAAGCCCAAGCCAATACAATGGAAAATAGCAACAACATTGAAGTAAACTACGAAGTAGCCAAAGAGTTAGGACTCTTACCCGAAGAGTTTGATAAGATAAAAGAGTATCTTGGACGTACTCCTAACTTTACCGAATTGAGCATTTACTCCGTAATGTGGTCGGAGCATGCATCCTATAAAAACTCCATCAAGTGGATTAAAACACTTCCTCGTAAAGGTCAACATGTTCTTGCTGAGGCCGGTGCTGAGAATGCCGGTTTGGTGGACGTTGGCGATGGTTGGGCTTGCGCTTTTAAAATAGAATCGCATAACCATCCTAGTGCTGTTGAGCCTTATCAGGGTGCAGCGACAGGCGTAGGAGGTATTAACCGCGATGTTTTTACCATGGGTGCTCGTCCTATTGCGCAGCTTAACTCTTTGCGTTTTGGTAACCTTAGCCTCGATAAAACCAAATGGTTATTGAAGGGTGTAGTAAAAGGTATTGGCGACTATGGTAATGCTTTTGGAGTACCTGTGGTTGGTGGAGAAGTTTTCTTTGACGACTGCTACAACGTAAACCCATTGGTAAACGCCATGTCTGTTGGTTTAGTTCGTAAAGGAAGAACGCTTTCTGCAACATCTGGCGGAGTAGGCAATCCTGTTTATATTGTAGGATCATCAACGGGTAAAGATGGTATTCATGGTTCAACATTTGCCTCTGCCGATATTACAGAAGACTCTGCTAACGATATTCCTTCTATCCAAGTAGGCGATCCTTTCATGGAGAAGCTGCTTCTTGAAGCTACTCTTGAGCTGAGCAAAACCGATGTTGTTGTTGGTATGCAGGATATGGGTGCCGCGGGTATTATCTGTTCAACCTCAGAGATGTCGGAGAAAGGTGGCTGCGGAATGAAGGTTTATCTTGATAAAGTTCCACTTCGTCAGCATAATATCGAGGCATGGGAAATCCTTCTGTCAGAATCGCAAGAGCGTATGCTTGTTGTGGTAGAAAAGGGTAAGGAGAAAGTTGTTGAAGATATTTTTAAGAAATGGGATTTAGCATGTGCCGTTATTGGCGAAGTTATTGCTGAAGACCGTCTATTGTTCCACTATCATGGCGAGCTGGTTGCTGATGTTCCGGCATCAACGCTGGTGCTTGGCGGTGGCGCTCCTGTATATGAACGCGAATATAAAGAGCCTGCATACATTAACGAATACGAAAAATTTGATATTAATTCGGTAGCAGAGCCGGAAGATTTAAGAGCTGTTGCTCATGCGCTGATAAAGCATCCTAATATTGCATCTAAACGTTGGGTTTATGAGCAGTACGACTCGATGGTAGGTACCAAAAATATGAGTACAAACCTTCCGTCGGATGCGGCAGTTGTAAATATAAAGAAAACAAACAGGGCATTGGTTATGACAACCGACTGTAATAGCCGTTATGTAAATGCAAACCCAAGAAAAGGCGCTATGATTGCTATTGCCGAAGCCGCTCGTAACATTGTATGTTCGGGAGGAGAGCCTTGCGCAATTACCAACTGCTTGAATTTTGGTAATCCATACAACCCCGAAGTTTACTGGCAGTTTGTTGAAGTTATAAAGGGCATGAGCGATGCTTGTATTAAATTCGACACACCTGTAACAGGTGGTAACGTTAGCTTCTACAACCAATCCGACATAGGCGGCAAAGTTGATGCTGTACATCCAACTCCTGTAATTGGTATGTTGGGTATATTAGAAGATAAGAATCGCCAAATGACGTTAGCATTCCGCGACAAGGGCGATGTGATATACTTGATAGGTCATTCGCAAAACGATATCGCTTCTTCAGAGTACTTATATTCTATCTGCGGAGTAAAAAAATCTCCCGCTCCATATTTCGATCTTGATGAGGAGTACGAAGTTCAGAAGACCATTAAAACACTTATTAAGCAAAACTACATTAGTAGCGCGCATGATGTTTCGGACGGAGGTCTTTTCATTACTCTGTTAGAGTCTGCAATGGTAAATGATTACGGTTTCGATATTACCAGCGATGCGGAGATTCGTACCGATGCATTCTTATTCGGAGAGTCTCAGGGACGTGTTGTAGTATCGGTTGCTCCGGGAAGAGAAGTTGCGTTTACAGACTTTATGGAAAAACAAAATGTTTCGGTTACCATGCTTGGGCATGTTACTAAATCGGAGGTTAGAGTTGATGACGTTTCATACGGTTTTATTACCGATTTAAAGGCATTGTACGATAACTCTCTCGGAGATATTATTGAAAAGAGTGGCAAATAAGGCAACAACTAAAGAAGTTGCCGGCATGTTTGATAGTATTGCCGGTAAGTACGACTTTTTAAATCATTTTTTCTCTCTCGGTATAGATAAGCTATGGCGGCGGAAGCTGGTAAAACGCTTAGCCAAAACCAAACCTGTAGATGTGCTTGATGTTGCTACAGGTACTGGCGACCAAGCAATAGCCATTGTTAAGGCAGGCATACCTAAAGTTATTGGTATAGATATATCAGAGCAAATGCTTGCTGAGGGGAGGAAGAAGATAGCAGCCAAAAAGCTTACGGATAAAATTACGCTTGCATACGGAAACTGCGAAGAGCTACAGTTTGCAGATAATTCTTTCGATGCGGTTTCGGTGACCTTTGGAGTTCGTAATTTTGAGCATTTAGAGAAAGGGTTGGCCGAAATATATCGGGTTCTTCGTCCGGGAGGGCAGCTGTTTGTACTAGAATTTTCTATGCCTAAAAATATAATTATCAGGGAATTATACCGTTTTTACTTTTTCAGGGTAATGCCATTTATAGGGCGACTTATTTCTAAAGATAAGCAGGCATATACCTACTTACCCAAGTCGGTTGATCCGTTCCCGAAACGTGAAAGTTTTTTAAAAAGCCTTCAATCACTTGGATTTGTGGATACTTATCGTATATCTTTGTCGTTTGGTATTGCCGAATTATACGTTGGAAAGCGGTAATGCAACATTGCAAAACGAAAAAATAAAGTCTTGCCAAAAAGAATTATACTCATCTCAATACTGAGCATTTTTTCATTAGGATGTTTTGCTCAACCTCAATGGAGAGAGCTTAACCTTATACATTATGACGAGGTCAAAAGAATTCGTTTTGGTTTTACGTTAGGTGCAAATATTCTCGATTTTTCTACTGTAAATGTACTTGATCCGGTAAAGCTGCCGGGGCAAACAGATCCGCTTAGAGTTAGGGCAGATATAGTTTCTACGCGTCCGGGTTTTAATATTAATGGGATTATGGACTATAGAATAAACAAGCTGCTTCATGCCCGTATTCTTCCCGGTATATGTTTTGGCAGTAGAGATTTGACGTTTTATGACGAAGAAGCTCCCGGAAGTGTTGTGCTCTATACCATGCCCATTCAATCTAACTATATCGAGTTGCCTATTCAGCTGAAGTATAGTGCCAAGCGGCACTCTAACTTTAGGCCATATATAATAGGTGGAATTAACTTGCGGTCGAACCTTACTTATGGGGAAGACGAAGCTAGTGGCAGCTACTTTGAATTTCAGAGGTTTGAACCCTTCTATGAGTTTGGCATTGGCTTGGATACCTACTTCTACTACTTTAAGCTTTCTGTTGAGCTGAAGATATCGAAAGGAGTTGAGAACGTTTTGTCTAAGCACTCGGCAACGCCAGGCTACGAGCCTTATCTTGATGTGATTGACAAGATGAACTCTCAGTCAATACAGCTATCGTTCCACTTCGAGTAGATTTTCTACACTCTTTTTCTAAATTCCGAACAACATATAGCTGTTGCAATGGCTACGTTGAGCGATTCGCTTCCTTGCTCGTTTTGAGCGAAAGAAGGAATGTGAAGACGGTGCTGAATAAACACTTCTATTTCTTTCGAAATGCCTTTACCCTCATTACCCATAACAAGTAGTCCGTTGTTGCTTAGCTTGCTATTGTAGATATTCTCGCCATCAAGAAATGTTCCGTATATGGGAATGCTAGGGTCGAGAGTTGATAGCAGTTCCTTCAAAGAAAGGTAATGGATTTTTACTCGGGTAATGGCACCCATAGTTGCTTGCACTACTTTGGGGTTATAGCAGTCGGCAGTATCCGGAGAGCAAATAATGTTTGTAATACCAAACCAATCTGCCAGACGGATTATTGTGCCTAAGTTTCCGGGATCTTGTATCGCATCTAGAACAATAGTCAGCTGATTTTTTAACTTCTCTAAGGCTAGCGTATATTGCGGAATCTGTATAACAGCAAGCGAATGAGACGGCGTTTTAAGTCCGCTCATTCGCTTCATGTCTTTCTCGTCAGCTATTTCTTTTTTAGGATGCTTAATGTTTGCAAGCGTAGAGCCTTGAGTAATAAAAAGGTGCTCAACTGTAAAATCCGAACCAAGCAGCTCTTCTACCAGCTTATCTCCCTCTACAACAAAAAGCCCCAGCTCGTCGCGAAACTTTTTATGCGATAGAGAAGAAACTTTTTGTATTAGTGCTTTACTAAGCATAAGCTAATGTGTTAATGTGCTAATATGCAAATATAATAATATTAGCACCCACCCCAACCCTCCCCAAGGGAGGGAGTTCTCTCACCCTTTGGGGGAGGGTTAGGGAGGGGGTGGGTTTTAAGCTTTCAAACCCTCTTTAGCCCCCTTTGGGGGTTGGGGGCTTTTAGTACCCCAATATCTTCAGCATCGACCTGTAGCTCTGTTCTTTGCTAAAAAGGCGGGTGCAGTATTCTCCGTTTTCGTCTAGATCAATGATAATGTGTTTAGGCGCAGGCTGCAGGCAGTGCTGAATACCACCAAACCCACCAATAGATTCCTGATATGCGCCTGTATGGAAAAAGCCAATGTATTGCGGTTCGTCTTTAACTAGTTTGGGTAAAAAGATAGCATTAGCATGGGCTTCTGCGTTATAGTAGTCCTGACTATCGCAGGTTAAGCCTCCCAAAATCACTCGTTGATATTCTCTGTCCCAGTTGTTTACGGCAAGCATAATAAAACGCTGCTTAAGTCCCCATGTATCGGGCAGCGTGGTCATAAACGAGCTGTCTATCATGTACCAGCGCTCACGGTCGTTTTGTTGCTTCTCTCCTAGTATAGAGAAAATTGTTGCTCCGCTTTCGCCAACAGTAAAAGAGCCGAACTCGCTGAATATGTGAGGTTCTTCAACATCAAACTGATTACAAATACTTTTTATCTGGGCAATAACTTCCTCGGCCATGTATTCATAATCAAAGTCGAACTGTAACGAGTTCTTTACAGGAAATCCACCGCCAATGTTTAACGAATCGAGGGTAGGGCATATTCTTTTCAGCTCGCAATATACCTGAACGCACTTTGCCAGCTCGTTCCAGTAGTATGAATCATCTTTAATTCCGGTATTGATAAAAAAGTGCAGCATTTTCAGCTCAAAGTTCGGGTTCTTGCTGATGCGATCCTTATAGAACGAAACAATATCGCTGTATCGAATGCCTAGACGAGAAGTGTAGAACTCAAACTTGGGTTCTTCTTCGGCTGCGATTCGTATGCCCAGCTTGCAGGTTTTAGTAACCAGCTCGCTAAGGCTATCGAGTTCGTTCATATTATCCAGCACAGGGATACAGTTTTCCCAGCCGTTATTTACCAGATTTGCAATATTCTCGATATACAGCTGCTTCTTAAAACCGTTGCAAATAATGAACCTGTCTTTATCAATCTTCTTCTGCTCGTACAGCTCTTCAATGATATTGATATCGAAAGCCGATGAAGTTTCTATGTTCACATCATTTTTTAGAACCTCTTCCAAAACAAACGAAAAATGAGAACTTTTGGTACAGTAGCAATAGTTGTAATCTCCCTGATAATCAACCTTTGCCATAGCAACGTTAAATAATCGCTTGGCTTTTTGTATTTGCTGGCTGATTTTCGGCAAATAGCTAATTTTCAGCGGGGTACCATACTGTTTGATGATATCCATTAGCGGAATATCATTAAAAGACAAATCCCCGTCAACAACCTTAAATTCCGGCTGAGGGAACTCGAATGTTTGCTGAATCAAATCAATGTACTTGTTCTTCATTTTTTAATGTAAGTGACTTAGATTGTCGGTTTTTTTTAAATGTAAGCTGCCTACTTTACTTATTTTCGCGACAAAAGTAGAAAAATGTTTAGATATATAGTAGAAAAAGGATGTTTATTTTAGAGCAAGGAGCAAAAGCCCACCCCCAGCCCTCCCAAAGGGAGGGAGTTGGTCTTTGAGTATTGCATTTACACATTATCACATTGGAATATTATCACATTATCTTTGTCGATACTTGATACATGTATCTTGATAGCTGCCATCTGCTCCTTCCGTCTCCTAAAAGGGAGCGAACTATGGTAAGCCTTAAGTTTGCAAAAGAGACGCCCTGCGAGCAGCGTAGCTATACAGTAACGGTTCCGACAAGCGATGCCGATGAGTACCTGTGCACCATACACGCCCTGCTACAGCGGTTAAGTGGCTGCCGATGATGAGCGAATAAAAAGACGATCGGTACCTTGTGCTTATACAGCACATGCTGCCTACAACCGAACAGTTGAAATTTTAGACAGAAGCCCCGAGTATTTCGGGGCTTTTCGCTAAGTTTGTAAAAAAACTAATAGTTATGGGAACGTGTGTTTATTGTGGGGTAAATGCTGGATTTTTAAAAAGCAAGCATAAGGAGTGTGAAGTTGCTTACAACAATGGAAAGGATGAGATTATTGAAAGTATCTGTTCTGCAATCACAGGCAACTCGGATTTTACAGTTCTTGATGATACAATTGAGCATATTGCGGATATTAACCATATAAAACCAAGTGAAATAGAATCGCTTCATGTCGATGGGTTTGGTAAGGCTGTTGATGTATTTATTGATAATGGCATGCTAACGGTTGATGATGAGAATAAAATTATAAAATACAGGTCTAATTATGGTTTTGACCAAAGCGTACTTGATAAAAATAGTGCGCTGCAAAAAGTTGTGAAAGCTTCTATACTTAGAGAGGTGCTGAATGGAAATGTACCTGAATCTTCTCTAAAAATAGAGGGGATATTGCCGTTTTTACTTCAAAAATCAGAAAAGATTATATGGGTTTTTCAACAGGTTGAACTCTATGAACAAAAGACGAAGACGGTATATAAAGGCAAAAGCAATGGTGTGAGCTTTAGAATAGCAAAGGGTGTTTACTATAGGACTGGCGCCTTTAAAGGAAACCCTGTGTCAATTCAGGAAACAAAATGTGCAGGCATTGGTTTGGTTGCATTAACAAATAAGCATATTTTCTTTGCATCATCTTTAAAAAATTTCAAAATACCATACAGTAAAATAGTGGTTATTAACCCTTATAAAGATGGAATTGATATTCAAAAAGATGGGGCTAATACTAAACCTTTACTACTTAAAGGTGTTGATGGATGGTTTGCCTATAATATAATTACTAATTTAATCGCTTAAAAACGTGCGATTAATGAGTAGTAACCTGAGTTCGATTAATAAAATGGGCAAAGTACATACGACTCCGATAGAGAGTTGTGGGCTTTGCTCCGTAGAAGCAACATCTTTGTAGGATAGCACAATGGTAAGTGACCCTTGCTCCGTTAGGAGCAGTATTTTACAAGTTTGGCTATTATATAGACTCCAAGATTTAAAGACTTTCATTGAAAATCAAAATATTACCTCACTTATAAATGTGATTACTTTTCGAATTTTATATATCATAATCTCATATTGTTGTTTTTCGCATATCACATATCGCAATACGCATATCCCTTATCTTTATCATACTTGATACGAATATCGTGATACTATTCTTTCTTGTATATTTTGCTACAATACCTACCTTTGTAAGATACAGAAATCACTATTACAGAATAATGCCCCTTTTACTAAGACGATGCCAAAAAGTATTTACCATACTGTGTATGGGTGCATTGCTGTTTTTGTCGTCTTGCAGCAGCGTGCGTAAAGTTCCAGACGGACAGTACCTTCTAACGGATAACAAGTGGAAAATAAATACTAAGCGAATCAGCTCCGATAACCTTGATGTTTTTCTGAAGCAGCAACCCAACCGAACGACTTTTTTAGGAATGAAGCTGCCGCTGGCCATGTATAATGCAAGCAATCCTAACTGTAAGTTTTTTGTAAACAAATGGATGATTAATAGTGGCGAACCTCCTGTAATTCTTGATACAACGTTAAACCAGCTCTCGGTTAGCAGCGTATCCGATCAGATTCGTAATATGGGCTACTATGACTTTACGGTTAAAGATTCGGTTGTTTATAAAAAAAATAAAAAAAAGGCAAAAGTTATCTACACGGTTAATGTTGCGAGCCCTATCAGAATACGAAATCTGACCTATGAAATACAGGATACTGCCCTTAGCAAGCTGGTACTTTCTTCGCGGAATGCTTCGCTTTTGCATACTGGGCAAGTACTTTCGGCAGAGAATTTGGAGGCCGAGAGAACTCGAATCACATCGTTGCTAAGAGATCGGGGGTATTACGAGTTTAATAGAAGGTATATCACGTTTCAGGCCGATACAACCATTGGGCAATCTAGGGCAGATCTTGTTCTTAGGCTTAATAAGATTGAAACAATCAGCAATAATAAAGTCGAGTATAAGTCGCATAAGCAGTATGTGGTTAAAGATGTATATGTAAATACAGATTATGATCCCATAAAAGCATATAGAGACTCTTTGTACTATTGCTCTTTTGATACAATAAGCAACAGAGGGTTACATTTTTTGTACGAAGATGAGCTTAAGATTCGCCCCTCTGTAATCAATCGAGTCAACTTAATTACTGTGGACAGCCTATATTCGGAAATGGATGTAAAGCAGACGTATGCTAACCTATCTAACCTGAATTTATATAAGTCTGTTACCATTCAGTTTAGAGAGGTAGAGCAAGTTAACGAAGCAGATTCTATCGTTCTGTTGGTTTGCGATATACTTCTTACTCCTTCAAAACCACAAGGATATAAAATAGATTTAGAGGTATCTACCAGTGGAGAGGGGTTGTTCAGTATTGCCCCGGGTATTGGATACGACCACCAAAACTTGATGAAAGGTGCGGAGTATTTTCAAACAACAGTCAGGGGAGCCTACCAGCAATACCTGGGGAATACGAAAGGTAAAAGCTCTACTTCTAAAGAGTTTGGTATAGCATCGTCACTTACCTTCCCGAAATTCTTGATGCCTATTAGCTTTGCATTTTTTAAACGTAGCATACCGCATACAACCTTTGCCGCTTCTTATAGCTATCAGGATAGACCGGACTATACTCGACAAATGGCAGGGGCTTCGTTTGGTTACTCTTGGCGGGCATCAGAGCGTATGTCATATACATTCAACCCTATTGTGATTAACCTTGTAAAGATGAACGATGTGAGGGCAGGTTTTGTTGACTCGTTGAAAAACCCATACCTGAGCAACTTATATCAAGATCACTTTATTGGCGGCGCATCGGCTTCTATGGAGTATCGTAGTGGTCTGCGAGGAATACAGGCACGCCGCGTTCACTATGTTAGGGTTGGACTTGATGTTGGAGGAAATCTCCTTACTTTATTCAATCCGATACTTAGTGAAACTAGCGATGGTAGGTATAAGGTCGCGGGATCGCCTTATGAGCAGTATGCAAGAATGGACATAAGCTACTCCATCAATCGAATGATAACGCGGAGTACAAGCATTATATACCATGCCTATTTTGGTATTGGTAAGCCTTATGGTAACTCAGATTATCTGCCTTTAGAAAAAACGTTTTATGCCGGGGGGGCAAATAGCCTTAGAGGTTGGCAAGCTCGTACCTTAGGACCCGGCTCTGCTCCAATTACCGATACTACGCTAAACGTACCAAACCAGGTTGGAGATATGATGCTTGAAGCAAATATTGAATATCGCTTTAAGTTGGTTTCGTCATTTGAAGGAGCCTTGTTTGTTGATGCCGGAAATATTTGGAGCTTAGATAGTAATGATTCTCGAAAGGGTGCTCAGTTTAAGTTTGATGAATTTTATAAAGATATTGCTGTTAGTACAGGACTAGGTTTGCGACTTAATTTAGATTTTCTCATTCTACGTGTTGATGTAGGTTTTAAAACGTATGACCCGTACGTAGAACCGAATTTACAGCAGAATCCGGATCAAACACGACGAGGATTTATATCTCCTACAAAATGGTTTGGAAGCGGAAATAATACCTGGCATTTTGCTCTGAACTATCCATTTTAGTGAAGGGTTAGTCGTTAGTGGTTAAGCGAAAAATTGCTCTTTAAAAAATCAATGAGTACGTCATTTCGAGCGAAGCGAGAAATCTCCTGAATAACGGCAGCACACAGAATAAACTACTACAATAAAGAAACTTGCTATGTTGCCCCTAAATCCCCTAAAGGGGACT
>JAVBOE010000073.1:0-14207 GCA_031550925.1 Bacteroidales bacterium | reverse complement strand
GTCCAAGCTTTCAGGTTGGTGTTGGTTTGGTATTTATCCTGAGAAGTAAGGGCTTTAAGAAGAGTTTCTTGTACCAAGTCTTTTGCATCTTCGCTGTTGGCTGTTAAACTCATGGCGAAACGTTCCAAGCTGGGTTGAATGCTCATTAGTTCGGTGTTGAATGCTGTTTCCATTGTTATTGATAATGTTATGTGTTTATGTTTGTTTTATATTTCGTTTTCGAAGCTAAAACCGAAACGTTTTCGATTTCTATGACAAACATAACGCATAAATCTGTAATTTGCTCATTATCAATTTATAAAATATGCTATTTATAAAGCCATTCTAAATAAAAAATCCGTTAAAATATTTAATAATCAATCCGTTATAGTTAGTTAAATAAATTCAAAAAAAATAACACTTTGCAATAACTTAATTTCGTTTAGTAATGCAAAAAGAAGCATTTACGTAACTATTTACCATTATTGGTTGAGCTAATAGAGAAAAATATGATAATGTGGTTATGTGTTAATTTGGTAATGAAAGATGGTATAGTAATGCGAACAGTTCCTAACTCTTTGCATTTACCCCTAAATCCTCCAAAAAGTCCCCTTTAGGGGAGTTAGGGGCAACATAGCAAGCTTTCCATTATGATTATAGCTGTTCAGTATTCTATACTATTAAGAAGTCATCTCTTCGCCGAGCTGACGGCTCTCGCTACGTTAGAAATGACTCGCTAAATTGAGCCAAAAAGCAAAGAGCCCTCACCAACCGTGAGGGCTCTTTGCTTTGTTTGAACGCGAGAAAGCTGCTATGATGTAACGCTTTTTTCGTAGCCTTTAAGGGCTGCCATCAGCTTCTGTCGAGAGAAGAAGATACGGCTTTTTACGGTGCCTATTTTCAGGTTCAACTTTTCGGCAATCTCCTTATACTTATAACCCTGAGTGTGCATTTGGAATGGAATGCGGAAATCCGGCTCCAGCTGGCTAATCTTGCGGCTAACCTCACTATGCGCCAAGTCCGACTCAGGTGTAAGCTGTGTTGTGTGACCATTCATTAAGTACTGGTTGTCGCTGCCATCCAGTACCATACCATGCTTTACGTTCTTACGGTATGTGTTGATGAAGGTATTCTTCATAATGGTAAACGTCCAAGCCTTAAGGTTGGTATTGCTTTGATACTTATCTTGGCTGGTAAGGGCCTTAAGAAGGGTTTCTTGTACCAGATCTTTTGCATCCTCTCTGTTTCCCGTTAAGCCCATGGCAAAACGCTCTAAGCTGGATTGTAGGCTCATTAGCTCGCTGTTGAATGATGTTGTTTCCATAGCTAAAAAGTATATTGTTTCGTTTTGAAATATTGTTTGTTTCGTTTGATGTTTGTTTCGAAATCGAAATTAATACAAGCTGTTTCTGATTTCTTGTACAAAGATAATATGAAAATTTATAAATTGCTCATTATCAGTTTATAAAATAGTCGTTTTATAAAGTCATTCTAAATAAAAATATTTTCAAATCATTAACAATCAATATTATACGCTTAGTTAAATAAATTGTGAAAAAACAACATTTTATTTCGATTTACTGCTACTTATTTTCGTAGGTAGTCGTTAATATTGCTTTATGGGGAGAGGGTAAAGCGCTGATAGTAAACCCCAAAAAGCTTGCTATTAGCAGGTTTTTGGGGTTTACTGATGGGTATAGAATATATTGTACTAATCTCTGCTTTTTTCGTAATCTTTTAGTGCGATCATCAGCTTTTGGCGCGAGAAGAAAATACGGCTTTTAACGGTGCCGATTTTCAAGTTTAGCTTTTCGGCAATTTCTTTGTACTTATAACCAGCTGTATGCATTTGAAACGGAATATGAAACTCCGGTTCCAGCTGGTTAATTTTATTCAGAACTTCATCTTGCACCATGTCGGCTTCTGGCGTAAATGGTGTAGGCTTATTGTTCATAACATATTGGTTTTCGCTACTATCTAGTATCAAACCGTGCTTTATCATTTTTCGATAGTTGTTTATGAACGTATTTTTCATAATAGTAAATACCCAAGCTTTGAGGTTTGTGTTGCTTTGGTACTTATTTTGATAAATAAGAGCTTTAAGGAGGGATTCTTGCACTAAATCTTTTGCATTATCGCTGTTTGCTGTTAGGCTCATTGCAAAGCGTTGTAGGCTGGGCTGTAGGCTCAGCAGCTTGTCGTTAAATGTTAATATTTTTGTTTCCATGACTGTGATTTTTTTGCTTGCTTTTCTTATTTATCCTTACTTACAACCAACATGTAAGCAGAGATTTTCTGACGCAGAAGCAACGTTGTTTTAGATGTGAACGCTACATCAATATTTGCAAATGGAGGTTTGTGCAAATATTGGTATTTAGACCAAGGGGAGGAGTATAGCTAGCTCTTATGTCTCTTGATGTAAAGATATACAAAAAACCATGCTAAAAAGCATGGTTTTCCGTATGTTTAGCTGAAAATAATTTTCTATTTCCGAATCTCGAAGCTATTCTTTTTCATTTACCGAGTCAAAGTACTCTTTCTTCAGCGGATTTGCGGTTAGCTCACTATACTGTTTGCGGTTTTTATAGATGTCGCAAGCCATATATAGGGCAGAGCGGAAAGAATCGGGGTGGGCAATATTCTTGCCGGCAATTTCGTATGCCGTTCCGTGAGCAGGAGAGGTGCGAATAATTGGCAATCCGGCGGTATAGTTAACTCCGGTATCGAAAGCCATAGCCTTGAAAGCAATCATTCCCTGGTCGTGGTACATGGCAAGTATGGCATCAAAATCGCGAACAGCATCAGAGCCAAAGAAGCCGTCGGCAGAATAGGGACCAAAGGCCATTATTCCGCGTTTTTTTGCTTCTTCTATAGCCGGTGCAATAATCTCCAACTCTTCGTTTCCAATAAGCCCGTCATCGCCGCAATGGGGGTTTAATCCAAATACGGCAATTTTAGGCTTGGTAAGCACAAAGTCTTGCAGAAGCGACTGGTTCATTATTTCCAGCTTCTTTAAGATTAGCTCTTTTGATATTGATGATGGTACGTTTTTTAAGGCTATATGCCCGGTTGCGACACCTATTTTCATCACATCGCTAACCATAATCATGAGGTAGTCGGAGGTGTTGTACTCTGCCGCCAGAAACTCGGTATGCCCCGGAAAGCTATACTTGTCGGACTGAACGTTCTTTTTATTGATGGGCGCAGTGAGCAGCACATCCAGATGACCGGCCTTCATGTCTTTTATAGCCATTTGCAGGGCGGCAACGGCACCCTCTCCGGCTTGCTTGGTCGATTGCCCTACCTCCACCTTTACGTTATCGTCCATACAGTTGATAATGTTGGGGCGTTTGGGGTTAGCCTCCGATGGCTTGGTTATAAGGTTAAGGCTGAAATTCTCTATACCCAGCTGCTTGCGGTAAAATGCAAATGCCTTTGGCGATCCGTACACAATAGGCGTACAAAACTCGGTAATACGCGGATCTACCAGCGTTTTAATCATTATCTCGTAGCCGATACCGTTGATATCGCCGTGGGTAATACCTACTACAATTTTATCTCTTTTCTCTTTCATCATGTATGGTTAGGCCAAGCAGGGCCTAGGCTGTTTTAGTATGCAAATATACACTATTGCTTTTAGATATGCGCTATATGCCTCCTGAAGGTTTTTCTGGGATCAAACCGGCATTTTGCATTTTTATTGGGTTTTTTAAATTTTGGGTGGGTTTATTACCTTACTACAATTCTTTTAATATTTTGCCTGCTCGTTTACAGCTGCAAATTGTGCTGTGTTCTGAGGGCATTGCAAACGAAGTTCGGCGAAGCCAAATGCCGCTTAACGAGGGTCTGTTTTGGTAGTTTTATTGTTTCAAAAATCCATACTCATACACTTTGGGTTCAATTTTGCGGGCGAGGGTTTTCAGTGCCATACGCAATCCTGCGATAAGTTCGTTGTAGTGTTCGTTAGAAGACTTATTGTTCATTTTGCCCTTATCGTTGCGCCCTTGGAAGTGTGCTCGGATATCGTACAACGAGGCATTCATGTTGGATTCGTTGCCCGTTTGCTTGTGGTAATATTTCCATAGTTCGCGCCCGGCATCGAATACTTGACAAGCTTCGGGCGAAAATTCGCGTTTTGTTCCCTCTTTGTACGTGCCGCCACCTCCCCCTGAGCCATAACCGTCAAACCCATAAAACAAAAGGTGTTCAGACACAATACCGTCAGACTTAATTTTTCCATCCATAAAATTAGTCATAAAGTTACTGCAAAATTTATCGCGAGCTCCAACCTGATATTCGGTAAACGGAATCCAGTGGTTTGTACCGTAAGCTGATTGAATGTTGTTGTTGAACAGCGTATATGCAAGGCAGTCACTCTGAAATTCCTTGTCTGTCTGCCAACCATCGTTTGGGTAAAGGAATTGGTCGCGGTCATTAAGCCAGTCGGCGGGGATAATAGTTCTTACAGTAAGATAAATAGCAGACTCTATTAGGTTATTTTTCGTTATTTGCCATTGATATTGGTGATTCCAAGGTCTGTACGCATATTCAATACAAACAGTGTTCTGATGTTGAAAATCATTACCTACTCCCGTAATTGTTGCGATAGACTCATTTTTCTTGTCTATGAATGTCAATGTCCAGTCGTTTATGATTTTGCTATCGTCATATGTCCAAAGATTTTTTGTTCTGATAAAATTGCCGTATTCATCATAAACATCAGCAATTACGTGTTCAAATCGTTCTTCTTTGCTGGTATTCCAAATATAGAAACCTATTGGAAATTGTCCTTTTACATTGTCAAAAGTATCTGCTGGAACCACAAAAATTTTTTCGAGCGAAGCTCGAAAAAATCGCCGGAAATCCTGAAACTTTGGTGCTTGCAAATTTTTCAAAGTTTAAAAATTTGCAAGCACACAGGAAGGGATTTCGCAATAAATTCTCGTTAAAAATTGAATATATATCTCACGTTTAGTATATCCCATTAAATTGGAATACTTTTTATGAATGGCGGAAACAGCCACATCTACTCTACCTTCTCCCTTTCGATTATCTGCTTCTGCATATGGCGGATTAATGTAGATAATCAACTTCTTACGCTTCTCGGGGTCGTTAATAATATCCTGTAAACCTTTGGGCAGTTTGGTGAACTCGTCGTTCAAAAAGTCGAACTGAAAAACATGGTCATGCAGCAGGTCTGCGCCTTTCTCAATGCGTTCGTGCATCACATCAACATCAGCCTTGTCAAGGGTCGATGCCCACACGTTGTATTTATTGGTCAGCCCCACTAACAGATTACCCGTTCCGGCGGCGCAATCCCACACGTAGTATTCGTCCTGCCAATCCTCGCCCAACACATCGGCGATATACTGCTGAGAGAGAGCTACCCACTTTTGCGGTGTGAAGAACGACCCTTTGCGCTCGCGTACATCCTGTGGCACGAGCAGATCGCGGCGGTCGATGATATAGCTCCAATATTCGTGAAGCGGCGGGCGCTTGTATTTCTTCCAAAAGGAGATGTAGGCTTGTTTCCCGCCTTGCCGGAAATCGAAAGCAACCGCCACATCACTACCCCACACTTTACTGACAATATGATATTTGCCGTCGTGAAAAACCACCGACAGCTTGTCGGAAATTGCTGTGTCATCATCTATGTCCTCGGTATCTCTGTCATCAACAAAGAGGTCGGCGCGGTAAAAATCGCAATCAAGAATGCCCCCTTTCTTTCCCTCGTCCCAGTTAAAATTTATGTGGGGTTTTACCTCGTCCAACCAGCGCAGATAGATGTGGATAAAGTTGTTTTTAGTGATCTGTACCTTGCCGCTTGTTCGTCCAGCTGGTAAATTGTTATTTATAAAGTGGCGTAATACTGTTTCGTCTTTTTCAAAATCGTAGAGATACATCTTCTCGTCAATGATCTTCTGGACGCGGTCGTATAGCAGACGAAACTCCTTTGTTTCGTGTTTAGACGGGGTAACCTTCCAGTTGAAATCGTTGATGGTAAATACATCGGCAATGTCGATGTAAGGAATGAACGCGATTTTCTCAGAATCGAATGCTCCGAGGAATGGTGGTGGCAGCAAACCCTCCACTGTGCCGCTCTGTCCGATGGTAAGGATTAGCTGGACGAACGAGGCATAGATGTCGCTACATCCTTCTTTTGCTTCTGCCCACAGTAGATACTCGTCGCCCAAAAGAGTTGGGCCCGATTTGCTACGAAACTTAACGGCAAAATCTACGTTTTTAAGAATATCGGTGGTATCGAATTTGTCGAAAAAATCTTGTCCTACTTTCTTTTTTACCGCTTCTTCGCGAATGCCCGGGTATTTCATGGCTATGTACTTTATTCCTCAAAGATATGTAAATTGTTGTTAACTTTCTCTGACTACCACTTGTTTTCTAACAAGGGGGACAGATAAATGTTTTGGTAGTGACTAGAAATCCCCTAAAGGGGATTTTGGGGTAAATGCACTGTTACCTAATTCAATGCACTACTACTTTTCAGGAGACGTCTCACTATGTTTGACATGACATACTTTTTCCCGCACATCATATATTGCCATACGCATATCTCACATCATGATTCTTGATGCATGTAGCGTGCTACCAATTACAAGTTAAGCGTGAACCGACACTTCGATTCACGCTTAACCATTTACTATTAACCTATTCAATAATAAACTCGTCAAGCATAATTATAGCTTGCTTGCCGGCGTTGCTGTATGGTTGCACATTCGGGTCGGTAGAGAACGGCGAACCCGCGTTCTTGTATGTAGCCTTAATGTAGCGCGCGTTAACGTTGGCAACTTCCGTAACATGCTCAACACTTGCGCGGCGGTTTGGTTGCGGATTGGTAATGGCTTCTTCTATAGCTTCGGTGTAGGTTACACCATCGTCAGAAAAGGCTATCGAAACAGCAACAGGTGCTACCAAACGGTAAAGCGGTTGGTTTAGCATACAAGATGTAATGCGGTTAATGGGTTTACTCTCTTTCAGATCTACCACAAAAGATAAGTCATCTCCACCCACTCTAACGGTAGTGCGGGGATTAAACCAACCCGGATTGTTATAGATGTTTGCTCTTATGCCATCTACAAGAGCAATGCTTGTTGTTCCGTCTGCCATTGTGGGTGCGTCGCCCAATGCTTTGTGCGAAACATACTCGCGCTCGAATATACGCCCAACCAGCTTACCATCTTCAAATACGCCGGATTTAAGGATAACTCGTCCGTCAATTTCTACAGGTGTGGTGTATGCGGTTGACTTATCGGTTGGGTCGGTGCCATCAAGCGTATAACGCAGACCGGCTGGAGCATATTGACTTTCCAACTTCACAAGCAGCTTGTTGTTGGTAGCATCATATTCCGGTGTAGCTAGCACATCAAACATCGTTTTAGAATAGCTGACACCTAAGATATCCAAGCGCTTTAGGTGTTGATTTAAGCGGCTGGCAAAGTCATAGTAATCTTTGCGGAAGTTTTCTGTCCAACCCACTTCTGCAAGGGCAATCGCTCTTGGAAACAGCTTGGTTTGTAAGTTAACCCAATCGGGAATATACTCAGCCCATATATTTCCTTGCACACCCAAAATATACTTCTGCTGTTCTTTGCTAAGCTCCGGAGGTATAGGGTTTAACGAGTAGGTGTTCATTAGCGTATTGAAGTTACCGATAGCCAATGGTTCCAGGTAAGGGTCGTATTGGTTATAGTCGAGGTAACAGTAAGCAGTTGGAGTCATAATAGAGTAATGACCCTGTTCTGCCGCAGCAATGGCTCCGCGGAAACCTCTCCACGACATGATAGTTGCGTTAGGAGCAACACCTCCGTCAAGAATTTCGTCCCAACCAATAATTTTGCGACCTTTTGAGTTAATGAACTTTTCCATGCGAGTTATAAAGTAGCTCTGTAAGCCGTCTTCATCTTTCAGGTTTAGCTTTTTAATCATTGCTTGGCAATGGGGGCATACTTTCCATTTATCCTTGTGTGCTTCGTCTCCACCAACGTGTATGTATTCGCTGGGGAAAATCTCAATAATCTCCGAAATAACATCTTCCAACAAAGCAAAGGTTTCCTCTTTAGGGCAGAAGATATCCGAAAATATTCCCCACTTAGGCTCAACCTCAAACGGTCCGCCGGTACACGATAGCTCGGGATAAGCCGCCAGTGCTGCCAACGCGTGCCCGGGCATTTCGATTTCGGGAATAACGGTTATGAAGCGTTCTGCTGCATACGCAACAATTTCTTTTGCCTGTTCCTGAGTAAAATATCCACCGTAATCTTTTACCTCAAAAACCTGAGGATACTCATCGTAGTAGCTGCCGATAAGCGTTTTATGTCTTATAGAACCTATTTCGGTTAGCTTAGGGTGACTCTTTATCTCAATACGCCAGCCTTGGTCGTCGGTTAAGTGCCAGTGAAAAGTATTCATCTTGTGCATGGCAATCATATCAATGTGCTGCTTAACCTCGTCCATAGTAAAGAAGTGGCGGCACACATCAAGATGCAGACCACGATATACAAATTGCGGCCAGTCTTTAATTTCTACGCAGGGTATTTCCCATTTCGCATCCTCTTTTTTAGAGCTTACTATTTCGGCGGGCAGCAGTTGATAAAGCGTTTGAACGCCATAAAAAGCACCTTGAGCGGTGGTTGCCTCAACCAGCACTCTGTCGGGAACAATGGTGATGGTATAGCCCTCCGTTCCCAATTCGTTTTCATTATTAGAAAGCTTAAAATAGATAGAGTTTTCGGGCTGTGTTTCTCCCGAGTCCTCCATTGTTTGTAGCACCATGCCTGATGCGGTTCCCAGCTGTTTAACGAACATTTCTGCAACTCGCTTGAACTCTGCATTTTCTTTAGGGTAAGCAACAACGGTACTTTTTTTGATTTTAAATTCTCCTTCGGCAGGAGCTAGCTGCTGAGGCAAAGGGATAATATTATACCGGTTTTTGTTAGCCGAGCCTGAAGAACAGGCAAAAATGCTTGTGATAAGTAAAAAAATGGATAGGAATTTAAGCGTTTTCATAATCAAAGTTGTTTATAAGGGTATGCAAACTTAGTAAAATATGCGAAAAGGACAATGTGCTAGCTTATTAATGTAAGAATATAGTAATGAAATATAGTATTGCGATGCACGTATCAAGTATCACGATGTGCGAGAAACTCTTTGTTGGGCTGAGGCTAGAGCCTCAGTCTGTTTAACTATTTCAGGCTGTAGCCTTAATATATACCTCGGCTTAGGCTGTGCCTAAGCCGACCGGGGGGAGGGGGTGATTTTATCTCTTAAATCTTTCCAACCTCTTTGTCTTTGTTCTTTTGTCCTTGTTCTTTGCTCTTTTGTCTATATTTGCGAAAATAATAAATATACAGCTTATGTCAGAATCTAACAGCTACGAAAAATATCATCCCTCAAAGGTTTTTAAGTACTGTCCGTATTGCGGGGCAAGTGGTTTTAAGTGGGATGGCGTAAAGATGTTCAGCTGTGATAAGTGTGGTCAGCGATACTATATTAATGAGGCTGCAGCTGTTGTTGTCCTGATTGAGAACGACAAGCATGAGCTGTTGTTAACCGTTAGAGGGCGTGATCCGTTTAAGGGCATGCTCGATTTGCCCGGAGGCTTTGTTGATATTGGCGAATCGGCGGAGGATGCTGTAAGGCGCGAGGTTAAAGAAGAGATGAACTTGGATGTAGAGGAGCTGACGTTTTTCGGCAGTTTTCCCAACAGGTATATATTTGGCGGAATAGTTTACTTTACGCTTGATATAACCTTTGTGGCTAAAGTGAGCGATTTTTCCGCAATTAAAGCCTTAGATGATGTTGAAAGTTTTCGTTTTATTCCGCTAAATGAAATAAAGTTGGAAGAGGTTGGGTTGGACTCAATTAAAGAAGTTGTGAAACAGTATAAGTTAAAAAGCAACCATAAATAATATTTTTATAAATAAATAGTTATAATATTTGTACAAATATTTTTGAGATTTATTATTCCCACAAATAAAGTAGCTATCTTTGCAGCTAAACTAAAAAAGAAAAATGCATTCAGATTCAGAACTACGTCAGCTTGTTAACCAGTCGATTACAGGTTTGGCGTTAGACAGAGAGCCGGAAGAATTATACGATCCTATATCCTACAGCCTGTCTGTGGGTGGTAAGCGGGTACGACCGGTACTTTGCCTTCTTTGCTATCAGCTGTATAACGAGCGGATAGATCCGACTGTTCTTATGCCTGCTTTAGGTCTTGAGGTTTTTCATGGCTTTACCCTTCTTCACGACGATATTATCGATAAGGCCGATATCCGTAGAGGTCAGCCTACAGTTCACAAAAAGTGGGGTACTAATGCGGCTATATTATCGGGTGATGCAATGTGCATAGATGCATATCGCTTGATTGCTCAAAGTAGCTCGACACACCTCCCTAAAATATTGACCCTTTTTAATAAAACAGCAGCACAAGTTTGCGAGGGGCAGCAGCTGGATATCAACTTTGAAAACTCTCCGATAATTACCGAAGAGGAATATCTAAATATGATTGAGCTGAAAACGGCTGTTCTACTTGCCGCCGGCGCAAAAATAGGTGGATTGGCAGCTGCCGCTCCAGCTAACGATTGCGATTGGCTTTATAAGTTTGGGCTACAGCTTGGACTAGCTTTCCAAATACAAGATGATATACTTGATACGTTTGGCGACTCTAAGATTTTTGGAAAGGCTATAGGTGGAGATATTGCCACCAACAAAAAAACATATCTCTTGGTTACCGCTTTAAAGCTGGCACAGGGCAATGATCTTAAGGCTTTAAACGCGATACTGAAAGATAAAGAAATGGGTAAAGACGAGCGATACACAGCAGTTCGCGCTATTTATGATAAGCTGAACGTAAAGCAACACGCCGAAAAGAAAGTGAACGATTTATTCGGAGAGGCTATCAAGAATTTGAATAATGTAGTAAACAATAAGAACAGAAAAGATGAGCTTATTGCTTTTTCTGAAGCGCTCGTAGATCGTAAGATGTAGGATATAGACTAGAAGACTTACAGACCTAAAGACAAAGGATAAGGACAAAAGAAGAAAAGCGATAAAGGGTTTCAATGTTTAAGCCAATTAGGTCTGAGCCAACATTATTCATTAGCATATTATCATATCAACGAATTATCATATTATCTTTTCGATTAACGCTTCACGACTAACAATTAACAATAACCAAGATGATGTTTACCGAACTTTGCAATAATATTTTTAACCAAAGCATCAACGATTATCATAAAACAGATAATGTTGATACGCCTATCCAAAACCCTTACGAGCTAAAGAGTATAGAGTATTACCTGTACTTAAAAAATTGGATAGACACCGTTCAATGGCATTTCGAGGATATTATTCGCGATCCGCAGATTGACCCTGTTGAAGCCGTTAAGCTTAAAAGAAGAATAGACAAGTCAAACCAGGATAGAACCGATTTGGTAGAGCTTATCGACAGCTACTTTTTGGATAAGTATAAAGGTGTTAAACCGTTGGCTGACGCGACTATTAATACCGAAAGTCCGGCATGGGCAATCGACCGTCTTTCTATTCTTGCGCTAAAAATTTACCACATGAGGCAGGAGGTTCTTCGCCCCGATGCTTCTGCCGAACATAAGGCTACCTGCGAGAATAAGCTGAATGTTTTGCTGGAGCAGCAAAAAGACCTTTCGACTGCTATCGAGCAGCTTTTAAATGATATAGAGAATGGCAGAAAGTACATGAAAGTTTACAAACAGATGAAAATGTACAACGATCCTGCACTTAATCCCATTCTGTACGAAAAGAAATAGATGATAGAATAGAGACAAAAGAGTAAAGACAAAAAACGCTAAATCTTCAACATCTTTGTTCTTTTGTCTTATGATCTTTGTTCTAAAAAATGGTAGCTAAATCAACAATAAAAAATAGAAGGAAGAAGATTCTTGTCATGCGCTTCTCAGCCATGGGAGACGTTGCTATGACAGTACCTGTGGTTTATTCGTTAGCAAAGCAGTATCCCGATGTTGAGTTTACGGTAGCTTCGCGCAAATTCTTCGAACCGTTTTATGCTCCTAATCCCCAAATCGAATTTATTGGCATAGACTTTAAATCTGACGAATATAAAGGGTTGATGGGAATATTCAGACTTTTCAGAATGCTTAAGGCAGAGAAGTTTGATATGGTTGCTGATTTGCATAGGGTTCTCCGTACTATGATTCTTTCATGGCTCTTTAAGCTTACAGGAACACCTGTCAGGCATATTCATAAGGGGCGTAAGGTTCGTAAGCAGCTTACACGTAAGCACAATAAAAAGTTACGCAGTCAGCCCAGCGTTTTTCAGCGATATGCGAGGGTCTTCGCCAGCTTAGGCTACCCCGTTCACTTCGATTTTAAGAGCATATACGATTGGTACAAGCTTAAGCCGGAAGAGAAAGGAACGGTTACCGGAATAAAGGACTGTAAGTGGCTGGGCGTTGCCCCGTTTGCAAAGCATAAGGGAAAAATTTACCCCATAGATAAGATGGAAGAGGTTGTGGCATACTTTGCCAAACGACCTGATGTTAAGGTCTTTCTGTTTGGTGCGGGTAAAGAAGAAAAAGCAATACTGGAGCGCTGGGAAGCAATGTACACTGATGCCATATCAATGGTTGGTAAGCTCGATCTGAGCGGAGAGTTGGATGTTATCAACCGCTTGGATGTAATGTTAGCAATGGATTCAGCCAATATGCATTTGGCTTCTATTGTTGATACACCTGTAGTATCAATTTGGGGAGCAACACATCCTATTGCCGGATTCTACGGTTGGCATCAACCACCCGAAAATGCAATACAAGTAGAGAATCTCAGCTGTCGTCCATGTTCAATTTTTGGTAACAAAGATTGCTATAGAGGCGACTACGCCTGCTTTGCCGGCATTACTCCACAAATGATTATTGATAAGCTTAGGCAGTTTTTGGGATAAACCCAATATGGTAATTTGGCAATGTCCTAACAAAATATTTGTCATGTCGAGCGTAGCGAGACATCTCCTGAATAGTAACAGTACGTTGAATTAGCATTATTGGTAAATTGCCATAGAAAATAATTGTATGAATTTCAAGGAAGAGTTATCACAGTTATCCGGGAGAATTTCCAAGTTGAAAGACCAGATATTGACAGAAGAGGCAACAAAAACAGCCTTTGTACTTCCATTTCTCCAAGTTCTTGGATACGATGTTTTTGATCCTACTGAGGTAGAACCTGAGCACACTTGCGATATCGGTATTAAAAAGGGAGAAAAAATAGATTATGCCATTAAGCGTAATAACGATCCCATTCTTTTAGTTGAATGTAAACATTGGAGTCAGGATCTTGATTTTCATGTCAACCAGCTATTTCGATATTATGTAACATCGAAAGCGAGATTTGCTGTCCTTACAAATGGTGTTCAATATAGGTTCTTTTCTGATGTAGAAAAATCTAATATAATGGATACTGCTCCGTTTCTTGAGATTGATATTACCAATATAAACGAGTATCAAATCGAGCAACTTAAAAAGTTTCACAAGTCTCACTTTGATGAACAATATATATGCGAAACGATACCTAGTATAAGATATATCAATGATACTCTTACTAATTTAGATGTTCAAAAAATACACCTCGAAAACAAATATGCTGAACTTTTACATCAGTTAGAGTATAAGCAGTGCGAGTTCGAAGCTTCTTTACAAAAGATAAATGAGCTGGAAGAAATTCTGAATACACAAAAAGAAACTTTTTTACAAAAGATAAGCAATTTGGAGAACGCTTTGCATGTGCAAAAAGAAGCCTCTACAAAGGTGCATACTACTAATACACTTAAAGGTAAAGAGCAAGGAGCGTTAATTGACTATCTAAATATGCCCGTTCCCGACGATTGGTACGAAAAGACGTTATTTGAACGAAGACATTACTACCAAAACGAACGTGCAAAATGGAGTGGAACTCCTAGAGAGTTCATTTGCAACGCAGAAGTAGCACGGGAGTTTTACGATTACGAGCGTAAAGACGTAACAGTACCAGTAAGCAGAAAAATATCAGATGCGGTAAGAGCAACTGCTTTATTTAAACAAGACGGTACAAAGAAACGATTTGGAGAATACGGGAATGCGTTAAAATGGATACGTATTACACCGATAGAATCAACTGCAAAGAAAGACGAAACAAGAGAACAGCAAGACAATGGAGACGAGTTTTAATAGCGTGATTACGCA
>JAVBOE010000086.1:0-31630 GCA_031550925.1 Bacteroidales bacterium | reverse complement strand
CATATGTTTATTATATGTAAAAATAACATTTTTTATTTTTAAATAATGTATTTTGTAATATCAACCGCTTTCTATTATAATAAAGGCATCTTCTTTTTGCTACCTTTGAATTCTTAAATAAAATGCCAGAGTAGCTAGTATAACATTGAATGACAATAAAAATTAATCGATATGAACAACAGAATATGCTCTTTACTAAATATTAAGTACCCTATCATTTCGGGTGGTATGGTTTGGTGTAGCGGTTGGAAGCTAGCTTCTGCCGTAAGTAACGCAGGTGGACTAGGTTTACTGGGCGCAGGATCGATGTATCCCGATGTGCTACGCGAGCACATACAAAAAGCAAAAAAAGCAACCGATAAACCTTTCGGTGTTAATGTTCCTTTACTATATCCCGATATTGAAGTCATTATGAATATCATAATGGAAGAGGGTGTGAAGGTTGTTTTTACTTCAGCAGGCAATCCTAAAACATGGACAAAGCTGCTAAAAGCCGAGGGTATAACGGTTGTACATGTTGTATCTAGCTCTAAGTTTGCCGCAAAGTGCGAGGAGGCAGGTGTTGATGCTGTTGTTGCCGAAGGCTTTGAGGCAGGTGGCCATAACGGACGCGAAGAAACTACAACTATGGCTCTTATTCCGCAAGTGCGCAAATCAACAAAAATCCCACTAATCGCTGCAGGTGGTATAGCAACAGGCAGAGGTATGCTGGCCGCAATGGTTCTTGGAGCAGAAGGTGTGCAAATGGGTACACGCTTTGCTATGTCGATGGAAAGCTCTGCACACAACCTGTTTAAGCAAAAATGCATAGAGCTGAACGAAGGCGACACCATGCTATCACTAAAAAAAGTATCCCCCACCCGACTAATTAAAAACGATTTCTTTAAACAAGTTGAAGAGGCTGAAAACGCAGGGGCTTCAACCGAAGAGATACAAAAAATATTAGGACGAGGACGCAGCAAGCTTGGCATTTTTGACGGAGATTTAAAAGACGGCGAATTGGAAATCGGTCAGATTGCTTCGTTGATAAAAGATATAAGCCCCGTAAAAAATATTATTGCAGAGATAGTGGCAGAGTACAACGATGCTACTAAAAACATGGCCACATTGACATTAGACTAAATGATAAGCTACAAACGATATACGCTGCAAAACGGCCTCACACTTATTGTCCATCGTGATTCGTCGAGCCCCATTGCCGCGGTAAATACCCTATATAGGGTTGGTTCGCGCAACGAGTCACCTGAGAAAACAGGGTTTGCCCATCTATTCGAGCATCTGATGTTCAGCGGATCTGCCAATGCTCCTGACTTTGATACGGAAGTGCAAATGGCCAGCGGCGAAAATAATGCCTTTACCGGAAGCGACTACACCAACTACTACATAACGCTACCCAAAGAAAATATAGAAACGGCACTATGGTTGGAGTCGGACAGATTGCTGGCACCCAATATTACCGAGCAAAGTATAGAGGTACAAAAAAGTGTTGTGGTAGAAGAGTTCAACCAGCGCTACCTAAACCAACCATATGGCGATGTTTGGCTGCTGTTACGTCCTTTGGCTTACAAAGTACATCCTTACAGCTGGTCAACCATTGGTAAAAAAGTAGAGCATATACAAGATGCCACTGTTGAAGATGTGCAAGCATTTCTCAATGCCCATTACACACCGTCTAACGCTATTCTCAGCATTGTTGCTGATATGGATGAGGACGAGGTGTACCAACTGGTTGAAAAATGGTATGCCGATATTCCTGCAAAAAAAACAGCGACAAAAGCTATACCTAAAGAACCCGAACAGCTTGAGGCAAGAGAGCAAACAGTATATCGCAACGTGCCGTCTAACGCCATTTACAAGGCATACAAGATGTGTAATCGGATGGGTAGCGATTACTACACCTGCGATTTAATTTCGGATATTCTATCTAACGGACGTTCCGCACGAATGTATCGCAAGCTGGTACAAGAAAAACAGCTGTTCTCCAGCATCAGCGTTTATCTTACAGGAGAGCTGGACGAAGGGCTTTTCATCGTTACCGGAAGGCTACTACCCGATATACCGATGAGCGTTGCCGAGAAAGCAATTGAAGAAGAGCTGCAGCTGCTGGTTAACGAATATGTTACCGACTACGAGCTGGAAAAAGTAAAAAATAAAGTTGAGGCTGCACAAATTTTTGCCGATTCTTCTGTGCTAAACAAGGCAATGACATTGGCTTACTATGAAATGCTAGGCGATATATCGCTAGTAAATACGGAACTTGATATGTATCGAAAAATAAGCAAAGATGATATTAAGAGAGTAGCAACAAAACTCTTTAACCCGCAGCACTGTTCAACTCTATACTACCTAAGCAACAGCAAAGCTTAAAAATTCAAAAGTAGATATAAGTAATTTGAATAATTCAAGCATTCAAATTTTCGAACTATCTTTTCCACTTTACTATTAACAATTTACGATTAACTACTTTATGACAGATAGAAGCAAAGCACCATCATTCAACATACCTAAGCAGCTGGCATTTCCTAAGCCCGATGAATACGAATTTAAGAACGGGTTAAGGTTATCTGCCATTAATAGCGGAACGGCTGATATTATAAGGCTTTCGGTAGTCTTTAACGCGGGTTCTCGTTACCAAGATCAGACGTTTGTCGCATCTGCTACGCTAAATATGCTTAGCGAGGGTACTAAAAAATATGATGCTTCTAAAGTTGCGGAGCTGCTTGATTTTTATGGGGCATCGCTAGAAGTTAACATTGACAGAGATTTTGCGTGTGTCAGCATTTACACGCTAAATAAATACTTGAAAGAAACGCTGGAAGTTTTAGAACAGCTGATTAAATATCCTACCTTTCCAGAAGAAGAGCTGAAAATATACACCCAAAAGCATAAAGAACGCCTGCTATTTGAACGTGAGCGGATAGACAAACAAGCAGGCGAGCTAATGGTTTCTTCGCTTTATGGAGCATCGCATCCTTATGGCTTGTATGGTATGCCCGAGGATTATGATATGCTAAATACAAAACAGCTTGCTCAATTTCACCATAGCTACTACTCTCCGCATAATGCATTCGCGGTTATTTCAGGCAAGCTAAACAACGATAGCATCTCTCTGGTTCAAGAGTTTTTAGGCAACGATAGCTGGGGGAACAACATTACTCCGTCTGATACAAAAGATTTTACGCTACATCCGTCTATCGAAAAGCAGCTGTTAAAAGAAAAGGAAGACAGCGTGCAATCGGCAATACGTATGGGAAAGATAATGTTTTCGCGCACGCATCCCGATTATAATGGAATGACCATTTTAAACACTATTTTCGGCGGATATTTCGGCTCCCGTTTAATGAAAAATATCCGCGAAGAAAAAGGCTATACCTATGGTATTTACTCGATGCTGGTAGGTATGAAAGAATCGGGATATCTTACCATTGCCACCGAAACAGGTGTAGAATATACCTCCGCATGCATAAACGAAATTAAAAAAGAGCTGGACAGGCTGCAAAATGAACCTATTAAAGAAGAAGAGCTTACCCTTGTTAAAAACTATATTGTGGGCGATTTACTTCGTTCTCTTGATGGCCCTATCGCCTTGGCGGATATACTTATCGACCTTAAGCAATCTAAGCTGGAATATACTCAGGTAAACGATTTCTTTAATGAAGTGATAGCTATTTCTTCTGAACAGCTACAAAAATTGGCGCAACAGTACCTCAATGTTAACACTTTCACAGAAGCAGTTGTAGGTCACAAAAAAATAATTAATTAGCAAAATTTAATTAACCACCATCAATAAGTTGAGTAGGATTTTTATAACTTTGTAGATTACATTTTACAAAGCCCGCTAATGAAAATGCTATACCAGCTAGTTGCTATTTTATTTTTGCTATTCATAGCCAATAGCAACGCGTATGCGCAGCCGGCACCATATTCACCTGCCATAAAGGTTGTAAGCATAAATCCGGCAACCAATGATATTGAAATTAAATGGCACATTATACATTCTCCCTCGGCAACCATAAAGTATTTTGTTACACGTAAGCTAGAAAATCCCCGAATACAGCCCACGCCAACTAGCCATCAAATAGGCAACACCATTCCGTTTCCCGATTCTTCTGTCGTAATTCCATACTCAAAAGGCACAAATGTAGGCATAGATCAGCAGGCATTTTGCATGACAGCAAATGATCCCGACAGCTTAGCCAGCGCGTTATCAGGCTATCATTTTACCATGTTCTTAACTTCCGACATTGATACTTGTAGTGCGCGAACTGTTTTAAAATGGACTAAATACAGGGTTACCGATGCTAACTTAAAGGAAGAAAGCTCATACCATAAGCTGTTTAACTCATCTATCGAATATGAGGTATGGGGATACCCGGGCAACACACCTTTCAACCAGTCATTGGCAGTAAAGCTTAGTGAAAGAACAAAGGATACCATTTTCCATAGCGAAACGATGGATAAGAATAAAAACTATTTCTTCTTCATAAAGGCTTTCTTACCAGAAGGGAACTTTTTACCATACGGTCCCGAAGTCAGCTTTTCTAACAGAGATAGCGCCATCTATCAAAGGCTTGCTATTCCTAAGTATATTAACTTAACTCAGGTTGAAGCAAAAGATAACTCTATTGAGCTGAAATTTATCATTGATCCCATCTCTGAGCTGAAGGAATACTGCGTTGAAAGAACGACTGATTTATCTCAAGGGTTTACGATTATTCATAACTTCTCAAACAAAACAACCACCTCTTACACAGACTCCAATATAAATACAGACCAGCGGTATTACTACCGCGTTTCCGCGATACGCTGTAGCAGCCCCATAAAACAGAGTAATGTTGCCGCCAATATTCTTCTCTCCAGCGAGTTTCGGTCATACGAGGCCCACCTGCAATGGTCGTCGCCTCTCAACCCAGGGAGTACATACTCTATAACCAGAACCATACCTGATAATGCAGCTGTTGCTAGCGGCATAACAAAAACGAGCTATGCCGACAATATTCAAAATGTTATCCAGCAAGGATATGATAGATTTTGCTATCAAGTAACAGAAAGCGCCTCAACCGGCTACACCAGCATATCTAAACCAAGCTGCTTTATAGTAGAGTCGTCATTTTACATGCCCGATGCGGTAGATCCCACTAACCTTACCATAAACACGGCAACAGGCATGCAACGCAACAGGTTTGGGCCAATAGTAGATATGGATGGCACGATGTATGGCTACGAGCTTACTGTTTTCAACAGATGGGGGAAAAAGGTATTTGAAACGACAAAAAAAATAGGAGAGCCACTTTCTGCAACCTACCAGTGGGACGGCTCTTACAAAGGTAAGCTTGTTGAGCCGGGCTTATATTTATACACGATTACGGTTCATTTTACAAATAGCTCGACAAGCCAAAAAGGAAATGTTTCTGTGTTTTATTAGTTAGTATAAAATAAAGCTGAAAATGGCTTCAACTTTTTAAACAATTTAATTTTTCAAACTACTTAAACATATCATAATTTATCCGGTAAAATCACTAATTTTATTGTTTAAATTAATAGCCTAAGATTACCGACACCAAATGACAGAGCTGCAAACCAAAGAAGATAAGAAGCTAATTAAAGACGCATTTGACGATCTACTAAATAACTGGTACCGACAAAAAAATGACGATGAGCTGAAGCTGGTAATAAAAGCTTTCGAGGTTGCCAACGAGGCTCACATGGGCGTTCGGAGACGTTCGGGTGTGCCCTATATTTTACACCCCATTGCTGTTGCTAAAATTGTTGCTTCCGAAATTGGTTTAGCATACAAATCTATTTGTGCCGCGCTACTACACGATGTTGTAGAAGATACAGATATTACGGTAGAAAATATCCGTAGCCTGTTTGGTGATAAAATAGCATACCTGGTTGATGGTCTGACAAAGATTGAAGGGGTAATCGAAAAAGACAACGAAACTACCAGCCAGGCAGAGAACTTTAAAAAAATGCTGCTTACGTTGAGCGACGACGTTCGGGTTATCATTATAAAGATTGCCGACCGTTTGCATAACATGCGTACCCTCGATGCTATGCCTCCCAACAAGCAGATGAAAATAGCCAACGAAACGCTCTATCTTTTTGCTCCCCTTGCCTATCGGTTGGGTTTCTACGTTATAAAAAGCGAGCTGGAAGATCTTAGCTTACGCTTTATAGAGCCCGAAGCATTTGCGGAAATTACCCAAAAGGTAGAAAAAGCAGAAGGTCATAACCGTAAGTTTTTCGAACGTTTCTCGGCACCTATCATAGAGAAGATGAAGGCAAACGGTATTAATTTCACCATCACTTCTCGCACAAAATCAACCTACTCTATATGGAAAAAAATGCAGCTAAAGTCTGTCCCTTTTGAAGAGGTGTACGATCTTTTTGCTGCTCGCATTATATTTGAACCGGATTCGAATATACCGGAACGAACCCAATGTTGGCAAATATATTCGCTTATTACCGATATATACCGCCCTAAGCTAGATCGTATCCGCGACTGGGTAAATACACCAAAAGCAAACGGCTACGAAGCCCTTCACTTCACGGTAATGTGCGATGGTGAGTGGGTTGAGGTGCAGGTCCGCTCGAGACGCATGAACGAAATTGCCGAACGAGGGTTTGCCGCCCACTGGAAATATAAAGATGAAAAAACGCAGGAAAGCGAGCTGGATAAATGGCTGGAACAGATTCGCGAAATGCTTAAAGACCCTGAGGCAAACGCCATAGAGTTTCTCGACCATTTCAGGATGAATCTTTTTACATCAGAGATTATTGTTTTTACTCCAAAAGGCGATGCAAAAACGCTCCCAAAGGGTTCTACCGTGTTAGATTTTGCATACGCTATCCACACGCAAGTTGGTAATAAAGCCATTGGTGCCAAAGTCAACCACAAGCTCGTTCCGTTAAGCCAACGGCTGTACAGCGGAGACCAGATTGAGATTATTACTGCCGAATCGCAAAAGCCCGAGCGAGAATGGTTGGACTACGTAACTACAGCCCGTGCTAAATCTATAGTAAAGGCAACCCTTAAAGCCGAGGTAGAGAACCACTTTCAGAAGGGTAAAGATATTATAGAATCGAAGCTGAAGGAGTTAGGCATTGAACCTAAAGCGCGAGTGTTCCGTAAGCTTATACCGGCATACAAAGTAAATACTAAAGATGAGCTATACAGTAAGGTAGGTGCCGGCTTGATTAGCCTAGACAACTTTGAAAAAATACTAAAAAAGAACACCCCTAATAAATGGGTTGGCTACTGGGGACTGGAGTTCATTATAAAAAAAATTACCGGCTCGGGAGGTCCTAAGGAAGAAGACGATGATGATGATGACGAAGGCGAAAACAACACTATTATTGTAGAAGGTAGCAACGATAAGGTTATTGATAGAAAGAAGCCATACCTACTACAAGAAGACGGTATTACCAAAACCCTTACGTACCGTATAGCCCAATGTTGTAAGCCAATTCCCGGAGACGAGGTTATCGGCTTTGTAGATAAGCATAACAACGTAATAGTACATAAAAAGAAATGTAACGTTGCCAGTAGGCTCGCGGCGCAACACGGAGACTCTATTATTGTTGCCAAGTGGACTACTCATAAAGTTCTGTCGTTCCTTGCACGCCTCGATATGAGAGGAATTGACAGGCAAGGACTACTGAACGATATAACCAAAATCATCACAGAAAAGCTAAGCGTAAATATACGTAAGCTAGGCATAGAAAGCCACGATGGAATATTTGAAGGATTTGTAGAGCTGTATGTTCATAATACAACCGACTTAAACTTACTTATTGAACAGCTATTAAAAGTAAAAGGCATAGATACCATAAAACGTATAGAAAATATATCTGAAAAAGAATAATTTGAACAAGGATTTAAAGAATATAGAACATGGGTATGGATCTTCTTCTAAGAGAAAGCTGCCACTCATTTTTAGAGAGAAGAACTGCCTTTATTTTTTGATCCCTGATTTATTAACCCTTTAACACCATGAATAAAGCAAGTTCAACGACAGATGCCGTAAAGAAAATCTTTTCGCAATACCTAGAAAAGAAAGGTCAAAGAAAAACTCCCGAGCGCTTTGCTATTCTAGAGGAGATTTACTCTCAAAATGACCATTTTGATATTGACGCGTTGTTTCTGATGATGCAAAGTAAAAAGTACCAAGTGAGTAGAGCCACACTCTACAACACCATCGAGCTGCTGCTTGAGTGTAACCTGGTAATCAAACATCAGTTTGGCGGAAATATCGCTCGTTTTGAGAAAGCCTTTGAATGTATTCAGCACGATCATCTAATTTGTAGTACCTGTGGCAGCGTAACCGAGTTCTGCGACCCGAGAATGAAAGAAATTCAGAATATGGCCTCCGAACTCATGGAATTCGACATTACATCACATGCCTTATACTTCTACGGTACATGTAAAAGCTGTAAGCAGCAGCAAGAAGAGGCAGGAAAAACCGGCGAGTAAAACATGCAGAAGAAAGAGCGGTACCAAAAGGTTATCGAATGGTTTAAAAAGAACGTTCCGGTTGCTGAAACGGAGCTGAAACATCACACGCCCTACGAGCTGATAGTCGCTACTATTTTATCGGCACAGTGTACCGATAAGCGTGTAAACATGACTACACCCGCCTTCTTTAAGGAATACCCTACCGTTTACAAGCTTGCAGATGCCGATGTTGATTCTATATTCGAACTGATTAAATCGATATCGTTCCCAAATAATAAAGCTAAGCATTTGCTAGGTATGGCACAAATGGTAGTAAATAAGTTTGGAGGCGAAATACCTTCTACTGTTGAAGAGCTGGAAACCTTACCCGGTGTAGGTCGAAAAACAGCAAATGTTGTAGCCTCTATTATCTACAATAAACCTGTAATTGCTGTAGATACGCATGTTTTTAGAGTAGCTGAACGTATTGGGCTTTCTACAAACGCCAAAACACCGCTGGAAACCGAGAAGCAGCTGGAGGCATACATCCCCGAAGAATACAGAGCTATAGCGCACCACTGGCTTATCTTGCACGGGCGATATATCTGCACCGCCCGCAAACCAAAATGCGATGAATGTGGGTTGACGGCTTACTGCAAGTATTACAGTAAAAATAAAGAAAGGTAGCACGACACACGTATCAAGTATCACGAAAAAAAGGTACAGCGTATTTCGATATGCGATGCGCGAAAAATAATATACTGGTCATTTCGAGCGAAGCGAGAAATCTCCTCAACAGTCGCAAATCGTTGACTAACGTACACTACAGAAATCCCCTTTAGGGGATTTAGGGGTACTGCACTGTTGCATACTTCGACGGACTCCTACTGTCCCGGAGATTTCTCGCTCCGCTCGAAATGACGCTTATTCTGGCATCATTACTCTTTTTCGTGATACTTGATACGTGTATCGTGATACTCTTTTACTTTCCCTCAATCCAATTTGTTACCTCTTCAATATCGGGCTTTTTCTTGGGTTCGATAACATTTACAATTTTACCGTTTTCGTCAATTAAGAACTTCTGAAAGTTCCACGTGATAGGAGCATCCATTACTCCGTTTTGCTCTTTTTCGGTTAGCCACTGGTAAAGCGGGTCTATATCATCGCCTTTTACCGAGATCTTTGCCATCATTGGGAAAGTTACATGAAAAGTGCTTGTGCAAAACTCTTTAATCTCGGCATTGGTGCCCGGTTCTTGCTTCATAAAGTTGTTTGCCGGAAAGCCTATTACCACAAACTTATCGGGACCATACTTTTCATATAATTCTTGCAGCTGTACGTATTGCTTTGTGTGCCCGCATTTAGATGCAACATTTACCACCATTACTTTTTTACCCTTAAGTGATGATAGGGCAAAGTCGTTTCCATCGATATCTTTTACTGTAAAATCGTAAAACGATTTTTGTGCTGATAGCGTCAGCACCTGTAAAAGCATTATACCTATTATTACTATAGTCTTCATAATTTAATTTTTAGTTTATATGTCTGTATAAAGATATAAAAAGAGTCGTATCAATGACACGACTCTTCCATAGAAACAATCTATGTTACTATAAGTTTAGCCTAAGTATGACTTTAGCAGCTTACTACGTGAGCTGTGGCGTAAACGGCGAATTGCTTTCTCCTTGATCTGACGAACACGTTCGCGAGTTAGTCCAAATTTTTCGCCAATTTCTTCCAATGTCATCTCTTGCGTTCCGATACCAAAGAAGTAACGAACGATATCGCGTTCACGCTCTGTAAGTGTAGTCAATGCACGCTCTATCTCGCGTGTAAGCGATTCGTTTATCAAACCGCGGTCGGCGTTAGGCGAGTCGTTGTTAACCAGCACATCAAGTAAGCTGTTGTCTTCCCCGTCAACAAAAGGAGCATCAACCGAAACGTGACGACCTGATACTCTTAGCGTATCCGAGATTTTTTCTTTTGGCAACTCCAGTATAGTAGCCAACTCTTCGGGAGAAGGAACGCGCTCATTCTCCTGCTCAAACTTTGCAAGTGCCTTATTTATCTTATTAAGCGAGCCTACCTGGTTTAGCGGCAAACGAACAATACGCGATTGCTCTGCCAACGCTTGTAGAATTGACTGACGAATCCACCATACGGCGTATGATATAAATTTAAATCCGCGGGTTTCGTCAAACTTTTCGGCAGCCTTAATCAAACCGAGGTTACCCTCGTTAATAAGATCGGGTAAGCTTAGCCCTTGGTTTTGGTATTGCTTGGCAACCGATACCACGAAACGAAGGTTTGCTCTTGTAAGCTTCTCTAGTGCTTCTTGATCTCCCTTTTTAATACGTTGCGCCAATTCTACCTCTTCCTCAACCGTGATTAAATCCTCACGGCCAATTTCTTGCAGGTACTTATCGAGAGATGCGCTCTCTCTGTTGGTTATTGACTTTGTAATTTTTAACTGCCTCATGTGTCAAATCAAAATTTAGCGGGCAAAAGTACGTAATCTTAATCGGAAAATCAAGGTTTTAGCAATTTTAAGCACTAATATGCTATAAACTCAATGCGTAAGCACCTGTGGCTCCGTTAGGGTAAACCCCCTCAACCAGTACTGCACCCTCAACGTTTTTCAGAACTTCTTTTAAATCATCTATTGATGATATGGTTCGTTTGTTAACTCTGGTAATGGTAAATCCTTTTTTCACACCTACGTCTTGCAGCTTGCCTTTTCTTACTTCAACAATTTGTACTCCATTTTTCACATTGAGCTGCTCTTTTTCATTAGCAGTCAACTCTTTAAAGGTAGCACCTAGTGAGGCTATCAGCTCTTCGGTAGATTTTACAATATCGGTATTACCTGCTCTGTTACGTAAAACGGTCTCTATTTGTTTCACTTTTCCATCTCGAATGATCGAAATATTTACTTTATCGTTCGGACGGTAATGCGAAATCTGCTCCTGAACATCGGCTGAACTTCTAACAGCAACGCCATTTACGGACGTAATGATATCGTTCTTTTGCATTCCGGCCTTTGCCGCAGCACTTTCTTCTACAACATCAACAACCAGTACTCCGTTATAGTCTTTAGTATTTATGTTAAACTCTTTCGCAGTTTCGGCATTCAAATCTACCATTTGTACGCCCAGCAATGCACGTTGTACTACACCATACTCCTTAATATCGTTGACTACCTTACGCGCAATGCCTGAAGGTACTGCAAACGAATATCCTGCAAAATCGCCGGTGTAAGAGGCGATAGCGGTATTTATACCAACCAACTCTCCACGTGTATTTACCAATGCGCCTCCGCTATTGCCACGGTTTACTGCCGCATCGGTTTGTATAAACGACTCTATTCTCATTTCTCCCGAAAGGATTCCTAAGTTACGGCTCTTTGCGCTAACAATACCTGCCGTAACGGTAGAGGTTAAATCGAATGGATTACCAACGGCAAGCACCCACTCTCCTACTTTCAGGTCGTCGGAACTGCCGAATGTAAGGAAGTGTAGGTTATCCTCTTCTATTTTCAGTAGAGCAATATCGGTAGAAGGATCGGTACCAACAAGTGTTGCTTTATACTTTTGCTTATTATTCAGCGTAACTTCTATTTCCGCTGCCTTTTCAATCACGTGATTATTGGTAACGATATATCCATCGGCAGAAATGATAACTCCCGAGCCTGTACCTCTAGGTACCAGCTGCTGCTCCTTGCTTTGCTGCTGTTGCTGGCTAGGATCGCTATACCTCCTATCCATCTCGTACGGATCACCAAAGAAGAAATCCCATAATGACGGACCTTGGTTGCGGTAGCTACCATAGTTCATGCTTTGGTTTGCATACGTTTTTACGTGTACAACAGCATTTATGCTTTGCTCTGCCGCATACGTAAAATCAATGGGAGAACCATCGCTAGATAAGTTGGCTAACCTAACCTGTGGCTGGTTAATAGGTGCAACATACTGAACTTGTGCATTATCCTTCATCAATATTCGGGCTGTGAAATAAGCCGACGAAACTCCTACAAGTCCAAGAGCCAGTATTACTCCCAGGCTGACTAATAACGTTTTCTTTTTCATCTTATGTTCTCTTTTGCTATATAAAACAGTTATACATGTCTAATGTTTATTTTGATTGTAAAATTACGAATTAGCTTAATAATACTTCAGCTGAAATAGGTTAATATTTCTTTATATGTATAAATCACCCACCCCAACCCTCCCAAAGGGAGGGAGCTACCCTTCGCCAAATAGAGATGATTAAAAGATTTTGGAAAACGGATAAAATCTCTATACCCCCTCCCTTTGGGAGGGTTGGGGTGGGCTTTTTTTTCTACATTTGTACATTAACCTATGAAAACTATTTTACCTATGACAACATTTTGCAAATACCACGGCGCAGGAAACGATTTTATTCTTGTTGATAATCGTAATAATACTTTCGACATTCAAAACCACGAATACATAAGCCGCTTGTGCCACCGCCGCTTTGGTATAGGTGCCGACGGATTGATGCTGCTGGAAAACGATAAGAATGCGGATTTCAACATGCTTTTTTACAACTCAGACGGTTACGAAGGCACCATGTGCGGTAACGGCGGGCGCTGTATTGTTGCGTTTGCCCACAGGCTGGGTATAGCAAAAGCTACTACCACGTTCAATAGCCCCGATGGCTTACACTATGCCGAAGTATCGGGCAACGGTTCTGTACTTACCGTAAACCTTAAGCTGAACGATGTTGATAACATAACCATTGGCAACGACTACTACTTTATGAATACCGGATCTCCGCACTATGTGCAGCTTCTAGAGAGTCTTAAAGATTTTGATGTTGTTGGCGAAGGGCGTAGAATTCGCCATAGCGCGCTTCTGGCACCAAGCGGAGCAAACATAAACTTTGGAGTGATTAAAGACGACCATATTCAAGTTGCCACATACGAGCGTGGCGTGGAAGACGAAACTTACGCTTGCGGTACAGGATCAGTCGCTACAGCCATCGCAGTTAGCATACATACAGGTAGCAATAAAAACAGCTATGATATAAAAACAAAGGGCGGAAATCTAAAAGTCAGCTTTGAAAAGGTAGCCGAAGGAAAATACCGCAACATCTGGCTTGAAGGTCCTGCAGCATTTGTGTTTGAAGGGACAATAGAATGATTAATTATTAATGTTTAGCCCCTAAGTCGTCGATAAAGGGGCTTCCCCTTTAGGGGACGGGAGGGGCAAATACTATCTTTTCATTTTCTCATTTGCATATTATCACATTAGCACATCATCTATGATACCATTCTATAAATACCACGGTGCAGGAAACGATTTCATTTTAATTGACAACCGTAAAAACATCATTAATCCTCGCGATAATGAATATATAAACCATATATGCCACCGTCGTTTTGGTATAGGTGCAGACGGAGTTATACTGCTCGAAAACGATGACCATTCTGACTTTTACATGCGCTACTTTAACGCCGATGGATACGAATCTGTCATGTGCGGTAACGGCGGTCGTTGTATTGTTGCGTTTGCCCACAAGCTGGGGATAATAAAAAAATCGACTAGCTTTAACGGCTGGGATGGCCTGCATTTAGCCACTATTTCCGGAAGCGGGTCAACGCTTACCGTTAACCTGAAGCTCCGCGATCTCGACGATATTACCATTGGCGACGGCTACTACTTTATGGATACAGGCTCTCCGCACTACATTAAGTTTGTAGAAAACCTTAAAGACGTTGATGTTGTTGGAGAAGGGAGAAGAATTCGCCACAGCGCGCTTTTGGCACCAGATGGAGCAAACGTAAACTTTTGCGAAATTACAGACGATCTTCTTTTGGTTGCTACATTTGAGCGCGGTGTAGAAGACGAGACATACGCCTGTGGTTTAGGCTCAGTAGCTACAGCCATTGCTGCCGGCATATACATGAATAGCGATAAAAACAGCTTTGATGTAAAAACAAAAGGTGGAGATTTAAAAGTCCGTTTCGAGAAAATAGCCGAAGGAAAATACCGCAACATCTGGCTTGAAGGCCCTGCTGCATTTGTGTTTGAAGGAGAGATATAACCCCCCCAACCCCCAAAGGGGGCTAAAAAGTTTAAGCGATTAAAAAAGTACGCCATTTCGAGCAAAGGGAGAAATGACTGGTAATTTTTTGTTTTTGTCTTTAAGCCTAGTAGTCTTTGTTCTTATAGTTCTCTTACTACTTTTGCATTGATTCTTTATATCTTTGTCCCTTCAAAAAAGAGGGTATCTTGAACATAAAGAAAATACTATATATTACGGCAGGGTCTATATCATTAGGACTTGGCATACTGGGTATTTTCTTGCCATTACTGCCCACAACACCTTTTTTACTGCTTACCTTGTTCTGCTATTCTAAGAGCTCCGATTACCTTTACAACCGTGTGCTTAATAATAAATATCTGGGAAAGTATTTACACGAGTACTTAGAGAAAAAAGGCATACGCCTACACGTAAAAATATATGCTCTTACGCTACTTTGGGTTGGAATGGGCAGCTGTATCCTGTTTGTGGTAAACGCTATGTGGTTAAAGCTGCTACTACTTGCAATAGCAATTGGGGTTACTATTCACATCCTTTCTTTTAAAACGCTGAAAAGCAATGATTAATTATTAATGTTTAATGTTATGTATAGAAACGATTTCTTTAATAATTAAACATTAATAACTAATAATTATAGTGCGTCCATTTCCTCTTCGCCTTTCTCGTAGCGGTGGAATTTAGCAGAGAGGTAAGCCACCAGCTGAGAAATATTTGTAAATGCCTCTTCCGTTTCTGACGAAATAGGTTCTTTCTTCAATCTAAGCAGAATTAGGGAATATAGAGCATGAAAGGCAGCTTCAACATCGCTTACGCGCTCGTTGCCCATCTTTTCTTTGAACAGCTCTATATCGGGTTTTGCTTTGTAGTAAAGCGCGCTGTACCTCTCGTCTTTCTTTTTGTTGAGAAGATACAGGTGTATATCGTTAAGGTCTTTTATTAAGTGTATAGAGTGGTTGGTATGTCCGCTCGCCTCCTTACCTTCGTCTTTTAGCAGGCTTACAATGCCCATATACCAATAAAATGCTTGCTCTTTCTTATCGTCGGGTAGGTTTGTCGGGGCTACCAATGCAGCCTTAATTTTAGCCTCGTTTAACGATAAGGTTCGCAGCAAATCCTCCAGCTGCCACAAGTACAGGATGTACTCGGCTATATTTTCTTTACGCTTTTCTTTAGCTATAAACATTTTTTCAATGTGAGAATGTGAAAATATGAAAATGTAATAATGAAAAAATAATGTGCTAGTATGGTAATGTGAGAATGAAAAAATAGCATTTGCCCCTCCCGTCCCCTAAAGGGGAAGCCCCTTTATCTACGACTGTTCCCCTTTAGGGGTTAGGGGCTAAACATTAATAATTAAACATTAAACCTTGAATCTCACTCATCTTTTACTCCGTCCATCAGCTTATCTATTGTGCGGCGCTCCTTCTTTGTAGGACGACCGGCACCACGCTCGCGCGTAACAAATATGGTAGTATGCTTTATATTCAGCTTATCTAACTCTTCTTGCGGGGTAAGATTTTCAGCATACAGCGGAACGTTTTTTGCCGGCTGGCGGTTATTGATCAGCTGAAGCACTTTGTACGTATAGGTTACAGGCAGTTTACGCACTTCTATAATATCTCCTACTCTGACTTCTCGAGATGGTTTAGCCTCAACATCGTTCACCTTAATCCGCCCACGCTTACATTCATCGGCGGCATCCGTACGCGTTTTGAATATACGCATTGTCCATAACCACTTATCTATACGTATAGGTTCGCTCATTTTACTTTTTGTTGTAAGAAGTCATTGTTCGCTCAAGACCAATGGTAGCAAACGATTTAATGGCATCAATAGCTTTATCTATAGATCCAGGCAGCGCCTTTTTTTCATCCGATTTCCATTCACCCAAAACATAATCGACCTGAAAGCCCTGCGGAAAATCGTTACCTATACCGAACCGAAGCCTTGCGTACTCTTGCGTTGCCAGCGTTTCGTTGATATGCTTCAGTCCATTGTGCCCGCCATCACTTCCTTTCGCACGAATACGAATAGCACCCAGCGGAAGGGCAACATCATCAACCACTACCAAAACATTTTCGATAGGAATATGCTCTGCTTTCATCCAGTACGAAACAGCTTTCCCGCTAAGATTCATGTATGTTGAAGGTTTTAGCAAGAAAAGCGTGCGCCCCTTGACCTTTACCTCGGTTAGCGAGCCGTAACGCATGCTACTAAAAACAGCATTGGACGCTTCTGCTAAAGCGTCCAACACCATAAATCCTATGTTGTGGCGGGTGTTGGCGTATTCAGAACCAATATTTCCCAACCCTACAATCAGGTACTTCACAAATTAATTAATAATTATCAATTAATAATTAATAGCTACGGTTTTACTTCTTTCCTGCTGCTGCTTCAGCTGCTTGCGCGCCAAGAGCTGCTCTAGTCATCTTAATAGCGCAAACAACAGAAGTTTTTGGCGTAAGAATAGTAACACCATCATACGCTAAATCGCCTACAGAAATAACCTTACCTAAACCTAGGTTAGTAATATCGATAGGAAGGCTATCGGGCAGCTTATCAACCAAAGCTGATACCTTAAGTTTTCTGCTTAAAATTTGAAGCTTACCTCCTTGCTTAACACCTTCTGAGTTTCCGCTGATAGCAACAGGAACATCAATAGCAACAGGTTTATCTTTTTCTATTCTTAAAAAATCTAAGTGAAGAATAGCATCGGTTACCGGGTGGTATTGAGCCTCGCGTAAAATACCGTTATACGTTTTTCCGTCAACATTAATGTTTACGATATACGAATTAGGAGTAAAAATTAAATCCTTTAAAGCTGCTACGTCAACCGAAAAATCAACGTTTTCAGTCTTATTTCCGTAAAGAATACATGGAACTAAGCCTTGCTTACGAAGTGTTTTTGCTGCAGTTTTACCTTTGCCTGTTCTCACAGAGCCTTTAATGTCAATTGTTTTCATTTGATAGATGTTAATAAGTGCTACTCAGATTTTACCGTTCGTCGGCAAAATCCCCATTACACCCTTAACCTTTCGAGGCTAAAGTTTGGGACTGCAAAAGTAGTATAAATGTTTGAAATACAAAAATAATAGAAAGTGAGTAGTAAATGGTTAAGCGTTAAGCGAAAAAATCCGAGGTCATCACGTTTTACGATTAACCATTTACAATTAACGCTTAACATTTTACTATATTTGTACATTATTACAGCTGCATGAACTTTCCCTCATTCCGAAAAAAAAGAAGTAAAACCGCCCTTTTCGATGTTTTAACTCAGATAAAACATACGGAAGAGCCTTCTCATGAGGACGCGCTCTCACTTTGTATAGAGTTAGTAAAGGCCATTCGTCCGCGTAATAAGTTTGATAAGCAGTATTCCGAGCTTCAGCTTAACGGTGTTGTAAACTTGTCTAAGAGCGACGAAACGCTGAGAAAAAAGCTGAAAGAGGTTATCTCTAAGCTGATAACAAACACCGATCTTACAGATGTTATGACGGGCTGCGGCCTATCCAGAGAGGGAAACTTCGCCGGGGAACTATGGCGCCGCTTTAAGCATAAAATTTTACCTGTACTACCTGCCAGTAAAGGAAACTTTCTATATCTTATTAACGCCATATTCTATAAATCTAAAGACTACCGCTGGGTTTCGGCAATAGATACATCACTTTGGGTTAAGTTTTTTCAGCTGATAGATATTGAAATAAACCTTACCGACAGAAAAATGTACGAACAGCTGTTTACGGCGCTTCGTACGCTGTCGATTCAGACCTCGGCACTAGGAGTTGAAAAAACCATAACCGACAAGCTGGGGTATGAAAAGCGCACCCATAACTCGTTTGTAGAGCAGGGGCTGGTACTGTTCTCCGTATTTGAATCTATGACAGCATTGGGAGAGTTTAAGCCCAACAGCGAACAGCTGGACAGATTTATCAGAGAGCTCGAGAGGTGCCGAGCCGAAATTAAGCTGGCAAGACGAAAGGCGCTTACCAAGGGTGTAGGGCTAAAAGAAACCTACAACTTTTTACGTCTAGGTTGGCTTATAGACCGCATGGAGCTGATTGTAGATATTATTGACGGTAGCGAACAGCTAGATATTGTAAACTTCGTAGGCTACTTTAAATCGGTGGTAGAATACGAAAACACTAAAAATAAGCTGAGAGCCCACATCGGCCAAACGGTAGAATTACTTGCCTACCGCGTTTCTGAACACGAACAGAGTACGGGCGAACACTACATTACGTCTAACAAGAAGGAGTATAACGAAATGTTTAAATCGGCAGCAGGAGGAGGTTTCATCATTTCCTTCACTGCCATATTCAAGAACTTGCTGTACTCGCTGCACCTTGCCCCTTTTTGGCAAAGCTTTACTTACAGTATAAACTACGCAACCGGATTTATTCTAATCCAGATTTCGGGTTCTACATTGGCAACTAAGCAGCCAGCTATGACTGCCTCTACCATTGCTAAATCGCTCACCGGTAAACGTGTTGAAAGCAAGCATCTGGCAGATTTGGCCATAACCATATCAAAAGTTATGCGCAGCCAAACCGCTTCGTTTATCGGGAACCTTTTGGTTGTATTCCCAATGACATTTGCGTTGGCTGCCTTATTCCACTTTATTTTCGGCGTAAAAATAGCTGATGGTGAAGCCGCACAAGCTTTGCTGGATAACCAAAGTCCGATAAGAAGTTTAAGTATATTATACGCCTGTTATACTGGAATATTTCTATTTCTATCGGGCATCATATCCGGCTTTTTCGACAACAAGGTTATATACGCTAAAATACCCGAACGCATTAAGGCGCATCCTTTTCTTAGGGTAATCGTTCCTCAAAAAGCGCTGTACAAATCTGCCGATTATCTTGGTCGTAACCTAGGACTACTGGCCGGAAATATAAGCCTTGGTTTCATGCTGGGTTTTGCCGCTTTCTTCGGCTATATTTTCGGCATACCCTTCGATATACGCCATATAACCATTGCCGCTGGTAACTTTGCCGTAGGTCTTTACGGTCTAGGCACAGATGCTTTACTGGGTGATGTTATCTGGTCGGTTATCGGAGTTTTCCTGATAGGATTTTTCAACTTTTTGGTAAGCTTTTTCCTTGCGTTCTACGTAGCTGTTCGCTCGCGTGGTATTAAGCTGAGGCAATATCCAAGCATTATCAAGTATTTGAGTAGGATGGTAAAAAAATATCCGCTCGATTTTATTCGCCCGCCAAAAAATGAACGCAAGGCTGCGGATATTTTGGAGGTATATAATACTGTTGAGTAAATACACGTTACCGCTAAATCCTCTTAAGAAGAAATTCCTTTTCATCCTGAAAGGATGGTGTATAGAAAAACATCATCGGAAAACATACGACCCCGATGGGGTCGAACAGCCTATTACAAGACTTCTGCTATAAACATTTGAATCCTTCGGATTCTTCTATATTCATCGACCATTTTTTAACCACATAGGACACATAAAAGCACATAAAAAATACTATGTGCTTTTATGTGTCCTATGTGGTTTTAGTTCTTTTGCCCCTTTGAGGGTTGGAGGCTATGCTATCTTTTCTCTTTCAGTAAATCTCTAATCTCGGTAAGCAGTACCTCTTCATTACTTGGTGCCGGAGGAGGTGTAGGCTTCGCTTCCTCTTCCTGCTTTGCCTTGTATGAAAGCCTATTGATACCCTTTACAAACAAGAACACTGCAAACGCAATAATTATAAAATCGAATACAGTTTGCAGAAAGCTACCAATATTAAGCGTTACTGCTGGAATTTCGTTGCCAAGAGCATCTATACCTGCCGCCTTAAGGTTGATAACCAAATCGGTAAAGTTTACACCGCCAACAAGCATGCCTATAGGAGGCATAATAACATCGGCAACTACCGACGAAACAATCTTTCCAAAAGCACCTCCGATAACAACACCGACTGCGAGATCAACCACATTGCCACGCATGGCAAACTGCTTAAATTCTTTAAAGAATCCCATACTATTTTGTTTTAGTTTTAAGTAATTATAATAGCCCAGACTTTTAAGTATAGACACATCGAAAAAGTTTCTTCGATTAGCTATATTTTACCATCGCAAAAATAGCTATATTTGTTTAGCTTAGTCATTCATATTAATACTATGTCATATAAAATTTACGATATAACCCCCGGCATATCTCCCAATCTGGCCGTTTACCCCGGAGATTTGGCCTTCTCTTATCAATCGTCTGTTGATGATGGGGTAACGGTATCAGATATACATACAACGTTACATATAGGTGCCCATATAGATGCGCCGCTCCATTGCATGCCGAATGCGGCTGCCATAGACCAGCTGAATTTATCGTACTTTATTGGTACATGCCAGCTGATTAAATTTAAGCTGGTGCCAAATTACGCGCTAACACCTGATGATTTTATGGCGATAGAAATTACTGAAAAGCGTATCCTTATTGCTACCGAAACATTTGAACCGACTAAATGGCGCTCAGATTATGCCGCGTTTCATCCCGAGACTATCGACTTTTTTCACTCTAAAGGCGTAATTCTTGTTGGGATAGACACACCTAGCGTTGATCTACATTCCGCCCACAGTTTACCCTGCCACAAACGTATGGCAGAGCTGGGGATCATCGGACTGGAAGGCTTATGCCTCAACAATGTTGAGCAAGGGCGTTACCAGCTAATCGCGCTGCCATTAAAGCTGGAGGGGCTAGAGGCAAGCCCTGTGCGGGCAGTATTGATAGAAAAAGCCCCCCAACCCCCAATGGGGGAGTAGCATACGGCTTTTAAAGCCCCCTTTGGGGGTTGGGGGCTTTTTACTTTTAACTATTAACGATATGGAAACAACAGCCTACTACCAATCGCCCATAGGAGTATTAAAAATTACTGCTAAAGATTCGTCTGTACGATCTATCTCCTTTGTAGAAAAAACCGAAGAACCGGAGAAAAGCAGGCAGCCAAGGGCTATAAGAAAATGCATTAAGCAGCTTAACGAGTACTTTGCAGGAAAAAGAATCGCATTCAGCTTTCCCTACCAATACGATGGCAGCGACTTTCAGCTAAAGGTATGGGCTAAGCTTGAGCTTATACCCTTTGGTAAAACCCTTTCGTACAAAGACCTCTCGGTGCAGCTGGGAGATGAAAATTTGGTCAGGGCAGTAGGTACTGCCAACGGAAAAAATCCGCTGGCTATTGTAGTTCCGTGCCATAGGGTAATCGGCTCAGATGGCAAGCTGGTGGGCTATGCAGGAGGTTTGTGGCGCAAGCAATGGCTGCTGGAGCATGAGCAAAAACTGGCGGGCACACAAGAACCTTCGCTTTTTGGTTAGAAATGATGGTTATAACGAAAGTATTTTTGTGCAACCAATGTTTTAGTTGCCTGCAACTAGCGGAGCAGTCAATAGATGTGATAAGAATTTAATTTTATGCAATATAAAAGATTAGACCAAGAAACAAGAGACAATATTTTAAAAGAATCTTTGTCTATTGAAAAAGTAAACTTGATTGAAAGATATGGATTATTTTGCGACGAAAATCTAAAGTGGATTTCTAAAAAAGAGAATTGCCACGAACAAGTTTATTTTACTCACTCTTTTGCCGTTAAGTCAGATATATTAGGTTTAGTATTTCGAATTAACAGACTTTGTTTTGCTAAACTGAAATATTTTAGACTACATCTCGACAAATTTGAACCATATATTTGTAATCCAAATTTGGGCTTTGAAAAAACTGAATTATGGAATTCCGACTTTCTCAAACATGTAAAAAGTGGATTTATAATAGACTACCGATTCTTACAAAGAATAACAAAAATTGAAGATTTCAAACAGTTCTGCTTGCATATAGAATCGTTTGAGTAACTTCAAAATAATCATGAAAAATCGGACGAGAAATAAATAAAGTGCAGCACTTCTGTTTGGCAGAATTTGTAATTTCGTCGTTCAATAAATACAAATTTTAAATTTGAAAAACTATATAAACGGCATTACAAATACCGCTTAGAAAAGACCTAACTTTAGATTGATATGAAAATACTTGCACTAGAAAAAGAAATTGAAGGAGCGACATGGGAGCACGCTGAAAAACTACTGGAACAAGAAGCACAGCATGTTTTTGAGCTGTACCTTTCTGATTGTTTAAGAGAAATATACTTTACCGAGAACAAAAACGCCGTTCTTATTTTGGAAACAAAGGATAGAGAAACAGCAGAAAAATTACTGAATGATCTACCTCTAGTAAAATCAAACAAAATAAGGTTCGAAGTTTGCGAGCTAAGACCCTATACCGGCTACGAAAGAATACTAAAAAATTGCTAACTCCTGTTTGGCGGAATTTTAAATTTGCAAAGCTACATAAGCAGCTTTGCAAATACACCTTTGTAAGAGTGCAAGCAGTCAACAACAAACCAGACATAAATTTTAAAAAATAAGCACGTAATGAAAAAAGTATTTATCACATTAGGCGTTCTATTGGTCTTGCTACCTGCCTTATTGCAGGCTCAGGAAGCTAATAAATCGTTGACAGACGCGATTCTAAAAACCATAAAAGCCTACCAAAACAAAGATGAAATAACACTAAACACTCTTATTGAAAAAGATTTTGGAATTGCATTTTTGTACAGACGAGGAGCATTTGATAATCTTTTTATTTCTGATAAAATATCGTTTGATAATCCTATACCGGAATATCTGCCTTTTAGATACGACATCACAACCAGCGATATAATTTATTTTGAAAAGCTGCCCGTCTTTAGCTGTGATGATGAAGAATGGAATAAACCTCCCGGAATTTATTGCGATACAACAACCATAGACAAAACGCTGTCAGAAATTGCAAAAGATGAGAATGAATATTTGGATGCCGGCTGGTCTGCCAGCCAAATCAAGAAATTTGGAGAAGTTGAAAAGAAAAGCCACAAGGTAATTGTGACAGGAAAGAACTCTAACGTATTCGTTTTTTATTTAACGCTCATAAAAAATAAATGGTACCTAACCATAATCGACCAATTTGAAGCTTGCTCTGCTTAACAAGAATAGCATGAGAATAGCAAAGGGTGTAAGAAAGGCCTGATTCCTGCCTAAGTCAGGTTACCTTGCTATGGATGAGGTTGGAGTTCACCTGAACAGGTCAAGTTCAAAAATATGAAGCTGTTGCACTTGTTTGATAAAAGCATCAGAAATACTAAAAATGCCACAATAGACAAAATACCCCGTTTGATCCCATAAAAACCTTCAAGATGGCTTGTAGGGCACATCAGCCAAAATAGCTAGCTATACCGGCACATTTTCACTAACTTTGCACTATTACTTACTAATATACTACAGATGTTACTGATAAAGAATATAAAGAAGCTGGTACAGGTAGAGGATATCCCTAGAGCCATGATAGCCGGAAAAGATATGGCATCGCTAAGTACCATAGATAACGCCTACCTGCTAATAGACAACGATAAGATCGCCGATTTTGGTACTATGCCAAACCTGCCGGAGCAGCTGAAATCAGCAGATATAGAACAGATAGATGCTACAGGATGCATGGTGTTCCCATCATTCTGCGACCCGCATACCCACCTTGTATATGCCGGTAGTCGAGAGATTGAGTACATAGATAAAATTCGCGGTCTATCATACGAGGAAATTGCTAAGCGAGGCGGTGGTATATTAAACTCCGCTAAGCTGCTACATAATACTAGCGAAGAAGAGCTTTACGAACAATCGCTGGCTAGAGTTAACGAGATTATCAGCCTGGGAACGGGTGCCGTAGAGATAAAAAGCGGCTATGGTCTTACAACCGAAGATGAGCTGAAGATGCTAAGAGTTATCCGCAGGCTAAAAGAGAATACGCCCATTACCATTAAAGCTACATTCTTGGGTGCGCACGCTGTACCTGTCGAATATAAAGATAGACAAGGCGAATACGTAGAGCTAATTATCCACGAAATGATACCGATGGTAGCTAGCGAAGACTTAGCAGATTATGTAGATGTATTTTGTGATGAGGGCTTCTTTACCGTAGAAGAAACCGAGCGAATACTTATGGCCGGTATGAAGTATGGGCTAAGAGCAAAAATTCATGCTAACGAGCTGGCCTACTCGGGAGGCATTCAGGCTGGTGTAAAATACGGAGCTCTTTCTGTCGACCACCTTGAGTTTACTGGAACAGAAGAAATACAATGCCTTCTTGGCTCCGAAACTATGCCTACCATTCTACCCGGAGCAGCGTTCTTTCTGGGTATGGAGTACCCACCTGTGCGTAAGATGATGGATGCTGGATTGCCACTCGCCCTGGCTTCCGACTATAACCCCGGTTCTTCACCATCGGGTGATATGAAGTTTATTCTATCGCTTGCATGTATTAGGATGCGTATGCTACCTGAAGAGGCAATAAACGCCGCGACTATAAACGCCGCCTACGCTATAGGCATTAGCGATACACATGGAAGCATTGCTAAGGGTAAAATTGCTAATGTTTACATTACAAAGCCAATTCCATCATACGAGTTTATGCCGTACGCATATACCGCAAGGCTAGTAGATACGGTTATTCTAAACGGGAAAAAAGTTTAGTGTTAAAGCTTATAGCTATTGTATACAAAAAGCAGCCTCGTTATGAGGCTGCTTCTTGTATATGACTTAATCTTTAAATCGATAGTTTATTACCATCCGGGAGTTTGAGTTAGCGTATAACCTTTATCCTTGTATTGGCTGATCTGTTGCAATCCAACAGGTGCCAGATAAACTCTATCTGTAAAAGCATCTCTGTTTGATGCATTTTCCGGTACATAGAAGCCAACCATGTCTGCAGCATTTGTCCCATCATAAGTAACAACTGTTCCATCAGCTTTTACAACCTTTAACTTGCCACCTTGCTTGTCAGGAACTAACCAAGCTGGATATTCTGTAGGGAAATCAACCCAAGGACCAAGCATTTTGTCCGGATAAGCAGAATAATCCATATAGTTAATCTTATTCCAACGCTTAATGTCTAATAGACGGGTATGCTCAAAGAAAAACTCCATACGACGCTCGCGACGAATTTCCCAAAGTAGAGGAGAAACATCTGCATCACGATCAGGATCATCCGGAATTGCACTTAAAACCAAGTCCGCCGTCTGTACAACACCTTTTTGCATAGCAGCTTCTGCCACAGGACGGTGACGAACTTCGTTAATCGATTTATTTATATCTGTCTGTGCAACAGCGACACCTCCTAAAGTTTCAAGCTCGGCTTTAGCCTCTATCCAGTTCAAAACAACCTCGGCATATCGCATAACCGGATAGTCGTTAGTATTAGTGTTTGATCCATACTGAGAAGGATATGTACCACTTGCTGCATAGGTAGGTCCAATACGATCAATAAACTTAACAGAGTAAAGTAATCCTGCCGCTTGTATCCTAACCTTATCCCAGAAAGTTGCCTCAAAACGAGAGTCGCGGCTAGCAACAAGACCGGCAATACTAAGATCTGTTGCACTTGCAACAGACGATAGTTTATATGGTTGCCCATCAGTACAGATAAACGATTTTGCCAAATCCAGGTTAGCTGAAGGAGTTTGGCTTTCGGTCAAGTTAGAATAAGAGGCAACGTGGTGGCGTACAGCTTGTGCATTATCATAGTGCCTAGCCATAAGAACTTCCGGATGACCGGTAAGATCATTCAGCTCTCCAAAAAGCGAACGGAAATCACGTTTAGAGCATGTCCATTTACCGGAGCCAATTACAAGATCACCAGCAACAACAGCCAGCTCCAGATACTTCTTTGCCTTTTCATTATTATTTAAATGATATTTTTGCCAAGTACCTTCAAATAGCATAAGTCGAGAAATAAAAGCTGCCGCAATATATCTGTTTAAGTACTGAGAAGAACCGCCATCAGACAGGCGCATGTTAGCCAATGTATACACAAAGTCGTCATAAACCTTATCCATTATGGCTGTTCTATCGTCTCTATCCTTAAATAGCAGGTCTTTATCTGTTTCTTCAAGAACTTGGTCGTAGTATGGAACATCGCCAAAAACGCTAACTAACCTACTATACTCAAAACCTCTAAAGAAGCGACCTACAGCATTCCAGTGGAGATACTGCTCATCGTTTGTAAATTTACCTTCATCTTTCATTGTTGCTAACCTTTCAATAAGTAGGTTAGACTTCCTTACCCATGCAAAATTCCAGCTAGGACCAGAATATTGAGTTAACATGGTAGGCGTTTCTGATGTACTGAATCTTGAAGAAGGTGCCTGTGTTTCGAAGCTAGACTGCTTACCGGTAGAAAGGTAATCATCGCTGAAATTGTAACCGCGCAATGGTGCATAAGCTGTACCCCAGGCAGTGTTATAACCGGTAAAGTAGTTTTCGTAAAAACCATTGACAAACAAACGAACCGTAGTCTCTGATGTCCAATAGTTATCATCCGTTCCTGTTGTTAACGGCGGTCTGTCCAAAAAATCATCGCAGCTGGTAAAAGTCAGCGCAACAACAATGGAAAATATTATAAGAATACTTTTTTTCATAGTCGAATAAATTTATTTATTAGAAGTTTAGTTGAATACCCATTGATACAGTTTTATACGTTGGCACTCCAACACCTGTACGACCGGAGTTATAGTTATCTGTATTCCACATTGAATATCCTGAAATTGCTTCCGGATCAATAGGAAGATCACCCAAATGGTCGAACGTGAAGAAGTTTTCTAACGACACGTATACACGAAGCTTGCTAATATTAACCTTGCTTAATAGGCTTTGAGGCAACGTATAACCTACAGTAATATTCTTAATCCTGAAGTAAGCCATGTTTAACAGATAGCCCGATTGCGTTGCAGTATTGTACTTATTATTAGGGCTAGGCATGCTTCCACCTAAGTTCCATGGTCTTGGATATTTAGCACTTGTACGATCCTCTCTCCAGAAATCTTTTGCAAAAGCAGCAGGCATAGCACCATCGGCTGAGTTGAAACCAGGGATGGCTAAGAACCCTTCTCCCCATACATCTCTTTTACCAACACCTTGCATAAATACGTTCAGGTCAAAACCTTTATAATCTGCTCCAACAGTAAAAGAATACTCATAGCGAGGAGTAGAATTACCAATAATCTTCATGTCGCCATGGTCCGATAGTGTTCTTGATCCGTCATTAATTTCACCGCTACCATCTAAATCTTTGTACTTAACATCTCCAGGACCATAATAGAAGTTTCCACTCTGCATAAAACCTTGAGTTGGGGCATTAGGATCTGTCAGCTGGTTAATCTTATAGCTGCCCTTGGTTATTTGAATCAAGTTTCCACTTGCATTATAAGCAAAGTCACTCGCTTGATATAATCTGTCTGTTTCAAACCCCCAAATTTCTCCGTAAGTTTTACCTACATACCAGTCATCAACGCTGGTGGTTGATCCATACGCTGTAACCTTAGTCGTATAGTCGCTAAGTGTTGCCTTAAAGTTCATGCCCAACCCAAAATCAAAACGATGGCTATAATCAAGCTCAAGCTCTATACCTCTTGTTCTGAATGAACCGTAGTTGCTCTTTGCCGCGGTGGCTCCGAATGTTGCAGGGATACCTTCCTGAGGAACGATCATGTTATCCAGATCTTTCTGGTACCAGTTAAACGTAAGGCCCAATGCTCCGTTTCTTAAGAAGCGGGCTTCAAGACCTAAGTCTAGGGTTTTCATTTCCTGCCAGGTAACAGACGGAGAAACAGCACTGGGGGTTGTGAATCTGAATAGTTTTTCAGAACCTATTAACCAGTTTGTGGTACCACCTCCCATGGTTGGGATATATAAGCTGTTGGGAACAGACTGGTCTCCGATTACTCCATACGAACCGCGAAGCTTTAGCGATGGTAAATAGTCGCGGCTCCATTCCATCCAAGGCTCTTGCGTAACACGCCAACCAGCAGAAACAGATGGGAATAAACGCCATTGCAGACCGCTAGGGAACTTAGATGTACCATCATACCTTAAGTTTGCTTCTAATAAATATTTTTCTCTGAAGTTATAGTTAACGCGGCCAAAGAATCCTAACAGAGCATCCCAATATTCATCGCCACTTCCGGTTTGAGTACCTGTTGCCAGGTCGAATTGTGGGTTTTCGTAGTCAACAAGCTTAGTTGTTTGGTTCCAGTGCATGGTATACTCATAAGCAATACGCTCCATTCCGACCAGGAAGTTCAATCCATGGTCATCGTTAATTTGCCAATCATAGGTCGATTTAAGCTGAAGCGTACTACGCCTGTCTCTCTGAGAGCGTTGATAAACATGGTCGGGATTTGCCCCTTCAGCCGTATACGTGTAGTAGTTTAACTTATAAGCACGTATAGCACCAGGTGTAGAGGCATCTACCACATCTCCGTTATCATTTACATATTTAGCAGTACCATCGGCATAGTTATCTACCACAGGACCTACCCATGTATCAGCTGCAGTAAAGCGTGTTCCGGGACGCTTATTGGTATAATTCTGATCTGCCCATGTGTAATCAAGCATAACCTTCCAATCCTTCAATGGTGTTATAGTTATTCCTGCATTCATAGATGCATAAGATGTTTCTTGATATGCAGTATTTGCAGCACCCATCTCAAAGTATGGACTTCTTATAGGATTTCCATAGTTATCTTCACCCATTGGGTATGTAGATGCCCAACGATACAAGTATAGCCAAGGGTCGGCTGTAGTTGAGTTAGTTGCATAAGCATACTCTTTAACGCGTCTTGAATAAAGAGCACCGCCATATACGCTTAACCACTTGTTAACGTCTGTACTGACATGTACCCTGCCGTTATAGCGTTTAAAATCATCCGATTTAGACGGCTTAATGATACCCGATTGATCCAGATAACTAGCACTTAATATATAACTTGTACTACCACTTTTACCGTTTATAGATAATTTATGCTCTTGTGTTGGCGCCCACTCTCTAATCATATAATCATAGGGGTCATAAGTTCTTAAACCTATCTTGCGACCATTGGCATCTCTATACCAGTCACGTCCAAATGTGTAAGGATCGTTCTTTCCAATCTTACCGGCATATTTTTGGTTCCATGTTACCGCTTTTTCGTAGCCCTCACGCGAAACATAAATAAAAGCACCGGCAACAGTAGCTTTAGCACGCTCCATAGCAAGCACGGAGTACTCCATGCCTTCGAGCTGAGCCATTTCCATCTTTTTTGAGATGTTCTGGAAAGACAGGCTTCCGGTATACGAAACGCTAACGCTTTCAGTCCTAGATCCTTTTTTTGTTGTGATAAGAACTACCCCATAAGCACCTTTTGTTCCGTAGATTGAAGCAGCTGCAGCATCTTTGAGAATAGAGATAGATTCTATATCGTCGGTGTTAACCATCTGAAGCGAAGGAATCTCAACATTATCCAAAAGGATTAGCGGAGCGTTATTTGTAGATTCTAAAGAACCTATCTGTCCACGAATTCTGATAACAGGGTCGGAACCAACTTCACCACTTGGTATAGTAATCGTTAAACCAGGGGTCGTTCCCTGCAAACCGCGTCCAACATCTGGAATAGGTCTAGACTCTAGAACTTTCGTATCAACTGTAGCTACCGCTGCAGTTAAGCTCGACTTTTTCTGCACTCCATAACCAACGGCCACTGATTCTTGTAGCATTTGCGCATCATCATCCAGCACTATCTCAAGAATAGCACGGTTATTAACAGGTACTTCTTGTGTTTGCATTCCAATAAATGTAAACACAAGAGTTGCATTAGGTGCAACTGTGATTTGGTAACTACCATCAGCAGCTGAACTAGTCGTTGCACTTCCATTTTTCTCACTAACGAAAACACCTGGAAGAGCGGTCCCATAGCTATCCTTAACAGTACCTTTTACGGTAATGTTTTGAGCGAAGATAGCAGAACTTTGAACAAACATAAAAAGAAAGGCTAATACAAATATTTTGTATTTAGACCATCTTCCTACATAAATTGAGTTAGTTTTTTTCATACTTCTAATTAATTTAAGTTCATAATTAGGTTCATAATTAATTGTAGTTAAGGTATATATTATTGTTAATGCCACATAATCAATACATATTAGTGTAAAACACGTCAAATTTATATTTTTTAATGCATATATGCACAAATTAAACTACATTTCGGCTAAAAGCCAAAAGATTTAGAGTCTGTTTAAAAATATTTAATATAAAATACTGACGATCAATTGTTTAATAGCGATTATTTATATATCTTTATGGTTACCAAGCCGTTAAAGATGCAAAATTACGCTACCAACCTAACCGAAAGCCAGTACGAAACAATAGTAAGCATAATTGGTGATAACCGCAAGCGACAGCGTTCGCTGAAAGGAGTTTTCGATGCCATTTTCTACCTGCTAAGGACGGGCTGTCAGTGGCGCATGCTTCCATCAGACTTTCCGAAATGGGAGCTGGTATACTACTACTTCCGCAAGTGGAGCAGCGATGGAACGCTGGAGGAGGTACACGAGGTACTGAGAAATCGGTTGCGCGCCAAACGTGGGCGACATCCTTCACCAAGCGTTGGAATTATTGACTCGCAGAGCGTTAAGACGACTAAAGTTGGAGGAGAAGACCGTGGCTTTGATGGTGGTAAGAAAATAAAGGGTCGCAAGCGGCACATTGCTACTGACACACAGGGGCTGCTCCTAGCCGTTGATGTGCATGCAGCCAACAGGCATGATAGCAAGTCAGCCTTAGGAGTGCTAAACCAGCTTCGCTGGCGGTTTGATAGGATGCACAAGGTGTATGCAGACGGCGGTTATCGCGGAGAGCTGGTTGAGAAAGTGAAGCTGGAGTTAGGCTATGAGCTGGTGATTACGTTACGCTCGGACAACGCAGCAGCGTTTAAACCTCTCCCAAAACGATGGGTTGTGGAGCGTTCCTTCGCATGGCTAGAAGACTTCCGAAGGCTAGCTAAAGACTATGAAAGAACAGTAGTAGCGGCCAAAAATATGATTTACCTCGCTTTTATTACCCTTATGTTGAAATGGATATTATTGAAATGGATATTATTAAACTACATTTCGGCTAAAAGCCGAAAGATTTATTCATCGGCTGAAGCCGACTTAAGATTGGCCGATGCTAAAATCATCTTCATGCTCATTATTGTCCTGATTATTTATGTATTCCATGATAACCTCATCAGTAATAT
>JAVBOE010000032.1:0-36239 GCA_031550925.1 Bacteroidales bacterium | reverse complement strand
ACTACTACTACCGTAAGTGGCGAGATGATGGTACGATAGCGGAAGTTCATGAAGTGCTGCGAGCTGAAGTCCGCCGTAGGCTAGGAAAGCAGGCCTGCCCTTCGCTAGCCATCATCGACTCACAGTCAAGCAAGACAAGCCGTAGCGGAGGAGCAAGTAGGGGAATTGATGGAGGCAAGCAGGTAAAGGGACGAAAGCGACATATCGTAGTGGACTCGCTAGGGCTGCTGCTCGTGGTGGTGGTTCATGCCGCCAACCACCATGATTCGAAGGCCGCATTCAGCGTGGTTGAAGCGCTGCGATACCGCTTCCCAAGGCTGGTAAATATTATTGCTGACGCGGGCTACAGAGGCGAGCTGGCAGATCGGATTAAGCTATGCTTTGGGTGGATACTAACGGTGGCTATGCGAAAGGATAGCAAAAAATTTGAAGTCCTTCCACAGCGATGGATTGTCGAGCGCACCTTCGCTTGGTTTGAGTCTTACAGAAGGCTTTCTAAAGATTTTGAGTATCATACCCATACACAGGAAGCAATGATACAGCTGGCGATGATTAAAATCATGCTTAACCGAATTCAAAAATGAAATTTAAACAGTTTCTCAAAATTTCTTTTATCCCGTCTTTCTTAATAATATTTAATACTCATCTGTTTATTCAGGCATTGCTTAACCGTTAAATTTTCTTTCACTTTTGTGATTCTGCTAAAAAACGGCTAAGTTTGCTGAATCAGCAAACTCCATCATGCCCGATAAAAGTTCGAAAAAAAGAAGATTTCTACGTAAGCTTAAAAATAAGTATCGTCTTATTGTGTACAACGATACAACCCTGGAGCAGGTTTGGTACATGCGTATTTCGCGCCTTAATGTGCTAAGCATCTTCGCTCCGTTGCTCTTAATCTTAATAGTGCTTATTGTTGTTTTAATTGCATTTACACCGTTACGCGAGTTTATTCCGGGTTACCCCGACGATAATACCCGTCGCCAGATTGTACACAACGCAATGAAGGCAGACTCTCTCGAAAACGTTATACTAAGCTGGGACAGATATTTTGATAACGTAAACAGCATATTAACGGGTAAAGACCCTGCACCCATAGAAGCAGCCTTGCCCGACACTTTACTTGGCAGGCAAAGTAGGGCTTCTGTTTTAGTTAGCGACGATTCTTTATTCAGGGCTCAAATAGAACGTGAAGAACAGCTTAATCTTTCGGTACAAAATTCGAAAAAGAGGGGCTTCGAGAATCTACTCTTCTACCCTCCTGTAAAAGGAACGATTACCGAATCCTTTAGTCCGTCTGATAACCACTTTGGAGTTCATATTGCGACAGAATCCGGAACAGCAGTTACCTCAACGCTTGATGGTACTGTTATAGCAGTATATTGGACACTAGACGAGGGCTACACGATTATGATTCAGCATTCCGATAACATCATATCCATATATAAGCAAATAGCCCGCCCACTCACAAAAGTAGGAGACAGAGTTGCATCAGGAGAAGCGATTGCGTTTATGGGAACATCCACCGGTGTCAGCAAAGAAGTTGATTTGCACTTTGAGCTATGGCACAATGGATACCCCATTAACCCGTCTATATACATTATTTTCTTATAATTCGGCATATCCTGAATGAAACGTATAGCAATCCTTGGCTCAACGGGCTCTATTGGCATACAAGCGTTAGAAGTCATTCAAGCTCACCCCGAGCAGTTTGAAGTGGTATGTCTAACTGCCAATAAAAAAGCCAACCTGCTTATAGAGCAGGCAAAAATATTTAGTCCCGATAGCATTGTAATTGCCGACGAAAAAAAATACAGCATCGTAAAAGAAGCGTTAGCTCAATACCCCATTAAGGTATATGCCGGAGATGATGCGCTGGCCCAAGTGGTAGAACAAAGCAATATTGATATGATACTTGCAGCCATTGTAGGTTATGCAGGTCTTCGGTCAACTTTTAATGCACTAAAATCGGGAAAGGCTGTAGCCCTTGCCAACAAAGAAACCCTTGTTGTAGCCGGCGATTTAGTAATAAAAACAGCCCGAGAAAATAAAGCACCTATCATTCCTGTAGATTCCGAACATTCCGCTATTTTTCAATGTTTAGTGGGCGAACAAAGCCCTGTTGAGAAAATATACCTTACGGCATCAGGAGGTCCATTTCTAAACCACAGCCAAGAACAGCTGCAGCATGTTACCAGAGAAGATGCGCTTAAGCATCCCAGCTGGGTAATGGGCGAAAAAATTACCATAGACTGTGCATCGATGATGAATAAAGGCTTTGAGGTAATTGAAGCAAAATGGTTATTTGATTTAAAGCCGGAGCAAATAGATGTGTTGGTACACCCGCAGTCGGTTGTTCACTCTATGGTACAGTTTCAGGATGGTTCTATAAAAGCGCAGCTTGGCAGAACAGATATGAAGCTACCTATTCGCTATGCCTTCAGTTTTCCAAAGCGCTGGGAGTCTAACGATAAGCGGTTTTCTTTTAGCGATGGCGTACAGCTGGAATTTAAGCAACCCGACTTAAAGAAGTTCCCCTGTCTTGGTTTGGCATACGAAGCAATGGCTAAAGGAGGAAACATGCCATGCATACTAAATGCGGCGAACGAGGTTGCTGTAGCTGCTTTCTTAAGCAATCGCTTACAGTTTACCCGACTTCCTCAAGTTCTGATAGCTACAATGGAAAAACATCCATTCATTACCAATCCAACATTCGACGACTATATAAACACAGATAAAGAAGCACGTAGAATAGCAGCAGAAATAATTAATTCGGTAATGTGCTAATATGCAAATGTAAAAATGTAAAGACGTTACTTGTAACGTAAGTAAATTTAAGTGATATAAAAAGATTAAAAGGAAGTTTGAATTACATACATTTTCACATTATCATATTTTCACATTTTCATATCATACTAAATGGATCTATTCGTAAAAATAGCACAGTTTATAGTTTGCCTCTCTCTCTTAATTGTTGTACACGAGTTTGGGCATTATCTTTTTTCGCGCCTGTTTAAAGTGAGAGTAGAAAAATTCTACCTCTTTTTCAACCCTAAGTTTTCTATCGTCCGCATGAAGCGGATTAACAAAAAGTGGCAGCTCTCTTGGTTCTCAAGCGCTGCTCCCGAAGAATGGCAAGAGCATCCGGAAAAAACCGAATGGGGTATCGGCTGGCTTCCCCTTGGCGGCTACTGTAAAATTGCCGGAATGATAGACGAGTCGATGGATACTGAGCAGATGAAGCAAGAGCCAAAGCCTTGGGAGTTTCGTACAAAACCGGCAGGACAACGTCTGCTCATTATGGTAGGGGGGGTACTGTTCAACATCATTTTTGCTATGCTTATTTATAGCGGAATGCTGTATAAATGGGGAGAAACTTATATTGCCAACAAAGATGCTATTTACGGTGTAGCTATTGGTCCACTAGGAGAAGCAGCCGGTCTTAGAAACGGAGATAAAATCATAGCTATTGATGGTGAAGAGGTTGAGGATTTAGGCGTAATTACACTACAAATAGTTCGTAATAAAGCCAAGACTATTACCATTGACCGTAATGGAGAACAGCTTGACATAGCAATAGAGCCCGATACCAGAATTAAGCTTCGAAAAGCCAAGTATGGGGCATTTGTATCCGAAAGAGAGCTGGCTATCATAGGTGCCTTTAGAGACACATCTGCTGCACAACAGACCGGTATACAGCTAGACGATGCAATTGTTGCTGTTAACAACGAAAAAATTACCTTTTTTGATGAGCTGAGAGAAGCTATTTCTACCAATAAAGGACAAACCGTTGAGCTATCGGTTATGCGAAACGATTCTCTGTTAGCAATCTCTGCTCCTATTCCGGATGATGGAATACTAGGTATTTATGCTAAAAGAACCATACCAATAACCCATATTGACTATAGCTTTTTGGAGTCAATCCCCCAAGGAACAATAAAAGGTATTAAAGAAGTTTCTAACTACTTTAAAGATCTCAGCATTATCTTTTCTCCTTCAGAAAAAGCATATGCCGATGTTGGAGGGTTTATTATGATAGGTAGCGTATTCCCCTCTACTTGGGATTGGCACAGTTTTTGGAGCCTTTGTGCTTTGTTATCAATAATGTTGGCTGTAATCAACATACTACCTATACCTGCTCTGGATGGTGGTCATGTACTGTTTTTGCTTTACGAGGTAATTACTCGCCGCAAACCAAGCGATAAGTTTATGGAATATGCTCAGCTGGTAGGATTACTGCTTATATTTGCATTAGTAATATACGCTAATGGTAACGACATTGTTAGGTTATTTAACTAAAACTATCACAACCATGAACTCTTTACGATTAAAAATCATTCCTTTGGTTTGCTTAGGAGCATTTATGCTAATGCTATCGTCGTGCACTTGTAGTAAGCAAGACCGGAAAAAATATCTATCTGCGGTTAGCGGTAAGGCCGGAGAAGTAGTGGTGGTTGCCAATAAATCGCTTTGGAATTCAGAAGTAGGCGAAGCTTTTAGAGAGATTCTAGGTGGTGAATATCCCTACCTCCCTCAGCCGGAGCCTGCATTTGATTTGGTAAGTATTACATCCGATATGTTCTCCAGCGCGTTCCAAATTCACCGAAACCTTGTCATTGTAGAAGTTGGCTCCGACTATAAAGAAGCTAAAATGGTTTCTCAAAGAGACTATTGGGCCTCTCCGCAAATTATTATAAAAATAACTGGCCCCGATTCTGAATCGGTTACTGCGTTAATAAGAGAGCAGCACACCCGCTTATGGACACTATTAGACCAGGCAGAGGTAGATCGTCAAAGCAGTAACGCTCGTAAATACGCCGATGGTAACTTTAGAGCGGCTATAAAAGAAAAATTTGGGATATCCCTTTCTATTCCGGAAGGATACCATAAGAATAATCCTGAAGGAAACCCTGATAACTTTATGTGGTTTGGCTACGATACTAACTTTGCCAGCACAGGAATATTTATTTACTCGTACCCATATACCGATACTACACAATTCTCTCAAAAGGCACTGAACGAAAAAAGACAGGAGCTGCTGAAGAATCACGTTCCCTCATCTCGCGAAGGCTCGTATATGATAACCAACCCATACGTAGAGCCGGAGTACACCCCGCTTACCTATAAAGGTACGTTTTTGGGTCGTTTAAGAGGGTTATGGGAGGTTCATAACGGCTATATGGGTGGTCCGTTTGTAGCATATAGTATGGTGGTAAACGGCAACATAGTAACGGTAGAGGGCTATGTTTACGCTCCAAAAACCGAAAAAAGAAACTATGTTCGGCAGGTAAATGGAATTTTACTTACCATGGTTCCTGAGAAACAGGCTGAAACCGGAGCTTCTTCGGAAAAATAATTGCTTTTGCGAAAAAAATTTGGCGGAAACAAAAAAACAGCTACCTTTGCAAGCCGAAAAGGAAAGCATAGTGCAGCTAACCACTGATATGCAACCCCAATGGTCCGTTCGTCTAGGGGTTAGGACGCAAGGTTTTCATCCTTGTAACAGGGGTTCGATTCCCCTACGGACTACTAAAAAGAAATAGAACAAAGAAATGGCAAATCACAAGTCATCAAAGAAAAGAATTAGGCAGAGCGAAACTGCACGTGTTCATAACAAGTATTACGCTCGTACAACACGTAACGCAATTAAAGCACTAAGAAACACTAGCGAAAAAGAGGCTGCTGCAGCGCTTCTTCCTAAGGTTTCGGCTATGCTTGATAAGCTAGCAAAAATCAATGTGATTCATACTAATAAGGCTTCAAACCTAAAATCTAAGCTTGCTTTGCACGTGAATAAGCTTGCATAGAGGTTTGACGCTAGATATATAACAGGAGCCCGTTCTATTGTAGGACGGGTTCTTTGTTTTGGGTAAGCTTATGGACAAAAGAACAAAGACAAAAGACTGTGAATACTTACGCTGCTGTTCGTGTCCCGTTAAGAACGCCACTGCTTTTGTTCTTTATTCTCTGTTCTTTTATCTTTGCTCTATAATTTACCAACTCTAACAAAATGCCAAATACCAACCTAACCATAAAAGACTGGGCTGAGGACGACAGACCTCGCGAAAAATTAAGAGATAAAGGGGCTCAGCTGCTAAGTAATGCCGAGCTGCTTGCCATACTGCTAGGTTCGGGAACTAAAACCGAAACCGCTGTTGATGTTGCCAAGCGCGTACTTGCCATCGCTAAAAACGATTTAGCTGAGCTGGGTAAGAAAAACCTGTCTGATTTTATGCAGATAAAAGGCATTGGCGAAGCGCGAGCCATAACCATTATGGCTGCGTTGGAATTAGGCAGACGTCGCCGCTCAGAAAAGAGCGAAGAGCCGGATAAAATTACAGGAGCCGCTGATGCAGCCGATATCTTTATCGCACTATTAGGCGATTTAGCCTACGAAGAGTTTTGGGTGCTTTTTCTTAACCGCAGCAACAAAATAATTGAAAAAAGAAAGGTGGGGCAAGGTGGACTTTCGGCAACAGTTGTCGATTCCAGGCTCATTGCCAAGCTGGCTATTAGCAACTTGGCATCGGGAATAATTGTTGCGCATAACCACCCATCGGGTAACTTACAGCCAAGTGCCAGCGATAAGCAAATAACCAGCAAGCTGAGTGAGGCTCTCAGCCTATTTGATATCAACCTTATTGACCATATAATCGTTTCGAGCGATAGCTACTATAGCTTTGCCGAAGAAGGATTACTATAAGTCTTTAAAGCAACAAAAAAACGGAGCCAAATGGCCCCGTTTTAGCATAAACTAAACTAAAAAAACCTTAATCTGGATATCCCGGATTTTGTAATGCAGCCGGGTTTACTGTTCTCTGATCACTAGATAAAGGAAGTATAACCTGATACTGGGTTCCGCTTCTATTCCATGGATCTACGATCACATAGTTGTTACCCATTTCTATCTGATTGTCTGAGCCGCTACGGTCAACCATAAGTCCTAATCGTCCTAAATCATAGTAGCGATGCCCTTCGCCAATAAGTTCTTTCCTTCTTTCTTTAAGAACAAGATCTACTGTAGCAGTAAGCTGTGTTGCACTTGCATTTGCACGCTTTCTTATAGTATGTAAATAAGTGTCGGCTTTACCTTGATTTTTAGACGATTTCATTAATGCTGCCTCAGCTGCAATTAGATAAACTTCAGATAAACGTATAACCATAGGATGGTTTCTCTTGAAATCACCTTCACCACTATTACCACGGAATTTTGCTAACCATCTATAAGAAGTAGGAGGGGTAGTAGTAGCATCTACCTTTGTCTCAATCAAATCTTGTCTAACATCATTAGGATCTTCGTCTATTACAGCAAACCATGCATCTGTGGGAACAAGGTTACCGGCAGCAAAACCTTCGCCATGCCACATGATATAATACCAAGAATCTACACCACCGTTGTTATCCAAACCCGAATCGGGGCTGATCTTCAACTCTAACATAGTTTCGGGAGAATCTCCGTTTTCCCAAGAGCTAACATAGCTAGCATTTGTAGTTAGCATATATGGATTGGAAGCATCGGTAAGCACTTCGTCTGCATGTTTAAATGCATTTTCGTAATCGCCTTGATACAAATAAACTCTTGCTAATAAACCTTTCACTCCCCAATAGTTAAAGTTGCCTGGATGTTTACTTTTAGAAAGTAGAGGGAGTGCATCTTCCAGATCTTTAATTATAGACACATAGGTTTCGGCAACAGTTGAGCGAGCTTTTTGCTCTCCCAAGGATACCACCTCTTCGTTCACTACAGCACCTAAAGATGCTCCATTATCTTTCTGATAAGGATAACCATATACTTTAGCAACATCAAAGTGGCAGAAAGCTCTAACAGCTAGCGCCTGTCCTTTAAGATCGTTTTTAGTTGCTATATCAGCTGCAGATACAGCCGGTATGTTTTCCCAAACGTCTTGTAAGAATACGTTCGTATTCATTATAACGTTGTACGCCTTAGCCCATACTGCGGAGTAACTGTTCTGAGTAGGTCCAAATATATAGTTGTAAATAGCAGAATATCCACCCGACTCTCTAAGAGGTCTAAGGTCATCTCCTCTATTCTCTCCCAGTACCATTAAATTTGTACCGTAATAATCGTTCCATTTCATCTGAACGTAGAAACCATTAACAACTTTTTCTGCATCTTTAAGAGACTTAATCTGATCTGCAGGTAGCGAACCGGTGCCACTTTTATCAAGAAAATCGCTACATGATGCTAACAATACCACTGCCGTAAGTAAGGTTAGTAGTTTTACACTGTATTTTTTCATAGCTTAAAATCATTTAGGATTAAAGTGAAACTTCTATTCCGAACGATATCGTTCTTGTTGGAGGTGTTTGTCTGTTAGAAAAACCTCTTGAATCTGCCAACTCGGGATCAAAGTACAAACCGGTAATAACAAACAAGTTGTTAGCTGCTGCATACACTCTAACGTTATCCATACCAACCTTGTTTACCCATGTTTTTGGAAGATTATATGAAACGCTCATATTCTTTAAGCGAATAAAATCCCCTTTTTCCAACATTCTTGATGAGTTATAGTAACCGGCATTTGTTCCAGGCATTCTCTTTGGCACATCTGTAATATCGCCAGGTTTTTGCCATCTTCTTAGCTGTTCTTTACCGATTGATCTGTAGTATCTAGATGATGTTCCGCCATCAGTAGCTATTTCATCTTGTGCTTGGTCGAATACCCAATGTCCATACATGTAGTTAAATACCACGCCAACACTTAGGTTTTTATACCTAAAAGAGGTTGTAATTCCACCATAAGCATCTGGATCTCCGGTTTTCCCATCAATAATCATGTTTGATGCAAGGTTTGCATTATTATATACAGGAGTCTCATCGTAAACACCACTGCCAAGTTTTGTTCCCTTTGCATAAATAGCCTGACCATTTGCAGGATCTACGCCTAAATACTTTCTTGTATAGTATTGGTTATACGAGTAGCCCTCTTTAAGAAGGTAAGCACCACCCGAAGCAATTTCTTCTCCATCACTAGAGAGTTTTGTTATCTCGTTTTTATTATGTGTCCAGTTAACACCAACGTTCCATGTAATATCTTTCTTCTTAATAACATCTACGTTTACTTCAAGTTCAACCCCTTTATTACGCATTTCGCCAATATTACGTAGGTAAGTAGAGAAGCCTGAAATAGCAGCTGTTGTTGCATTTAACAGCAGGTCTTTCGTATCCTTTATGTAAAAATCTGCCGATAGGTTTACTCTATCAAAAATAGTTGTTTCAAGAGCAATGTTCATACTGTAGTTCTTCTCCCACGTCAGTTCGGGGTTGCTTGCACTAGAAATATAGAACGAACCTTGGTCTCCATAAGAGCTGAAAGAGTAGCGTGGCTTAAAGTAGTACCAGCTCGTGGGTAGCGTTCCGCTAACTCCATATGAAGCTCTTAATCTCAAGTCATTTAACCAGCTGATATTCTGCATAAACGATTCGTTAGAAACTCTCCATGAACCGGAAACCGACCAGAAATCGCCCCAGCGGCTATCTTTTGCAAATCTAGAAGATCCATCTCTTCTGTATGTTCCTGTTAAAAAATACTTTGTCTTATAGTTATAGTTTAAGCTACTAATAAACGAAAGCATTGAGCACTCGTCATTATAATCATAAAGACCGCCATAAGGGTTAGCAAGCAATTCCATAGAAACAACGCTTGTACTTGCCATATCAACCTTACCCATATAGTCGTGATATCTGTTCTCTTTTTCTGCCTCCCATCCAATCATTGCTGCAAAATTATGATCATCAGCAAATGTTTTAGTGTAGTTCAGCGTTGTTGACGAAACAAGCTTAAGTACTTCGTGCTTTTTAATGGTCAAGAAACCATCTCCGTATGCTTGGCCGTTAGCATGATCTGGAAGCCATCCAAACCTATCGTGGATATATGTTCCGTCGTAACCAAATGTACTCTTCGCTTTTAGCCCTTCAATAATATCAACCTCTACCCAAGGCTTTAATAAAACGCGAGTTTGAGCAGATTCTGTTATCTGAGTGTCGTTGTTAAGAAGCGGGCTCATGTAGTTTGGGTTGTTTCTATCGTAAATATTTACCCAATATGTTCCATCTGCATTATATGCAGGCCAACGATATGTAAGGAATCCCATGGCAGCCCACCAAGGGTTATCATATGCGGTGCTTCCTTCTTGGTGACCTATTTGACTGGTATTAGAGAACTGCATACCTAACCCTATTTTCAAATATTTATTAGCTTTATGGTCAAGGTTAAGGGTTGCCGAAATTCTATCGAAATTCCTTCCCTTTGTAACAGCATCATTTTTGCTATATCCTCCTGATAGATAGAAACGAGTATTTTCTGAACCTCCAGACACACTTAATTCATAGTTTTGTGTTACTGCTGTTTGAAATAGCTCTTTTCTCCAGTCAACATAACCTAACCCTGCTTTTTTAGCCGGATAGTAGTATTCAACTCGATTATCTACATATGCTTGTTGAGAACCATATGACGCCCATACGCTAGGATAAGCATCAGAGTAGTTAGTCCATGCCTCTCTATGAAGCATTTCTGTCTCTTCGTCAGATACCAGAGGAAAGTTGTCATAAGCAAAGTTAGAAAAACCCATTTCTGCTTTTAAGTGGAACTGTGTTTTTCCTGCTTTTCCTTTCTTTGTAGTAATAAGCACAACCCCATTAGCTGCACGCGATCCGTAAAGAGAAGCAGCAGCAGCATCTTTCAGAATGGTTATACTCTCAATATCACTAGGATTTAAAAAGTTCATCGTACTTGTTCCTGTATTAGCGGTAGAGATACCTCCGCTGGTAGCAGGAACTCCGTCAATAACATATAAAGGGTCGTTACCTGCATTTATAGAACTCACGCCACGAATTCTAATTTCAGGGAATGATCCGGGAAGACCCGAGGTACTACCAAGCGTAACACCTGTTGCGCTTCCTTGTAACGCCTGCTCAAAACTAATTACAGGAACATCTTGTATTTTATCGGCTTTCACAACGCTAGCAGATCCTGAGTAGCTACCTTTTGAAACAACACCATAAGCAACAACAATAGCTTCATCAAGAGTGGTTGCGTCTATCTCTAACGTAAAGTCAATAATAGATCGGTCATTAACCGGGATTTCTAAGTTCTGATAACCAACAAAGCTGGCAACTAGCGTACCTGTTCCTGATGGAATAGAGATGGAGTAGCTACCATCATCGCCTGTAGTGGTGGTGTACCTGGTTTCGCCTTTAAGAACTACCGACGCGTAAGGTATAGGCTCACCTGTGTCCCCAGCAGTAACCTTTCCGGTAACTTGGTGCTGAGCATAGCTACTGCCACTAATTAAAAGCAGTAGCAAAAAAAGTTTAATTTTTCTCATAGGTTTTTGGTATAAGTTATTAGTTAATAAGGGCATAAATGCCTTTTACTTTTACATTGTAAACCGGTGTATGTTTAAACAATTAATTAAAAGTCTTGTGGAGTACATTGAAAGAAGGTATATACTTGAGTAACTTTTACTCATGCATATATGCAGTGGTAGTGAAGTAGTATGTTGCCGGTTTAGGTTAGGTTAAACAATCAAAACTACATCATAAAACAAAGAAACAGGGGGGCAAGCCCATTTCAAGTTTCTTATCTAAGAAATCTAAAAATAAGCATCTTATCCTGAATATAAATGCGGGTAAGCAAATTTTAAGAAATATGCGTTGTGCCGTCAAATAATAAGCAACAAACAGCTAATTATTAATATTCAGACCATTCTATATTGGCCCCTTGTTTTGGATAATCGAGAGAATAGTGTAGCCCCCTACTCTCGTGCATGCCTTGTGCAGATTTGATAATGAGGTATCCTACTTTAATGAGGTTTCTCAGCTCGCAAAGGTTTTGAGAAAGAATAGATACCTTATATAGGTCTTCTGTTTCTTTAAATATAATTTCCATCCTTTCTAAAGCCCTTTCCAAACGCAAGTTCGAGCGAACAATGCCTACATAGTTGCTCATTATTTGCTGCATCTCTTTGTAGCTTTGCGTAATGAGAATCATTTCTTCCGGATGTGATGTACCTTCATAATCCCAGTTAGGAATATCCGGATGTATAGCTAATGATGATAGTCGGGGGAGGCTGTGATTAGCGGCACAATCGGCATACACAATAGCCTCAATCAACGAGTTAGACGCAAGCCTGTTTGCGCCGTGTAGCCCTGTGCACGAAGTTTCGCCTAACGCATAAAGACGGTCTATAGAGCTTTGACCGTTTAAGTCCACCTTAATTCCTCCACACAAGTAGTGGGCTGCAGGAACTACGGGTATCATATCTTTTGTGATATCAATATCTATGCTTAGACATTTTTTATAAATATTTGGGAAGTGATCTTTTATTTCTCGCGGATCTTTATGTGTACAATCAAGGTAAACAAACTCCTCCCCACGTATTTTCATTTCGTTATCAATGGCACGAGCAACAATATCGCGAGGAGCTAACGAACCGCGCTTGTCATATTTGCTCATCAAATCTTTCCCATCTTGTGTTTTAAGTATAGCACCAAAGCCACGCATTGCTTCGGTTATAAGAAATGATGGACGCTCTCCGGGATTATAAAGTGATGTGGGGTGAAACTGAATGAAGGCCATATTTTCAATCTCGCCCTTAGCGCGCGACACCATTGCAATTCCATCGCCTGTAGCAACCGATGGGTTAGTGGTGGTATGATAAATATTTCCAGTACCCCCCGTAGCTACTACGGTTATCTTTGACAGGTATCGTCCTACTTGTTGATTTTTAAGATTAAGCACGTATGCTCCATAGCAAACAATGTTTCCATCGCGGCGGCGAACCTGTTGCCCCAAGTGGTGTTGAGTAATCAAGTCAACAGCAAAGTGATTCTCCAGAACTTCAATGTTGGGATGCGATTTTACCTGACGAATAATAGCCCGCTGAATTTCGGCTCCGGTAGAATCTTTATGGTGCAAAATTCTGTACTCAGAATGTCCTCCTTCTCGCGCAAGATCGTATGTACCTTTAGCTGTACGGTCGAAATCTACGCCCCACTGGGTAAGCTGCTTTATTTGTTCGGGAGCGTGAGTTACAACTAACCTAACAGCATCTTCATCACACATCCCGTCTCCACAGATCAGTGTATCCTTTATGTGCTTCTCAAAGTTATCGGGCTCGTACATTACAGACGCTATACCTCCCTGAGCATAGCTTGTATTGGTTTCGTCTAATGTGGACTTCGCAATAACGATTACCTTAGCTTTATCGGCCACTTTAAGCGCAAAGCTGAGACCTGCCAATCCACTTCCAATTACCAAATAATCTGTCTCTTTATTCTTTCCCATAACATACAGTTCAACAATACACACTATAAAGCTAAGCCAAAGAGCTTAAGTACCCTACATCCTCTTTAAGGTTGAACCCATCTGCTGCCGCAGTTGCCAGCTGGTCGCATCGCTCGTTCAAAGGGTTTCCGGCATGTCCTTTTACCCATACAAACGACACATCATGCTTTCGATATACCTTAAGGAAGCGAATCCATAGATCGGGGTTCTTTTTGCTCTTAAAACGCTTCTGCTCCCATCCAAAAACCCAACCTTTAGCCACAGCATTAATAACATATTCCGAATCGCTATAAATAGTAACATTACAGCCTTCTGTTTTTAACGCCTCAAGTCCCTTAATTACGGCAAGCAGCTCCATCCGGTTATTCGTTGTCAGCCTATACCCCTCGGATAACTCTTTTCTGTGAGGTCCTGATAGTAATACTACTCCATAACCTCCGGGACCAGGATTTCCTCTTGCTGCACCATCGGTATATATTTGAACGTTTGCGGACATCTGTCTTTAAAATTGAGAACAAAGGTATAAAAAAGCAAACCCTCTTTTTTCACAATGCTTTCAATATTTATGTATGCTCGTTAAATTTTAACAATGCGGCTTGAAAATCTGATCTTATAAGAGACTACTTCATAAGTTATTATATTATAAACACAAAAAGCATGTAAGTTCTTTCTTACATGCTTTTTGCTTCTCTTCTATCGTAATAGATTTTTTACTCCTCTCCCAGCACTTTTGCTTCTATGGCAAGTATCTTATTCAGATCATCAAGCGAAATTTCTAAGTCTTCCTCTTTGGCTTCCTCAATAATGGCTTCGCGCAGATGATCTTCGTTAACCATATCGTTGTCGGCAATGTAGTCTGCCTCTATGCAAAGAATCAGGTAAATATCTTCTATGCTGTACTTTTTCTGGATGTTATCGGGTAGAGCTTTATAAATGTTCTCAACTTCTACATCAAGGTTAACAACATCTTCAGCACCATCAGGATCGATAGAATCCATGTAAGCGTTATCGGCCATAAGAATTTCTTTCAGCTCTTCTTCCGATAACGTTTCAAGATCCGATTCTACCATACTTGCGTTAACAAAGGCAAGCATTTCTTCCAAGTTTATTGTTTCATCATCTTTTCTCTCTTCGTCCTCTTCAAGTATTTCATAGTACTCGTAAACAACATCAAGAATAAAACCGATAGTATTTTCATCGTATCTCTTTTTCAAATCTTTTGAGATATGCTCATGGATATACTTTATGGCATCCGCTTCGTTGTAGTTGGCTATTTGTTCTAGCATGGGTATTTGTTTTTGATTTACACTAATAGGCTATAATAATAAAAACAAAGAATTGATTCAAAGGTTTAGATACTCGTGATTTAAATCTTTAAATTATCTGTTCAGTTAACATTTTACGCTTACAATTAACTTCAAATCTACTGTAAAGATGGAGAGTTTTTTAATTCGTTGTGCAGCTTTTTCAGCTCTTTGTAAAACTTTTTTCCGAACTTACGGATAATGGGCTCTTTAAGAAACTCGTAAACCAACACTTTTTCCCGCTTACCTTTTTCTCTTGCGCAATGACAAATACTCCACTGGTCGTAGTTTAAGGCTATGCTTCCGCCAATCGTTTTTGTACGTATGGGATATAAATGGCATGAGATAGGTTTGCGGAATTTGGTCTTTCCTTCTATGTATGCTTTCTCTATTCCGCAAAAGCATATACCGTTTTCGGAGTAGTAAGAGTAGGCGCACTCCTCTCCGTTAATAAGCGGAGTAACCAAATCGCCCTCGTAGTCCACAACGGCTGTACCCTGTTCTCCTATTGCTTTTACTCCTTCGGGTTTAAGATATGGTAGTATTTTCTTTAAATCTTTATCTATTTTTTCTTTTTCTCCTTCTTCAAGCGGAGCACCGCTATCGCCATATACACAGCATGCCCCTTCGCACTCAGCAAGGTCGCAAATAAAATACTCCTCAAAAATTGAGGTTGAAATTAACTTATCGTTTAATTCTATTATCATTGTTTAAACTTAGTATCACGTATCAAGATGCAAGTATCACGAAAAAGGTACATTTACCTCCAACACAAGACCCCTAAATCCCCTAAAGGGGACTTTCTGGAAATGCCTCTTTTAAGTCCCCTTTAGGGGATTTAGGGGTAAACACACTGTTATTATTTAGGAGGTATACATCGCAATACACATATCTTATATCGTGATACATGATACGTGTATCTTGATACTTTTCTTATACCAATACCTTTCCCGTCATTTCTTTTGGGGCAGCAATACCCATTAGCTTAAGTATGGTTGGCGCAACATCCGCCAGCACTCCTGACTGAACGCTCTTTATATCCTTATCTACCACAATAATGGGAACAGGATTTAATGAGTGTGCTGTGTTTGGCGAACCATCGGGGTTTACAGCGTTATCGGCATTACCGTGGTCGGCAATTATTACCACAGAGTAACCGTTATCTTGCGCAACTTTTACCAACTCTCCGGCACATTCGTCAACTGCTTTTACCGCCTTTTCTATAGCCTCGTAAACGCCTGTATGACCCACCATATCACCGTTAGCAAAGTTAAGCGCGACAAAGTCGTACTTCTGTGTTTTCAACGCTTCTGCCAGCTTATCTTTTACCTCGTAGGCGCTCATCTCGGGCTTTAAGTCGTATGTTGCAACCTTAGGTGACGGAACCAAAATACGGTCTTCGTTCCCGAAAACCTCTTCACGTCCACCGGAAAAGAAGAACGTAACATGCGCATACTTCTCCGTTTCTGCAATACGCAGCTGATTTTTTCCAGCCTTCGCAACAACCTCTCCAATGGTGTTTTCTACGTTATCCTTATCAAACAAAATATGAAGCCCTTTGAAGCTGGCATCATAAGGAGTCATAGTATAGTAGTGCAACGGAATAGTTTTCATTCCCTGCTCCGGCATATCCTGTTGGGTAAGTACAGCTGTCAGCTCGCGAGCGCGGTCGTTACGGAAGTTGAAGAAGATAACCGCATCATTGGGTTGAATGGTTGCTAAAGGTTTTCCTTTATCATCAACATGTACAATAGGTTTGATGAACTCGTCGGTAACACCTTCGTCATATGATTTTTGAACTGCATCAAGTATATTTACTGCTGGTGTTCCTTTACCTTCCACCATTAAATCGTAGGCTTCTTTTACACGCTCCCAACGTTTATCCCTATCCATTGCATAGTAGCGACCGATAACGCTGGCAATCTTTCCGGCAGATTTTGCCTGATGGTTTTGCAGCTGCTCTAAATATCCCTTACCGCTTTTTGGGTCGGTATCACGTCCATCCATAAAGCAATGAACGTAGCACTTTTCAATACCATATTCTTTAGCAATATCGCATAGCTTAAACACATGGTCGAGCGAGCTGTGTACGCCACCATCAGACACAAGCCCCATAAGATGTAGCTGCTTGCCGCTTTGCTTTACATAGCTGTAAGCATCTTTAATTTCGGGGTTATCGATAATGCTGTTATCACGACAAGCAATGTTTATCTTTACCAAATCTTGATATACAATGCGACCCGCGCCAATGTTAAGGTGTCCTACTTCTGAGTTACCCATTTGCCCGTCAGGTAATCCTACATTTTCGCCATCGGTACGAAGCTGCGCATGCGGATACTCCTTCATCAACGCATCGATATTAGGGCTTCCTACCGAATATATTACGTTAGATTTATCTTGCTTTCCAATCCCCCATCCATCGAGGATCATTAGTAAAACTTTCTTATTCATTTTATTTCCTCCAGATTAAATGATTGTTAGACCGCACAATCATTCAGAAATTATTGTTTCCTTTGTATAGTTAATTAAAATAGATGAAAGACAAAGCCCCCTCCCTAACCTCCCCCAAAGGGAGAGGGGATGCTCCCTCCCTTTGAGAGAGTTGGGGTGGGCTTCACATTGGGCACAAAATTAGGCTTTATTTCCGACATAAAGAGCTTTTTCACTACAATATGTGATGCTGCTTTTACTTTCCAAACAATAACGATTACACTAATTAATGAGTAAAAAGAAACAAACACGAAGCGCGAAAGACTTCCTCGAAGCCGTACTAGAAGTATTTACGGCTAACCCACAACAAGAGCTGAACTACAAACAGGTAGCAAAGGCGTTAGGCATTACTACCGACAGAGATAAGGCAGCGGTTTTAGCTGCTCTCGAAAATTATACTGAACAAGCTATACTGAAGAAAAGCTCTCGCGGTAAGTATAAGCTGGCTAAGAGCTACCAGAAAGAGCTGATAACCGGTGTGGTTGATATGACCACTCAAGGCTTTGCCTATATTGAATCTGACGAAAGCGAAGAAGATATATTTGTATCGCAATATAACCTTAACCATGCTCTACATGGCGATACGGTTAAAGTAAATCTTTACCATAAAAAGCGTGGACGCCCCGAGGGCGAAGTGGTTGAGATAGTTGAGCGATCAAAGCAAACATTTGTAGGGCGCATTGAGATGAATGGTCGTTTCGGATTTCTTATACCCGACAGCCGACAAATGCCTTATGATATTTTCATTCCTGCTGATGCCTTAAACGGTGCTAAAAACGGAGAAAAGGTTGTTGGCCGTATTACCGATTGGACTAAAAATATGAAAAGTCCGGTTGGCGAAGTAGTAGATGTGCTGGGAACTCCAGGGGATAATAATGTAGAGATGCACGCTATTCTAGCGGAGTTTGAGCTGCCTTATAAATTTCCCGAAGAGCTGAACAAAGTTGCCAATAAAATCAGCGACAAGATAACAAAAGAAGACTATGCCGAACGCTGGGATTTTAGAGGAGTGTCAACGTTTACAATAGACCCAAAAGACGCAAAAGATTTTGACGATGCGCTATCCATCCGTCAAATAAACGAGAATACATGGGAAGTTGGTGTACACATTGCAGATGTTACGCACTACGTAAAACCAAATTCCGAAATTGATAAGGAAGGTTCGCAACGCGCAACTTCTATATACCTTGTAGATCGTACCGTTCCGATGCTTCCTGAGCGATTATCAAACTATATTTGCTCACTCCGCCCTGATGAAGAAAAGTTATGCTTCTCTGCTGTATTCGAGCTGGACGAGAAAGCTACTATTACAAAGCAATGGATAGGCAGAACGGTTATCCTTTCGAAACGGCGTTTTACCTACGAAGAAGCACAAGAGATAATAGAAACAGGCGAAGGCGATTTTAAAGACGAAGTGCTAACACTTAACAAGCTGGCTCAACAGTTACGCACCAAACGTTTTGCAAGCGGTTCGGTAAATTTCGAGCGCGAAGAACCCCGCTTTGAGATAGATGAAAACGGAAAACCACTGAGCGTTTATTTTAAAGAGTTCAAAGAATCGAACCAGCTGATTGAGGAGTTTATGCTGCTTGCCAATAGAAAGGTTGCAGAATTTGTCGGCAGAACAAGCGGCAACAAGAAGGCAAAAACCTTTGTCTATCGTATTCACGAAAAACCTAATGAGGATAAGTTTAACAGCTTCCGCCAGTTTATTACCAAGTTTGGGTATAAGCTGGAACCAAAAAAAGAAAAAGATATCTCGAAAGAGCTGAATAGGCTGCTGAAAGAAGTACAAGGAAAACCTGAAGCTAACCTAATAGAAACACTTGCTGTACGCTCTATGGCAAAAGCCCGCTACTCTACCGATAATATCGGGCATTACGGTTTGGCATTTCCGTTCTATACGCACTTTACATCGCCCATTCGACGCTATCCCGATATGATGGTGCATCGACTACTTGAGCGATACCTGAAAGAAGAAAAATCTGCCGATAAAGAGTACTACGAACAGCAATGCAAGCATTCGTCTGCAATGGAGATTAAAGCCGCCGAAGCAGAGCGCGCATCCATCAAGTATAAGATGGTAGAGTTTATGCAAGATAAGATAGGCCAAGAGTTTGATGGTGTTATCTCCGGCGTTACCGAGTGGGGAATCTATGTAGAGCTAACCGAAACCATGGTAGAAGGTATGGTCTCTGTTCGTGAAATGAAAGACGATTACTACTACTTTGATGAAGAAGAGTACAGCATGGTAGGTCGCTCAAGCCATAAGCGCTATACCCTTGGCGATAAAGTGAGAATAAAAGTATTACGCGCCAACATGGAACGCAAGCAAATTGACTTTAGCATGATTACAGAAGAAGGTGCAGAAAACTTTGTAATCCTACGAAATGAGAGACCGAAGAAAGGAAGAAAAAAATCAAACCGTTAGAGTATCGGATTTTTGCAAATAAAAAAAGAGAGGTCGTTAAACCTCTCTTTTTAAATATATAGCCACTTAATTACATTCCTGTAGATCTGTCAAGCTTTCTTGCAGAGTACATAATCTTAAGCGCACTAGTTCTTCTTAACTCCTGCTTGATATCAGTAACGATACCCATACGAACATCAGAGTCAATCTTCAGCGAAATAGTCATAAACTGTCTGTCATACTCGTTGAGAAGCTCACGTTGAGAAGCAATAAAGTCGCGAATATCGTCAACGGTTTTATACGAATCGTTTAGCTGAATACGAGCATCTGTTCCGAATTGTGCTTGCATAGAGCGACTTGGAGTACCCACATAAATGTAGCTTGTAAGGTCTTTTCTCTCCAGCTTCGTTGCTTCGCTTGCTTCAGGTAGTCTTACCTGAACCAACACTTCGTGCTGACGCATGCTTGTAGTTACCATAAAGAAGAACAGAAGCATGAACACGATGTCGGACATTGAGGCACTTGAGTAACCTGCAACTGTCCTTTTTTTATCTTTTTTAATTTTTGCCATCGTACTACCTCCTTCTTCTTGCAGTTCTTGTATTAGCCGCGCTAACATCCTTAGGATTAGCCTCAGAAATACTCTGAGGAATTACATCTCTAACCATGTTTTGCTCATCTTCAGTCAGCTGATCATAAACTTTTCCGCCAAATTCTTGACGAGAAAAATCATTACGCAGCTCATTAAATGCCGCCACTAGCTCATTCTGTACTTTAATGTACATTTCATAGCTGGTACCTCTATCATTTTGAAGAGAAACTACTCCGGATGATACCATATACTTACGTCCACCAAATTCCTTTTCTTCCTTTTCAGACATATTAGGATTATTTGTTGGATTAAGAATAAAGCTCTTAACCTCTTCTCTCAACATACTTAAATCCATCGGCTTACCTCCGGCTAAGAGCGCATCCCACTGGTTAATTTTAACCTGATATACGTTACGCTCTTTAACTATAGGTTTATCTTTATCTACGATATCTTCAGGAGGCATTGGCGGCAAACGACGTTGTAAACCCGATGTCTGGTCCATATTGGACGTCATGAGGAAGAACGACAGCAATAGAAACGATATGTCTGACATTCCGGCCCCATTCAGTTCGGGCATTCCTTTCTTTGATTTTGCCATTTTATGCGTTTGTTATTAAGCTATTCTTTTTACTTACTAAATAGTCCCTTTAGGCTTGACAGTAAGATAGCCACAATAGCAAGTACTGTCATAATATACATTGATATAATGTTAACATCAGCCCATGTGGTCCAAGAGTTCTTCTCGGTAACTTCCGCAGGAGTACCAATAAAAGGTAATGATGCATTTGATGAAAGCACATATGCCACCAATAGTACAGCACCAAGCAATACGATTCCTGCCCCAAACTTTACCATTGTTTTAGGATTCTTGAGCATATATGGAAGAGGAACGATTATAAGCGCTAGAATAGCAACAGCAACAAGAATATACATCCAAATAAATATTGGATCTATAGCTGCTGCTTGAGCTATCTTATCGTCTGATTGGCTGGTAGCAACAAAGGTATAAATACCAAAGGCTACCCCAATAAGCATCAGAACAAGTGATATTGTATTTGATATCTTTTTTGACATTTCTAATTACTTTTTAATGTTGTACTTAACCAACATATCTACTAGAGAGATTGATGCATCTTCCATTGTGTTAACTAAAGACTCAATCTTAGTAAGAAGATAGTTGTAGAAGAACTGAAGGATAATAGCAACAATAAGACCGGCTACTGTAGTGATAAGAGCCACCTTCATACCTCCTGCAACAACGTTTGGAGAAATATCACCTGCTTTTTGGATATCGTCGAACGCGATAACCATCCCGATTACTGTTCCTAAGAATCCTAATGAAGGAGCAACAGCAATAAATAAGCTGATCCAAGAAAGGTTCTTTTCTAACAAGCCCATTTGCACTGAACCGTATGAAACAACTGATTTTTCAACCATGTCAATACCTTCGCTTGCACGGTCTAAACCTTGGTAAAAAATGCTAGCTACTGGACCACGAGTATTACGGCAAACTTCTTTTGCAGCCTCAGGACCACCATTTGCAAGAGCATCTTCAATTTCAGCAAGTAGCTTTTTAGTGTTGGTAGTTGCAAGGTTTAAGTAAATAATTCTTTCGATTACAAGTGCCAAACCTAAAATAAGACACAATACGATTGAAGTCATAAACTCAGGACCCCCATCAATAAACTGCATCTTAAGCTGTTGGTGCATAGGAACTGTTTCTGCTACCTGTTCAGTAGTTGCACCAGTTTGGTCTTGTGCTAGTAAATTACTGGCAGATATGGTTAAAATACCGAATACTGCTAAAAACATAAAAAGCTTTTTCATGGCTTGTTTGGAATTTAATTGGTTTAACGGATTCTCTTTATTATTTAATTGTTTGTTTCTTTTCTAAGTATCAGATGTATAAATATGGTCTTTAAACTCTTCTTAAACTTGGGCTGCAGCCTCATAAATAAGACCCAGCACCGCATATCGCCCCTTTTCTCCTAAAAAAGTGGTCATCTGATGTTAATTTAAGGGCGCAAATTAGTAATTCTTTTTTGATAATCGACCTATTCAAGAGAAAATTCTCCACTAATAGGTATATCTAACATTTTTTTCACTTCATCAGTATCCTCATAACGCCCTAGCAGATACATCAGCTTAGCAATTGCAGCCTCTACCGTTAAATCGTAACCGCTGCAAACTCCTGTTTTTTTTAGCTGAATACCAGTATCATATAAATCCATCTCTACACGACCGGCCGGACACTGAGTTACGTTTAAAACAATAATACCTTTGTTTACAGCATCTCTTATCCTACTCGTAAACCACTCTCCCGTAGATGCGTTACCTGCCCCAAATGTTTCAAGTACAACAGCTTTCAATCCTTTTATGGCAAATATCCCTTCAAGTACCTGTGGCTGTATGCCCGGAAACAGCTTAAGCACTACTACATTGGTATCCAGATCGGTATATGTTTCTAACCTCTTATTATTAAGAGTATAGTGCTTGCTTAACTCTGTATAGTTATAACGAATTGTTACTCCTGCTTCGGCTAAAGGAGGAAAGTTTTCGGAGCGAAAAGCGTTAAAGTTTTCAGCATTATACTTAATGGTGCGGTTACCACGGAAAAGTATATTCTGAAAAAATACACAAACTTCCTGAACTATAGGTACATTATTTTTAGTATCTGCTGCTATTTCGATGGCAGAAATTAAATTTTCTTTTCCATCAGTACGTAGCATACCTATTGGCAGCTGACTACCAGTAAGTATTACAGGTTTCGAAAGGTTTTGCAGCATAAAGCTGAGCGCCGATGCTGTATATGACATGGTATCGGTTCCATGCAGTATTACAAAGCCATTATAGTCGTTGTAATTTTCTTTAATCAACTGTACCAGCCTTACCCAGAAATCGGGTTGAATGTCGGACGAGTCTATTAGCGGATTAAATGAAATGGTATCAATCCTGAACTTAAACTTCTTAAGCTCCGGAACCTCATCTTTTATTTGCTCAAAGTTAAATGGAACTAATGCCCCCGTTTCGGGATCTTGTTTCATACCAATAGTTCCACCGGTATATATTATAAGAATGGTTTTCTCCATAAAAACAAATAATGCGTAAAGATAAGAAAAACAGCCTTTGTTATATGTTTAGTGAAAAAATTGACTGTGCGTTTTCTGTTGTTTTATCCATAATTGTCTCCAACGTCATATCTTTTAGCTCTGATAGGCGTTCAGCAACTAACCGCAGGTAAGCACTTTCGTTCCGCTTACCTCTATATGGTACAGGTGCAAGGTATGGCGAGTCTGTTTCTAAGACAATATCTTCTATTGGTATATGCTCTACTATTTTAAGCAGATTTGAATTTTTAAACGTAAGCACACCACCTATGCCTACCTTAAAGTTTCCCAGACTCTTTATAGTATGGTAATCCTCAACCGTCCCCGAAAAGCTGTGGAATATTCCTCTCAGCTGCCCCTTAAACTCTTGCACAATAGCAAAGATTTCTTCGAAAGAATTACGCGAATGAATGATAATAGGAAGATCATACGCTATCGCCAGCTGCAGCTGTTCGCGAAATATGTATCGTTGCTGTTCAATAAATTCCAGCGACCAGTAACAATCAATTCCAATCTCTCCTATCGCTACAAAAGTGTTCGCTTTCAGTTGCTGCTCTACAAAATTCAGCTCTTTTTCGTAATCGGCATTAACTGATGTAGGGTGCAAACCAATAGTTGGATAACATTTAGCAGGATAACGTTTTGCCAGCTGCATCATATCCTCAAACGATTCGCTATCTATTGCCGGAAGTATAAATTGCTTCACACCCGCTTCTTCCGCCCGTTTTATAACCTCTGCGATATCCGCAGAAAATTCTTCGGCAAAAAGATGGGTATGTGTATCTATAAGGTAGCTGTACATGCCTGTAAATATATTGGGTAGCAAAAATAGAAAGAAAAAATGTATCGGCAGTAGTGGTAAGGTTAATGTTGGTTGTCTAGTATCTGTATTAACACATAATCAGCCACTAATCTCTAATCGTTCAAAAAATGAAAAAATTCGTTAGCCTTCTTTTTATTATTCTCTTTCCTTTAATTCTGTTGGGACAGCAATCCGTTCAAAATATTCGTGGTACAATACGAGACGAAGCATCACACACGCCGCTTCCGTTTTGCTCTGTTGTACTGCTCAACACCAATCCCGCAATAACAGCCACAACTGATAATTCGGGTGAGTTTGCCTTAAAAAATATTCCTGTTGGGCGCTATGATGTACAAATATCATATGTTGGATACGAATCTACTGTAATTCGCGAGGTGCTTGTTACCTCCGCAAAAGAAATAGTGTTGGATGTTTCTTTACAAGAAAACGCTATGCAGCTGGACGCTGCTACCATAAAGCAAAAAATAAACAAAGCCCAGCCGCTAAACAAGATGGCAACCGTAAGCGCAAGAATGCTAAGCATGGAAGAGGCAAGCAGATATGCCGGTGGGTTTGATGATCCGGCACGTTTAGCATCTTCTTTTGCCGGTGTAGCCAGCAATGTTGGTAATAATGGTATTGTTGTTAGAGGAAATGCCCCAAAGTCTTTGCAGTGGCGTTTAGAAGATATCGAAATACCCAACCCCAACCACTTTGCCGATGTTACCGTCTTTGGCGGCGGCGGACTTACCGCTTTAAGCAGTCAAGTTGTTGGTAATTCTGATTTTTTTACCGGAGCTTTTCCTGCCGAATATGGCAATGCTATCTCCGGTGTGTTTGATATTAAGCTCCGAAACGGCAACAACCAGCAGAATGAAAACACCGTTCAGGTAGGCGCAATAGGTATAGATATTGCATCCGAAGGGCCATTCAAAAAAGGAGGCGAATCTTCGTATCTGTTTAACTACAGGTATTCTACGCTTGCGCTTCTTGCCTCGTTCCTTCCCGAAGGAGCCGATGGTATTCGCTATCAAGACTTGTCTTTTAAGCTGAACGTTCCGACAAGGAAAGTTGGAACATTTTCTTTTTGGGGTATTGGACTTATAGACCGCTCGGGGCAGGATGCCGAAACCGATTCGACCAAATGGGAGTATAGCTACGACAGGAAAGAGCAGCTGATAAAGCAGTATATGGGTGCTGTCGGGTTGGCTCATCGCATTTCGTTAAGCAGCAGCTCGTATATGAAAACAACGCTTGCCGCAACTGTTAGCCGCCTTGATGCCTATATTAATCATCTAAACGATTTGCGGCAGCTGGAGTCGGAGTCGGTTGCAAAAAACACTAACTGGAATTTTGTTCTATCGTCTTATATCAATAAGAAATTCGGGACAAGGCATACCAACAGAAGCGGAGTTATTGTTACCGGACTCATGTACGATATGCTGCTTAAAAATGCCGACCCACTGGGAACTCCACCACATACTATTAACAACGAAAGCGGATTTAGTACGCTACTATCTGCATATAGCAACTCTTCTATAAACCTTTCGGACAAGTGGCTGCTTAACCTTGGCATATACGGGCAACTTTTTACACTGAACCAACATTACAGCATTGAGCCAAGAGTAAGCTTAGGCTATTCTTTTACAAACAACCAGGCAATAAGCCTTGCATACGGCTTGCATAGCCGACTAGAGCTGCTAAACTACTACTTTATTCGCTCTGAAACAGGAGAAGAGCTGAACAGAGATATGGATTTTACGCGCTCGCATCATCTTGTTTTATCTTACGACTGGAACATTGGCAACGACTACCATCTGCGTGTAGAGCCCTACATTCAGCAGCTGTTTAATATACCCGTTATTGCCGACAGCACGTTTTCGCTAATAAACCTAGAGAGCGAATGGTTTATCAAAGACAAATTCGAAAACACCGGAAAGGGTATCAACTATGGCATTGATGTTACGTTTGAAAAATTTATGTCGCGCGGATACTACTTCATGTTTACAGGTTCTTTGTTTAACTCGCGCTATAAAGCAGGAGACGGAGAATGGTATGATACCCGCTTTAACCGTAACTTTCTTTTCAACTTTCTTATCGGCAAAGAGTGGATGGTTGGCCGTACCAGGCAAAATATCTTTAACGTAAACCTACGCCTTTCGTACCAAGGAGGAAATCGATACTCACCTGTAAACGAGACCGAATCGGCAATAAAGCAAGATGTTGTTTACGACGAGTACAACGCATTTAGCAAGCAGGTGTCGCCTTCGTTTGTCAGTAATTTTACCATAAGCTATAAGATAAATCGCAAGCATGCTGCTCACGAGTTTGCCATAAAAGTTATTAACGCCAACGGCTATAAAGATTTCTACGGACATAGCTACAACTATATTACGCATGCAGTTGACGAAGAAAGAGAAGCAATGGTGATACCGAACATCAGCTATAAAATTCAATTCTAATTACTCCATTATGAATAAAATAAGCTGCATTTAGTCGCTGTTGGAAGGTCTAATTAACTTGTTTTTGCCCCTAAATCCCCTAAAGGGGACTTTCGGGGCAAGCTAACAGTTTGAACTATTTACTCGTTTAATGCTATATTAATTGCATTAGGATCTTTAGTCTTTTTTTGATTTGTTCTTACAACAGGTGGTACCGGCTTAAACTTCAAATCTCCTCCGTAAGCTCTAAAAACAAGAACAAATTTATCATCCGGTGCCGGAAGCCAGTTTGAAACGTTTTCTTCTCCGGGATTATCTTTTTGGATATACAGTACAAAAGAGCCGTCTTCATTGTATTTTATTGGCGAATGTGCACTGTTCAACGAGTGTCGGTTAAGCTCATTATCACACAGCTGGCCATCTGCTTTATATATTGTTAGCGACCAAAAATGTTTTGCTTGGGGTATAAACTTCTGCGAAAACATTAGTACATATTTATCTTCGCCGCTCAGCGTATCACGATGGCTATCTATAAAAGAGTAATAATGCAGAGATTCTTCCCACATATCGGCATACATATATCTCCACGCCATTTCGGCCCGCGCATGATAGTTATCGCCAAAGCGTCCGCTGTAATCCAACGCATAGACCCATCCGTAGATAGTATCGCTAAAATCGGTTGCGGTACCTCTTAGCTTTTCTCTTGCCTTAGTGGCTCCGGTTTCTATAGCAGTCCATACTTCAGGTGTAAAATCCGATTTTTTAAATTCTTTTCCCACAGCTATTCCTACTTTACTAAACTCTTTAAGCAGCTTTTTTTCTTCGGGTGATAGTATTTGATAAGCTATTAGCTGATTAAACAAGTTAAAATATTCTTCTATACTACCACTTTTTGGATCAAAATCAGGAAAGTCCCACTTAAGCGACTCTTTTATAGGACTTGCTACTCCTAAAAATTCACTTAGCGGTACTACTTTATATTTGCTGTGTATAATCTTTGCTTCCGCATCCTCTTCATGAAAAACCTGAGTACGATTGAATGCGAGAAGAACTGTTGCCGATGATTTTATTACCTTAGTAACATTACTGGGCACATTACCTTTCCAATCCGTACGCACTATTAAAAAATTTCCCGTCTCTTCGCCATTGGCTCTAACGCTGATATGCTCTATACAATTTGTGTACATATCTACCATTTGCACATTGTAATAGCGACCTTTTATTTCGGGAATAGAAATAATAACTGGCTCGTTCCGAATATCTAAGACAGCCATGTTATAGTGAACATCTTTATTATCAAACTTAGCAAAGGAGTTTATAGGAGAATTTAAGGTTGATCCTTCGCAAAAAGTATTTGTTGGTGATTTAGAAAGTAATCCGGTTAATGTTTTATTATGCTCCACAGTTGCGAAACAATACAAAAAAGCCTTTCCGGCTAAGGTTTCTACTTCCTCTAAGGAGCTATTCTTAGCATTACTTAAAACCGCCAAAAATATTCCTATTATTGTTAAAAAATATCTCTTTTTCATTATGTACTTCTTTTAATTAAATAAAGCTCCTTACAAAAGGTGTAAAATACTATCTAATAATTAATTCTACTTCTAGCAACCTTGCTGTTAGCAGTTCTTCTAAACGCACAACAACGTAAAAAGTTTGTTAAACGACATGATTTTTTGATTATCAGATAAAAGACCTTCGTTTTTAGCTCATTTATTAAAAAGTCAATACTTTTTTGTACCTTGCATCCACTATGAACGCAAGCATACAACAGCTAGAATATATTGTTGCCGTCGATACATGGCGACATTTCCAGACCGCAGCCGATAGCTGCTTTGTTACCCAACCCACCTTAAGCATGCAAATACAGAAGCTGGAGGATGAAATTGGGTTTAAAATTTTCGACCGTAACCGGAAGCCTGTTGTTCCGACAAAAGAGGGCGAAAAGATTGTTTGGCAAGCCCGTAAGATACTTGGCGAATATCAGCGGTTACGCGAACAGGTTTCGGAGATGAAAGGCTCGCTTGAAGGAGAACTGAAGCTAGGCATTATCCCTACCATCGCACCTTATCTTCTGCCACTATTCCTGAAATCGTTCTTGGAAAAATATCCTACCATAAGGTTACATGTTGATGAAATAAAAACCGGAAACATGCTCCGCATGATTCGTCATGGAGAGCTGGATGCTGCTATCCTTTCCACTCCCATTAACGAAACAGGTTTTAACGAAGAGCTGCTCTATATTGAAGAGTTTTTAGTTTACGTCTCTCCCAAAGAAGAGCTGTATCAACTTCCTCGATTAACGATAGACGACATTGCCGGAAACAGCATTTGGTTACTTGAAGATGGGCACTGCCTACGCGACCAGCTGGTAAATTTCTGCTCAATCGCAACGAACGGTTCCGTATCCAGCCGCTTTAACTATCAGGCAGGAAGTATCGAAACGCTTAAACGAATGGTTGATTTACATGGCGGGCTCACATTTATCCCAAAGCTGGCAACCCAGTGTTTATCGGAGGTTGATCGCAACAATTTGCGTCCTTTTGTTGCCCCCGTTCCGGCAAGAGAAATAAGCCTTATCAGCAATAAAGACGGAGGTAGGCAAAAGCTACTTAGCGTTCTGAAAAAAGAAATACTTTCGGCAATTACGGCAGAGGTAGTACAAGAAAACTATGTAACGCTTACCCATCAGCAATAGGCAAAATACTAAGAAATCGTTCAACATTTCGCCCATGTTTTTTGTTTTGCCTGTAATATCGTACAGGCAATTTTTTTACCTTTGTTTTGAATTAACGAGTAAATAATAAATCTGAATACCCCAAACGCTGAAAAGGTATTCGCAAATCTCCAGAAACATGCAACAACACATCGACTCTTACAACTTCAACGGAAAAAGAGCTATTATCCGTGTTGACTTTAACGTTCCGATGAACAAGAAGTTTGAAGTAACCGACGACACACGCATTCGCGCAGCCATTCCTACTATTAAAAAAGTACTTAAAGGCGGAGGGTCTGTAATTCTGATGTCTCATCTTGGTCGCCCCGAAGGTCCCGCCGATAAGTTCTCTCTTCGTCACATTATACCTACACTAGAGAAGTTAGTGGGCGTTCCGGTAAAATTTGCTCCCGATTGTATGGGCGAAAAAGCAGCTGAGCTGTCGAAAGAGCTGAAACCCGGAGAGGTACTGCTTCTGGAAAATTTACGTTTCTACGAAGAGGAAGAGGGAAAGCCAAGGTTACCCGAAACCGCAACCGACGAAGAAAAGAAGGCGGCAAAAGCTGTAGTGAAAGAGAAACAAAAAAAGTTTGTTGATTGTTTGGCCAGCTACGCCGACTGCTACATAAACGATGCTTTTGGTACGGCTCACCGCGCCCATGCATCAACCGCCCTTATTGCCGAAAATTTCCCTAAAGATAAGATGTTCGGCTACGTAATGGAAGGAGAACTGAATGCTGTGAACAAGGTTATGGAAGCACCCGAACGTCCATTTACGGCTATACTTGGCGGCTCGAAAATTTCTTCTAAGATTACCATTATAAAAAGGCTGCTTGATAAGGTAGATAACCTGATTATCGCGGGTGGCATGAGTTTTACCTTTGTTAAGGTTCTTGGTGGAAAAATCGGTTCTTCGATACACGAAGACGATTTTCTAGACCTTGCAAAAGAAATTTTAGCCGAAGCCGAAAAGAAAAACGTGAAAATTTACCTTCCGGTAGATGCCATTATTGCCGATAAATTTGATAACGATGCAAACATACAAGATGTTTCTATCGACCAAATTCCGGATGGTTGGAGCGGCATGGATATTGGCGAAAAAACCATTATCCGCTGGAAGGAAGTTATAATGAATTCGAAGACCATACTATGGAATGGTCCTGTGGGAGTGTTCGAAATGCCAAAGTTTGCACATGGTACACAAGAAATAGCAAAAATAGTAGCAGAAGCCACAACAAAAGGAGCATATTCTCTTATAGGAGGAGGCGACTCTGTTGCTGCTATCAATCAGTTTGGCCTTGCAGATAAAGTAAGCTACGTATCCACCGGAGGCGGTGCTTTACTTGAGTATATGGAAGGTACAGTGCTTCCGGGCGTAAAGGCTATTGAAGGCTAGACTCTTGCAATTCATTTATTTTATATTAATGTCTGTGCAAATTACTCTTGTACAGACATTTTTTTCTAAGTAACTTAGCCAAAACATTTTTAGACAACTTCTTAAACTTTACGATATGAAAAAATTCTTTAAATACTTACTCGCTTCTTTTATTGGCGCATTTGTAGCCGTTGGGTTATATATACTTTTCTTTGTTGTCTTAGTAGGATCGCTGATGTCGGAAAGCCCGATTGAGGTAGAAAAGAACTCTGTGCTTAAAATTTCGTTTGACGTGCCGGTAGTCGATTTCAACAATGGCGCCACCAATATCGACCCTTTTACGCTATCTGTATCTCCAGCACCTTACCGTTTGCTTAACGTGCTGGAAACACTTGAGCATGCGGCAGTCGATGCTAACATTAAAGGAATATACATGGATTTAAGCAATATGTCGATAAGTTTATCGGCTACGGAAGAGATACGCCGCGCGCTTGAAGAGTTTAAGCTGTCGGGAAAATTTGTCATTGCTTACGCCGACAACTACTCTCAAGGCAACTACTACTTCGCAACAGTTGCAGATAAAGTGTATCTGAATCCTTATGGCCGTGCTATGCTTACGGGCATGTCTCCCCAAGTAATGATATTTACCAAAACGCTGGAAAAGCTGGGTGTTGAAATGCAGGTTATCCGCCACGGAAAATTTAAAAGTGCCATAGAACCTTTTGTAAATAAAGAGATCAGCCCCGAAAATCGCGAACAAATACTTGCCTACACGGGTTCTATTTGGAGCTATCTTGTAAAAGAGATTGGCAAATCGCGTAATATAAACGTTGAAGAGCTTAACAACATTATTGATAACGTTCTCTCAAGAGACGCCCAGTCGGCGATTAAGCATAAGCTTATAGATGGCGCTATGTATAAAGATGAAGTTATTAGCGAGCTGTGCGGACTAATGAATGTTGAATCGGAGCAAAAGCTTAACGTTGTACTTTTCTCCGACTATTTAAAGCTATCGCAAAATGCTTCTGCCAGCAAAGACCGTATTGCTATTATCTACGCATCTGGCGAAATTATTATGGGCGAAAGCAGCACAGATGTTTCTTCAGACTATATTTCCAAAGCAATTAAAAGAGCCCGCTATGACGAAAAAGTTAAGGCAATTGTTTTTCGCGTAAACTCTCCGGGAGGAGATGCTCAGGCATCAGAAATTATTGCTCGCGAGCTGGAGCTTACAGCAAAAGAAAAGCCGGTAGTTGTATCTATGGGTTCGGTAGCGGCATCGGGCGGATACTGGATCTCTACTCCGGCAAGCGTTATTATTGCCAACCATACAACGCTAACCGGTTCTATTGGTGTGTTTGGTATGGTTCCGAATATCAAAAAAGGGATGGAAGAATACACCGGTATTAGAGTTGATGTGGTTAACACCAACAAAAATTCTGACTTCCTGACTTCCATTTATCGACCATTAAACAACACCGAAAAAGAGTTTATGCAAGAAATGGTAGAGGATGTTTATGACAAGTTTATTACAAAGGTTTCGAATAGCAGAACCATGACGAAAGAGGATGTCGATAATATTGGTCAAGGTCGTGTGTGGAGTGGTGTTAATGCGTACGAAAACGGGCTTATAGACGATTTTGGCGGATTAAAAGAAGCTGTTGCGGTTGCTGCCGATCGCGCAAACATATCGGACTATCGTATTGTTGAGCTGCCAATAAGAAAAAGCCAGCTTGAAGAAATCCTAAATACCCTATTATCTTCGGAAGTACAAAGTGGTGTACAACGCGAGCTTACAAAGGTTTTCAGCAAATACTCATACATTATAAACAGCATTACCCAGCCCGGAATAAAGGCTCGTATGGAGTATGATGTAGAGCTATAGACGATAGAACAAAGGCATAGAGAATAAAAACTCGTCATTTCGCAATCATTACCCCCTAAATCCCCTAAAGGGGACTTAAAACCTGCGCCTCAGGAAAGTCCCCTTTTAGGGGATTTAGGGGTAAAGCGTAGTAGGTTATTGAGCGACACTACCACTTTTCAGGAGATTTCTCGCTTTGCTCGAAATGATGTTTTCTTTTCAGTACTACTTCCCTTTGAGAGGGTTGGGGAGGGCTTCTTTACAGCAGCGGCGAAACAAGTCTAGCCAGCGCATTACCAAATTGCTTAAACCAGCTGCGTTGTAGCCATTCTTTTTCGTGCAGCTCTTCGCTGTCTTCTATATCTTTCATAAAGTTTTCGAAAAGTTCATTGTTGATCTCGCGGCTAAAAACAAGCGCAGTTACCTCAAAGTTTAAGTCAAAGCTGCGAATATCCATATTGGCGGAACCCACAACAGCCAGCGTATCATCCGATACGATTGTTTTCGCATGCACAAAGCCTTTCTGATAGCGATAAATCTTAACACCTGCCTTAAGTAGTCGCCCATAGTATGACGATGATGCTGAGTTGACAATCTTACTATCCGATATACCCGGAACTAACATGCGAACATCAACACCGCTAAGGGCTGCATACACTATAGCATCTACAATAGACTCGCTGGGTATAAAATACGGTGTGGTAATATAAAGCCTTTTTTTACTTGCCGTAATAATACCAAGAGTAGAAAGCATAATGCTCGGCCGAGAGCTGTCCGGACCACTTGATGCTACTTGCACCAAATGCTTATGACCTTTGCCCATCTCGGTGGAGAAGTAGCGCAAATCGAGCTCTATTTTATTTTTAGAACAGAAGTTCCAATCACGGATAAATGTTGCTTGCAGCATTAATACTGATGCTCCGCCCTTTATTCTTAAATGGGTATCGCGCCAGAAAAGCTTAAACTTTCCGTTATTTATATACTTATCTTCAACATTAATACCACCAACAAAGCCAATGTTACCATCTATTACAACAATTTTACGGTGGTTGCGATAGTTCAGCCTATTGGCCAAAGCATACAGCCTTATTTTATAAAAAACAGCAACCTCTACCTTACTTTTCTCAAACTCGCTAAGCATTCGTTTATGCAGACCATGACTACCAAAATCGTCCATAATAAAACGAACCTTAACTCCTTCTTCGGCTTTTCTGATAAGAATATCTTTTATCTTATTTCCTATCTCATCGTCAACAAAAATGTAATATTGAATATGGATGTGCTCTTTTGCCTCTTCCAGCGCTTGTAGCAACTCATCGAACTTTTCTCCGCCATTAATCAATAGCTTTACATCAACCGCCGGTGCTAATGGCGAAATATTATCTTTTAGCAGCATCCTGACCACCCCTTCTTTTTCGTCTATCAGCTGAGGGTTATGATGAATCTGTTGCTCCGTAACATCGACTACATGCCGACGAATAATCTTGAACAAATCGTTATCCTCTATCAGCTTCTTGCGGTATAGCTTCCGTTTCCGATAGTTTATTCCAATCGAGTAGTATAGCGCCATACCAACTACCGGAATAACTATAATAACAAGAATATACCCCAACGATTTTGCCGAGTTGGATGTATCTACAACAATGGTGATGATGGTAAAGACCAGAGCCGCTACATACATTACCATAGCTATAAGAGTAATTAAGGTCGAAGTGTCCATTGTATCTATAATATTTCGGGCTAAAGATAGCAAAAAGAATAAAGACTTATGGACTAGAAGACTTAAAGACCAATAGACTTAGGGGCAAAAGAATAAGACTCAGCGCGTCATTTTGAACGTAGTGAGAAATCTCCTGAGAAGTAGCAGTGCTGCTCAATAACGCACTGCGCTTTACCCCTAAATCCCCTAAAGGGGACTTTTGCAGCATACGTCAATCAACAGCTTGCGGCTAATGAGGAGATTCTCACAACGTTCGAAATGACGTGCTTTTTTGTCTTTAAGCCTCCCAGTCTATAAAATAAAAAGAGCCATCCTTTCGGACAGCTCTTCTATAAATTAATGCTATTTGCGATTAAAGAACCTTAAGCTCTTTAAGTACATCGTTCATGTTACGAACAGCATCCGCACTCTTATTGAATGCTGCTTGCTCTTCGGCGTTCAGCTTGTAGTCAACGATTTTTTCCCAACCGCCTTTACCAATAACAACAGGAACACCCATGCAGATATCCTTTTGTCCATATTCGCCGTTAAGCTCTACGCAGCAAGGAAAAATCTTCTTTTGGTCGCGAACAATAGACTCAACCAATGCAGCTCCGGCAGCACCCGGCGCATACCATGCAGAAGTACCCAATAGCTTAGTAAGAGTAGCGCCACCAACCATAGTGTCGGCAGCAACCTTATCAAGAGTAGCCTTGTCCATTAACTCTGATACCGGCATACCCATGTAAGTTGCAAAACGGGTAAGAGGAATCATAGTAGTATCGCCATGACCACCGATAACTGTTCCTTGAAGATCGTTTGCAGGAACGTTAAGCGCTTGGCTCAAGTAGCATTTAAAGCGTGAGCTGTCTAGAATACCACCCATACCGATAACGCGATTCTTAGGAAGACCCGTTATCTTAGCGGTAAGGTAAGTCATCGTATCCATAGGGTTAGCGATAACAACGATAACTGCCTCGGGAGAATACTTAAGAATATTCTGAGCAACATCTTTAACAATACCAGCGTTTGTTCCGATAAGCTCTTCACGAGTCATACCAGGCTTACGAGGAATGCCAGAAGTGATAACAACTACATCAGAACCAGCTGTTTTAGCATAGTCGCCAGTAGTTCCTGTAACTTTAATATCAAAATCAAGTAAAGTTGCAGTTTGCATAATATCTAACGCCTTGCCTTCCGCAAAACCTTCCTTAACGTCAAGCAATACGATTTCGTCTGCCAACTCTTTTTGAACCATAACGTTTGCACAAGTTGCTCCTACGTTTCCGGCTCCAACTACAGTAATTTTTGTTTTCTTCATAACACTATATTTGTTTTATGTATTAAATTTTTCTCAAAATTTCGGCAAAGATATACAATCCCTGCTCTTTTTATCATGCTTTACAATAGATTTAATAGAGACTTAATCGTAAACAAATAAAGGTTGCCTATGTTTATCACAAACAGCTAACATACAACAACATCTGCTAAAACCAGTGTAGCAAAATCTGTTCTAGTAGGTAGGAATTACTATAGCAAAACCGTATATTTGTTTTTATTTATCTCATAAATGGCAAAAATTAGGGTTACTAAGGAGTTTCGTTTCGAGATGGCGCATGCGCTCGAAGATTACAACGGAAAATGTAAACATGTGCATGGTCATTCGTATATTCTATACGTTACCGTTTTAGGCGAGCCGAATAACAATACAAAAGACTCTACCTACGGAATGGTTATGGATTTTAGCGAGCTTAAGCAAATAGTAAATAAGCATATTGTAGATAAGTTCGACCACGCTTTGGTGCTACGAAAAGACGCAAAGCTAGTCGATGCTTTACAAAAAGAATACGGAAATATTATGCTTACCGATTATCAACCTACTTGCGAAAATATGGTTGTTGCTTTTGCAGAAATATTGCAGATATATCTTCCCCAACATGTTCAGCTGTTCAGCCTGCGCTTACACGAAACTGCTACATCGTATGCGGAATGGTTTGCAAGTGATAATTAAAAATATGGACAAAAGATATAAAGACAAAAGAACAAGGACAAAAGAGCAAAGAATAAAAATATAATCGCCTAAAGAAGGCCTCCCATTGCCCCTAAATCCCCTAAAGGGGACTTTCTGGAAGTGC
>JAVBOE010000091.1:0-4614 GCA_031550925.1 Bacteroidales bacterium | reverse complement strand
GGTTTGACTTTATCGAGAAGATGCTGATTAAATACCCCGAGCTGAATTCCGACTGGCTAATACTGGGTAAAGGGCACATGTATAAAGAATCGCACATGCCGTCCTTGTTTAACGTTCCTACAATCGAAAATACAGACAAGCCTAAAGACGAGCCTGTAAATAAAGCAACCACAGAGGAGCAAGGTAAAACAGCCGCACATAATATTGCTCAAACACAGGTAGCTACAGAACCGCAGAAGCTTGTGGCGCAATCAGGCAAAAAGCTGCTGCGCATACTTTTATGTTATACCGATGGCAGCTTTGAGGTGTTTGATAGTAACGTTAATGGTTAGTGGTTAAGTGTTAAGCGAAAAAGATTGATTACCCTCTTACATCGAACCTAAGCTAATAATAGTAAAGTTGTAATTTTCTCATCTTTATCTCATATCTCATATCGCATATCGTGATACTATTTCTTTTTGTAACTTTGCATAAAAATTCGCTTTATGTATAAGCTGATTCGTCCGATACTATTCCTCTTCCCCCCCGAAACCATACATCATTTTACCGTTTGGCTACTAAAGGTAAGTAAGTATATACCATTCTGTAGTAGTATTATACGTGGCTTATATAAGCGAAATACACCCGGCTTACAGCGAGAAGTTTTTGGCTTACCTTTCTCTAATCCGGTTGGTTTTGCTGCCGGCTTTGATAAAGATGGGGCAATTATTAACCAACTATCCAACTTTGGGTTCAGCTTTATTGAAATAGGAACGGTAACGCCACAGCCTCAGCCCGGCAATCCCAAGCCTCGTTGTTTTCGGTTGCCTAAAAATAAGGCTGTCATTAACCGTATGGGTTTCAACAGCAAAGGTGTTGATAGCATGGTTGCAAAGCTCTCTAAGCTGAAACAGCGCAAGGGGTTGATTATTGGTGGAAATATAGGCAAAAATACAGCTACCGCTAACGATGATGCGCCTAAAGATTACGCATATTCTTTTGAAAAATTGTACCCTTACGTAGATTACTTCACTGTTAACATCAGCTGTCCGAATGTTACCGATTTATGTAAGCTGCAGAATAAAGATTCGATAGGCGCCATCTTGCAACCTCTAATGGAGCATAGAAAAGCCCAAAATGTTTATAAGCCTGTTCTCATCAAGTTTTCGCCGGATTTGACCTTTGAGCAGGTTGATGAGCAGCTTGAAGTAGGAATGTCGCTGGGTATAGATGGCATAGTTGCCACTAATACAACAACATCACGCGAAGGCATAGATCCTCAGAAAGCAGCTGAAATAGGTAATGGCGGACTTAGCGGAGCGCCTCTTACAAAGCGCTCTTTAGAGATGGTAAGCTACATTAGCAAAAAAACAGACGGTAGGCTACCCATAATCGGCGTTGGTGGTATTATGACAGAAAACGATGCTCTTAATATGCTGAAAGCGGGTGCCAGCCTTATTCAGCTATACACAGGGTTTATTTACCAAGGCCCTTCGTTTGTTAAACGCATTAATAGATTGTTAGCCAAATAGTTGTAATGCGTATCTATTTCGAAATATTCTGGGCTTTCTTTAAAATCGGGGCTTTCACTATAGGTGGAGGCTATGCCATGATTCCTCTTATCGAAGCTGAAGTTGTTAATAAAAAGAAATGGGTTGATGGAGAGGAGTTTGCGGAAATGCTGGCATTAGCGCAGTCGGCTCCGGGACCTATAGCTATTAATACTGCTGTTTTTGTTGGTTATAAGCTGAAAGGATGGAAGTGCAGCATGGTGTCAACGCTTGGAGCAATTTTACCATCCTTTATTATTATACTTCTTATTGCGTTGTTTTTCAGTACAGCTATGAAAAACAACGAAGTTATTGAGCGGATTTTTAAGGGAATACGCCCGGTAGTTGTGGCTTTAATTGCAGTACCTGCCTGTAACATGCTTATAAAAGCAGGCTTAAAATTTAAACCGCTAGTTATAGCTATTACCGCGACTCTTGTAATTTGTTTGCTAAACGTATCTCCAATTATTGTAATGATAGCAGCTGGAGTAGTCGGAGTTCTTAGTAGTATGTACTCACAAAACGCTAAACGATAATGATATACTGGCAGCTATTTATATCATTTTTTAAAGTAGGTCTTTTTGGCTTTGGCGGAGGCTACGCCATGCTGTCGCTAATTCAAAGTGAGGTGGTAGAGGTGCACGAGTGGGTTTCGGCAGCGGAGTTTACAGATATTGTGGCCATATCACAAATGACACCGGGACCAATAGCTATAAACAGCGCAACTTATATTGGATATACAGCTACCCAAAGCGTGTGGGGTTCTGTTGTTGCAACAGTGGCTGTCAGCTTACCTTCAATCATTATCATGCTTATTATTTGTCGTTTCTTCTTGAAATTCAGAGATAATAAGTATGTCGGTTATGTAATGTCGGGGCTGAAACCTGCTGTAGTTGGGCTAATTGCTGCTGCTGCAATTATGCTGGTAAATACATCTACATTTATTGATTACAAAAGTATAATTCTGTTTGCTGTTGCCTTTATTGCGGCATTGCGGTTTAAAACAAGCCCTATTTTGCTGATTGTACTGGCAGGGGTAGCGGGATATATACTATACTAAATAATTAATAGTTAATAATTTATAATTAATAATTGGCGGTTGATGATAAAGGCAGATATAATTAGCATAGGCGATGAGCTACTTATTGGGCAGGTTGTAAATACAAATGCCGCATGGATGGCAACGTTGTTGAACCAGCATGGTATTAATGTAAGGCAAATGCATACTATTGCCGATTTTCGCGAAGAGATAGAAACGGCTATATCCAATAGCTTATCCAATAGCGATATTGTGTTGACAACCGGAGGTTTAGGACCAACAAAAGACGATATTACCAAGCATGTTTTAGCCGACTATTTTGGCTGTAAGGGTTGGTTTACGCATCAACCATCATTAGATAATCTGAAAGCGCTACTAGCTAAAAGAAATGTTGTAATAGGCGAGCTAAACCGTAAGCAGGCAGATCTTCCGGAAGGCTGTACACCCATTCTTAACAAGATGGGTACGGCTCCGGGTATGTGGTTCGAGCAGAACGGCAAAGTATTGGTTGCAATGCCCGGCGTTCCTTACGAAATGAAAGGGATTATGCAGGATGTTATACCCATGCTGCAAAAAAAATATTCTATAGATAACATCGTTCATAAAACGATGCTAACGTACGGAATACCGGAGTCTATGTTAGCCGAACGAATTGCAGAGTGGGAAGATGGGCTACCGAAATATCTTAAGCTGGCATATCTTCCCAGCCCTGAAACTGGTGTGCGGCTTAGGTTATCGGCGTATGGTGGTAAGCTGGAACAGCTGGCAAAAGAGATTGAAAATGAGTTTAAAAAGCTTGAGCCTCTTTTAGACAATAGCATATATGGTTGGGACGAAGAAACCTTAGAATCGACTATTGGTAAGCTACTGAAAACAAATAACCAAACGCTATCTACAGCAGAATCTTGTACAGGAGGTAAAATAGCATCGCTAATTACTCGTATACCCGGCAGCTCGGCTTACTATAAAGGCTCGATTGTTTCGTATGCAAATAGCGTGAAACAACAGCAGCTGGGCGTATCGGAAGAATCATTAATGAAGTATGGTGCTGTTAGCCAGCAAGTGGTAGAAGAAATGGCAAAAGGTGTGAAAGAAGCACTGCAAACCGATTATGCCATAGCAACATCGGGCGTTGCAGGTCCAGATGGCGGAACTACTGAAAAACCTGTTGGCACGGTTTGGATTGCTATTGCCACTCCAACAAAAGTTATTAGCCAAAAGCAGGTGTTTTCTAATGGAAGAGAACAGATCATAACACGCTCGTCTGCAGTAGCTTTAAATATGTTACGGTTGGCAATTTTGGATGAAGATAAGTAGGAGGGAAACTATATAAATTACAATAAATAATTACCTTTATAAGTGAGATAATACTTTGATTTTAAATAAATATCTTTAAGTTATCGTCTTTAAATCTTGGAGTCTATATAAAATAAAAATGCCTCGAATAAGCAGCGATTTTCGGAGCTTATCGAAGCAAGGCATTGACTAGTTAAGTAGGTCTATTCGTCTTCTGCTTCTTCAGCAAATTCAGCAGCATCCTCAGATTCGGTGAAATCTTCACCATCACTGTTATCTGATCCAAACAGGTCTTTTTCTACCTCATCTGTGTTCATATCGATCTTAACATCGACTTTAATAAGGTACGAAGTATCATCTGTATCAAGCGTAATAGCATAAAAGAACTCTCCGTTACCTTTATCTACTTTAATAACATAATCTGAATAACCTTTCGGATACTTTTCTTTAACTAGCTCAAGAACTTCTGGCTGCAGATTCTTATAGCTGACAACCAGACGTTTTTTAGGAATTGCATTCTTCTTGGTGGTGTTGCTCATTGGTAAATGATTTTTTTGCAATTATACAGCAAAAATTTTAATCACAAGCAACTTTCTACAGCATTTTTTGTAGGAAAACAATATTTTTTGTGGTCAATAAAAATATAGTAATAAATTATTTATAAAAGATACTCTGCGGTGTTATTTTATTCTTTGGCACTAGGTGTTAAACTCTGTTAACGTGTGTTTAATATTGTTTTTTTTCTTTTAA
>JAVBOE010000105.1:0-5194 GCA_031550925.1 Bacteroidales bacterium | reverse complement strand
GTCGGTATATTTTTTTGTGAATGGTAAAAGCAGGCACCTGAGCATAGCCCGAAAGCACCTTCGCTGCTCTGCCAGTAGGTGCAAGCAACACAACGCTTTGTTTCATCTCTTTTAGCACACCTACTAAAGACCCTATAACCGATGTTTTTCCTGTACCAGCATAGCCGTTTACAAGAAAAATACGGCTATCGGTAAAGCTTACAACGTATTCCGCCAGCTCTTTAAAAAGAGTCAGCTGTCCCGAAGTAGGCTCAAATCCCAACCGATTGAGTAGCAAACCAAGTATATGTCGTTCTAGCATTTTCTATTTTGACTATTTGCAGCTTGATTTAACTACCTAAGGAATAAACACTTTTACGGAGTTTCTAAGATTTGGGAACTGTTCTTATTACAGCGTTTTGCGGTGCAATAGTATCAAATAGTTCATACCAAAAGTAAGCAATATTTTGGAACCATATACATATTTTTTCTCTCTAATCATCTACATCCACTAAACACCTCGTCTATGGAAAAATGAATAAGGCAACACTTTCTAGAAATTTACTCTTTCTGTGCCGGAAAGTAAGAAAATCCTAGCAGCTGCTTGTAGTTTGTGTTGCTGTTTCATTCTTGAAACATAGCTATATCCAGCTAAAGAAAGGGTTAGAGAGTCACCCGTAGGTGAGATTTATTCAGCTCAGCAACACCGCCAGACCAACCACAATTGCACCAAAGGCTATGATGATCAGGGTGAAAATCACGATAAACCGCTCTACCTTCCGCTGTGTGCGAGTCTGAGGTGAAATGTCCCAAGCCGACTGTTTTCCGGAGGTATCCGACAGCTGTCTTACCTGAGTGATGTAGCTGAATCCGAACAGGCATTCATATTTGATGTATGAATACGACACCCCCACTTTTCGCCGATATCGCCCAAACGACAGCAGCCCTGTGTCGTAATGAGTTGGATCACCCTCGAATTTGATGTAACTGTGCCAAACCTTTGAATCGGCATATCCACCAGGAGCTTTATAATAGTCTGCCAAAGGTGATGTGATCGGGATTCGGTTTTTCACGCATAGCGGCACGATCACCTCCCGCACGAACTGATATAGAAAACCATACACAAGAAATCCGAACCCAACATTTATCCCGACCATTTTCCACCATTCATGCTTAGAAAAATCCAGCTGGCGGGTGAGCAACCACCCAACCACAACGGACAGGACAATCAACACAATAAGCAACGCACCCCTTACTTGTATTCCGTTCGACGAAAAAGCAACAATGCGCCAATTACCCCAAGTATATGCTATCCAAATTACCCATATAGCGACCTGTACAACCACCCAATCCGGGTAACACCAAAGGAGCGCCAACGCCATAAGCGGTAGTGTGAAAATATATATTTTCGGAATCCCCGATGAGAACAAGAACGAAAAAAGTAGTATCGCGAACGGCAGAATATATTGCAAAAAGGATGATTCCATAGCCTCAACTTATTTTATACTTTCACTTATACCCAAACACTTCCTTAAAATTACCAAGCCAAATCTTGGGCTAAAAATGCGCCAAAAAGATGAATTTGTATATCTTTGCATATCAGAAACATACAAATTTAGCTTTTTCTTAGCGACTAATAATCTCACAAAAATATCGATAAAGCTGTAATCTCTATCATTTTATTTTTTAAGTTTGCAGTCGAACTCAAATATTAAAAAACCGCGTGATGAAAAGAATAATCCAACTTGTTTTGCTTGTTGTTATAGTAGTTCTTGCTTATATTCTGACTACTAGCATTATGACACCAATTACCTTTACAAGAGAATATAACAAAAGAAAAGATGTTGTGGTAGAAAAGCTAAAAGATATTCGTACCATACAAGTTCAATATAAAACAGTAAAAGGACATTTTGCCGGAAGCTTTGACTCTCTTATTCATTTTTACAACAACGAGAAAATTAGAGTTGTTAGACAAATTGGCTCTATGGATGACTCTTTAGCAGTTGCCGAAGGAAGAGTAAAGCGTGATACTATTACTATTCCGGTAAAAGACACTGTTTTCAACCACAGGCAGAATTTTGATATTAACCAGCTAGGTATCGTTCCTTGGGCTAACGTTCCGTTTAAAATGGATACGGTAACGTACATAACTCCATCAAAAATCGCAGTTCCTTTATTCCAAGCTACTGTAGCTAACGAGGTATTCCTTTCAGGTTTGGATGTGCAAGAAATCGTTAACTTAAACGATAAGCAAAAGAAGATGGATCGTTTCCCCGGATTAAAAGTGGGCGATATTATCCAACCTAACAATAACGCAGGTAACTGGGAGTAATCAAAAACCATATGGTCATGCTGAACTTTATAGACAAAAGTTTTAGCACGAAAAAGACACTACAGTACAGATTATCCATTCAAGTTGACTTGGATGGATTTTCTTTTTGCGTGTACGACTCTGTACAAAAAAAGCATGTTGTACTTAGGCATGTACCCGCCGATTTCAGCGGATCGCAGGAGCTAATCCCCGAAAAAATAAAGGCTATTTATAATAAAATCGGCTGGTTATCGCAACCTTTCGCATCATGTAGCTGCATATACCTCTCTCGGAAAAATACGATAATCCCATCTTCTTTCTATGGCAAAGAAACCCTCTCTACCTTTCTAAACTTTGCCTATCCGTTAGATGAAATGGACGAGGTAAACTATAAAATATCAGAAGAGGCAAAAGCGGTTGCCGTATTTGCGATACCAAATACTTTTACATCTCAGCTATATACCTACCATCATAACATTCGCTTTTTTAACCAGTGCATACCTCTTATCGAGTACGCGCTTAGGCAAAGTAAAGACCGGAGGCTGATGACCGTTAATATAAGCAGTAAGACAGTAGATATTACGCTATGCTCGGAAGGTAAGCTTATTTTCTACAACTCGTTCAGCGTAAGTAACGCAACCGATGTGCTATACTATATGGCTTTTGTCGCAAAGCAGCAGTACATCGACCCGTTCTTTCTACCAACGCTTATATCGGGCAATGTTAGCCATGAGCTTAAGCAGCTGCTAGAAGCTAACTTCTCGAAGCTATCGTTTAGCGGCGATGTTGCTCTACCTATTGCCAGCGAACATATTACAAAAAACCACCTACTGCTAAACCTACACCAATGCGAATAATAAGCGGTAAATACAGAGGTAAGCAGATATCGCCTCCTGCCGGATTTAGCGCGCGTCCTACAACCGATTTTGCAAAAGAAAGTCTGTTTAACATACTTGCCAACAGCTACGATTTTGAAGAAATAAAAGTACTAGACCTCTTCTCCGGCACCGGCGGAATAAGCTACGAGTTTGCCTCGCGCGGCTGTCCGGCTATTGATGCGGTTGAGATTAACTCGCAGCACGTAGCGTTTATTAAGCGTATGGCAAGAGAGCTAGAGCTCGATCAGCTACATGTTATTCGCAACGATGCCTTTAAGTTCTTAGACTTTTGTAAGGCCACCTACGATATTATTTTTGCCGATCCTCCCTATGCGTTCGACAACTTAGAACTGATTCCTAACATAGTTTTTACTCGGAATTTGCTCAACAAAAACGGAGTGCTTATTATAGAACACTCTGATAGCAACGACTTTTCTAAAGACGACCACTTTGTTGATAGAAGACACTACGGAGGTGTGAACTTCAGCTTTTTCAAATAAATTTCAGCAATAGTATTGCAGATTAAAAAAAATGCTCTACTTTTGCACCACTATTCTGGTTCGGTAGTTCAGTTGGTTAGAATACGTGCCTGTCACGCACGGGGTCGCGGGTTCGAGTCCCGTCCGGACCGCAGAATACACAAAAGCGATGTTGAAAATCAAACGATTACAACATCGCTATTTTTTTGGTGTACTGGTTGGTGTACTGTGTCCATAAATCAGTAATTAAACTCATCCCAAAATTCGGTGTGAGATTACAGGTTTTACCATCCGCTTTGAAAGATTCCCTATAAGCTTGATAAGTTCCTCTTCATATTTATATCCCCATTCCATCGCTTCCTGCTTCAAGTTGGCTAGGCTATACCAAGAACTCAATATATAGTAAGTTAATGCCTGTTTCAGATTCTGAGCAATAAGGTACAAAGCATTCTTCGGAATCAACAAAAAAGGATTAAATGCCTTAAATACCACCTTATCATTTTCTACACCAACAGGCTCTTCTTTGTCCTCTGAGTATGGGCTTAATATTTCTACAAGTTTTAGAGCAGCCTCCACCAGCAGCTCAGAAAACCTAAGCTTCTCATCATCCGATAGCGCATAAAGGTCTAAAATCTCACCCTTGTCTAATGGGGTAACTTGTGCTATATCATTCACAGCAGCAATAAAGCGTGTCTTTTGGGCAGTAATTCCCATTACTTTCTCATACAACGGCTGAATGAATACAGAGAACTCCAGCTCATCCAAAACATCATTTCGCTCCTTTCTATACGCTAAAACTTTACATACTTGTTCCGGTCGCATGGGTATACGCTTGCTATGTTGTACCTGTACTAAAAGAGCTGGGCGTAAAAACTACCTCATTAAACTGTTCTGCGTCTGGCGGTAGGGACGCTCTAATACTAGCTTCCGAAATTATATTTCTAATGCTTCCTCCGCTGTTATCAAAAACGTGAATCCCCATGTGTGTTGACCTTGAGATGGGTAAAATCCATAGGTACTTCCAGCTTGATTTGCTTCGACTCAAATAAATCCAGCTGGTAGCTGGCATTCAGATAGCCTTTGTCTCCCAGAATGGTGCAATGGCTGTGCGTAAGCTTGATGTCTTTCAAATAGTGGATGTCATGAACAGACGCTTTTGTCAGCTCAAAATCCGAGAAAACACCATCAACGGTACAGACTGCATGCAGCTTGTAGCCATAGTAGAACAGCTTTTGCGTGGCACAGTAGCCTTTATTGGGGGATGTTTGGTAAGCTTCTTTGCAAATGGAGCTTCTTGAGCTACGGCTTAGCTTGCAGACTTCCAGCGGCATGCTGTCTACAATGTAGTAATCCCTATCCGATGTGATGAGTGCTGCCAGCTTCCTCCGAAGCTGTTCCTTGTAGTTGAACAGCCTTCGCTTCCTTCGGTTGTAAACGCTGCGTTCAATCCGTTCCCGCAGATGGGATGGAAGGATCCTGAAAAGCTGGTGCTCTGAATCAATACTCATGTACTCCGATGTCAAATCAACAGCTACTAACTCGATGTC